>DALYIW010000037.1:0-3742 GCA_031970155.1 Coleofasciculaceae cyanobacterium CTOTU46601 | reverse complement strand
TTTTTTAACTTAATAAACACTATAAGTATATAGGGTAACAATGAAAGATTTTAGCTTTACTTGTTGGCGGAATCTACTGAGTTTATATATCAGATATCAAATTGCTATTCTAGCAAATATTCTTTTCAAAAAAGTTATTAAAACTCCTCTAACGATCCGGATGGAGTAACTCTCCTTAGAAAAGTAGATTATCAAGCAAATTAGTGGAAGAGAGTCAACAAAATTTCTCAATTCGCTTTTTTGGCTTAGTCAACTCTATGGACATTAACCATGAACAATACTCAGAACAGCTTACTATTGACTGAAGTTCCTGCTGAAGAATCTGCTACCATCAACGGTGCCTGCCGCCACCATCGCCGCCGCCGGCCTTATTACAATAGCTACCGCCCCTCCTACTATCGCCCTTACTACCCCACTTACTATCCTCGTTCCAACACATCTACTACAGTGAACGTAACGGTTAACGTAGACGTCGATAGCTAAAATCCGACTGGTAGCAGTAAGCTGTTGTACATTTAATTTGCTTGTTGTGTTTTAGGTAAGAAGCGCTTTTTCAAGAAGCGATGAACACAAAAGTTTCAACACTCTTGCCTAAAATAATAAAAATTTACTTGCAATTGAGACGGTTGTCAGCTTACTTAGTACTCGAATAACAGTTGAATTGGAGAAAGCACCTTTTTCAAGGTGCTTTCTTTTTTGTTGAAATGGTTCTAGGAAACAAGGAAGATAACGAAGATAACGAAGAAGCGGGAGATACAGCAGATAAGAGAGAAGGAAACTACTAATTATGAACGCAACTTCGTATCAGGAAGCAAATTGATATCCCATCCCAAGTTTTTTGTAAAGACATATTAAAAGCTCTGGATATATCCGGATGGAGCAACTCACTTTAGAAAGATGAATTATCAAATCAAATCAGCAGGATAGAGTACAAAACATTGCTCGTTCTGCTTTTTTGGCTTCGTCAATTCTATGGACGTTAACCATGAAAGATACTCAGAAAAACTCTCTCTTTACAGAACTCACAACCAACGAATCTGCAACCATCAATGGTGGGTACCACTATTACCCCTGCTATGACTACTATCCTAGCTACTGGGGTGGTCGTCGTCGTTCCAGCACGAAAGTTAACGTGTCTACCTATGTCAATGTGGAAGTTAACAACTAAGGTCACACATCACTGCTAACTGAGTCTCCGGAAGAGCTCTAATTTAGATTAAGCACCTGTAGTTTTATAGGTGCTTTTTCTGCTTCAAAAATTATACAAGTTTCCGAGCAATATGTTTTTTATCTACTAGGCTTTGCTTAGGCTCGTTTGCAATTCTTCCTGAAAGTCCTTGATGACTTCGGAAAAAAATATATATTCATTCAATTTTCATCCTTTATCATTCATCCTTTTCTTGTCACGTATAGCGTATTTATAAACTCTAATTTCTAAGGAGTAGTTAATGTTATCGATACTTAAGAAAATCACTAACATTTTGCAGAATCCGGCTTTTCTACGTCGGAAATATCCGATTATTCTGCAACATAGTGAAGAAGATTGTGGGCCAGCTTGCCTTTCGACTATTGCTAAACACTACAAAGTTACTTTGACTCTGAACCGGACTCGTGAAGCTGTTGGTACAGGGCAGCAGGGCACAAGCTTACTAGGGCTGAATCGTGGGGCAGAAACTCTCGGTTTCAATGCTCGTTCTGTTAGGGCTTCACCGGAAATTCTAGACCGAATCAATGAGGTACCACTACCCGCAATCATTCATTGGAAGGGATATCATTGGGTTGTTTTGTATGGGAAACAGGGTAAGCAATATGTAATTGCCGACCCTGGTATGGGAGTTCGTTATCTCAGTCGAAAAGAGTTAACGGAGGGTTGGACAGATTGGGTGATGCTGTTAGCAGAACCAGACCCTGTTCGTTTTTTTGCTCAGCCTAATGAGCCAGTAGAGAGTGGTATTAATCGCTTTTTTAAGCGTACTTGGTCTTATCGCTCTATTTTGGCGGAAGCGTTACTGGTTAACTTAGTTCTTGGTTTGCTTTCTTTAGCAACGCCGTTCTTGCTACAAATCCTCACTGATGATGTGCTGGTGCGGCGAGATATTGGGCTGTTGAATGCGTTAGCGATCGCAGTTGTAGTAATGAACATCTTCAGCAGCGGTATTGAATTGGTACAGTCCACTCTCATTGCTCATTTTGCTCAACGTTTAGAGTTAAGTTTAGTCATGGAGTTTGGGCGGCAAATTTTGCGCTTACCACTCCAATACTATGAGACACGTCGTAGTGGAGAAATTGTCAGCCGACTGCAAGATATTCAAGAGATTAATCAGTTAATTTCTCAAGTTGTTGTCAGTCTACCGGGTCAGTTTTTTATAGCCATGGTCTCTTTTGGCTTTATGCTGTTTTATAGTGGTCAACTAACCCTGGCTGCCGTCTTGATTGCTGGGTTAATGACTCTATCTACAGTAGCTTTTCTGCCTACGCTACAACAGAAAACTCGTAGTGCCTTAGCTCTAGAAGCAGAAAATCAAGGCATACTGGTAGAAACTTTTAAAGGAGCATTGACGCTCAAGACAACAACTGCTGCTCCTAAATTTTGGGAAGAATTTCAAAATCGCTTCAGTCGCCTTGCTAACCTCACCTTCCGCACTACCCAAATTGGCATTATTAATAACAGTTTTTCGGGATTGGTTTCTGGTATCGGCGGCATCGGTTTACTGTGGTTTGGTAGTGCTTTGGTAATTAGAGGAGAGTTGAGCATTGGTCAACTACTAGCGTTCAACAGCATGAACCGAAATTTTGTAGCGTTAATTAGTGCTTTGATCGGATTTGCTGATGAATTTACTCGTGTCAAAGCGGCTACTCAACGCTTAACAGAAGTGATTGACTCTACACCAGAAACTCAAGGGGATGAAAACAAGCCTTTTGACAAAATTTCTAGTGATGCTGACGTTGTTTGCAAGAATGTAGCCTTTCATTACCCAGGCAGAATAGAGCTAATCAAAGATTTTTCTCTAACTATTCCTGGTGGGAAAGTAACAGCAGTAATTGGTACTTCGGGCTGTGGTAAAAGTACGCTGGCAAAACTGATTGCTGGATTGTATCAACTTCAGTCGGGTAATATCCGCATTGGACTCTACAATATCCAAGACTTATCTATTGAATGCCTTCGGCAACAGGTTGTTCTGGTTCCTCAAGAAGCTCATCTGTGGAGTCGTTCGATTCTGGAGAATTTCCGCTTAGGTCATCCGGAAGCCAAACTTGGTGATGTAGTCAGAGCTTGCCAGATTGTTAATGCAGATGAGTTTATCAGTAAATTGCCTGAAAAGTATCAGACAGTTCTGGGTGAATTTGGTGCTAATCTTTCTGGGGGACAACGGCAACGATTAGCGATCGCACGAGGCATCTTTACTGATCCACCAGTCCTAGTTTTAGACGAATCAACAGCTGGACTCGATCCAGTCAGTGAAGCACAAGTACTCGATCGCCTTTTGCACCATCGCCGAGGCAAAACCACCATTCTGATCAGCCACCATCCAAGCGTCATCAATCGGGCAGATTGGGTTGTAGTGTTAGATGAGGGTCAGTTAAAAATCCAAGGTTCGCTAGAAGATTTACGCACCCAACCCGGACCTCATCAAGACTTCTTGAATGTCTACAAGGACGTTACACCTGTTTAAATTGGTTTTTGGTTGTTAGTTATTGGTTGTTGGTTGTTGGTTGTTGGTTGTTAGTAATTTTTTATGCG
>DALYIW010000036.1:2010-40718 GCA_031970155.1 Coleofasciculaceae cyanobacterium CTOTU46601 | reverse complement strand
TTGTTGTTTGTTGTTTGTTGTTTGTTGTTTGTTGTTTGTTGTTTGTTGTTTGTGGTTGAGTTGGGGAGCATCCATTGCGTGCAAATATATTTTTCTTTTGCTGTACTATCCCCTTTGTTTCCCTTGTCCTTTCTCAAAACTATTTGTGCAACGCAAGGAATGCACCTTGGATTGAGACTACTATGATTCTGATTCTATCTCTAGAAGATAGTAAGTTGAATCGTTTATTAAAAAATACAAACAACCAACAACCAACAACCAACAACCAACAATCAACAATCAACAACTAATCTTCATCAATTACAGCATTACGGTCAAGGATGAGAAGCGATCGCAATTGGTCGGTATTCATTTCCGTTAACCACTCTTCTCCAGCATCTACTGTTTGTTCTGCTAGTTGTTTCTTGCTTTCAATCGTTTCATTGATTCGTTCTTCCAACGTGCCCGTACAAACAAACTTATGTACCTGAACATTCCGGGTTTGACCAATCCGAAAAGCACGGTCAGTTGCTTGGTTTTCTACGGCTGGGTTCCACCATCGGTCAACATGAAAAACATGATTGGCGCGTGTTAGGTTCAGTCCAGTACCACCCGCTTTAAGCGAGAGAATCAGGATACGTGGGCCTTCGGGGTCATTTTGGAAACGGTCAATCATCTCCTCTCGTTGCTGTTTTTTTGTTGCTCCATACAAGAACAATGTTTCCCCACCCAGCTGTTCCTGTAGGTAGGGTTGTAGGAGTTTGCCCCACTCGGCAAATTGAGTGAAGATTAAAGCGCGATCGCCTTCTGAAATTGCCTCTTCCAACATTTCCTGTAAACGGAGCAATTTTCCTGAACGCTTGGATTCTCCCAAGGTTTTTTCTTTTAGGTATTGTGCTGGGTGATTACAGACTTGTTTGAGTCTCAACAACAACGTTAAAATCAACCCTCGACGCTTGATGCCATCAGCAGATTCAATTTCTGTCAGAGACTCATCTACCAATTTTTGATAAAGTGTTGCTTGTTCTGCTGAAAGTCCGCAGAAGACGTTCATCTCCTGTTTTTCAGGTAAGTCTTGGATGATTTCTTTGTCTGTTTTGAGGCGTCGGAGGATGAACGGTTGAACAAGCGATCGCAACGTCTGTAATGTATCCCTATCCCCAAATTTCTCAATCGGCATGGCAAACCGACGCTGGAAAAATTGCTGATTGCCCAAATACCCTGGATTGAGAAAATCCAAAATTGACCAAAGTTCAGACAGCCGATTTTCCACCGGAGTCCCCGTTAAAGCAATGTGAAAGCCCGTTTCTAGTTTTCGTACAGCTTGTGACTGCTTTGCCCCTGGATTTTTAATATTTTGTGCCTCATCCAGGACAACACCTTGCCAGGATACACCCTGAAGCGTTGTTGCATCTCGAAACACTAAGGGATAACTGGTAATGACTAGATGCTTATCCTTAACGGCTTTAGCAAATGCCTTAGCTTTTAGTCGTTTATCTCCGTGGTGAACTATAGCTTTCAGTGAGGGGCCAAATTTCTTGACTTCTCGTTCCCAGTTTCCTAGCACTGAAGTCGGGCAAACTAACAGCGTTGGTGACTCTAACGCCTCCTGTTCTTTAAGATGCAGCAGAAAGGCAATAGTCTGAATTGTGTTATGACAAAGAATGTTGTTAGCAACAAAGTTGTGGTGTTTGCTTACTTCAAAGTCATAAACCCATCCCTCATAATCGACATCTTCTATTTCCTGAATCTGGCAGTAAAAAACTTCCTGATCGAGTAAATGTTGCAGCCTTTGTCTAGTGACGCTCAACTGTAAAGTATCCAATTGAGCATAGGCGTCAAGAGTTTGGGTTGTCCACTTGGAAAGCTTTTGTTGACGATACTCCTGTTCGGCAATGCCTGTCAGGATGCGATCAAATCCGACTAGCACTTGTTCTAGGCTGTTTCTTGAAAACTGCTGTGAGCCGTTAATGTAAACGTTGCAGTGCATCCCAAAATGGCGCAAGGGAAGCTTGGTTGTTTCAACCGCTTTGGCAACAATATCAGAAGCTGGAATTCCTTCAACATTCGTATTGCACACCCATTCGCAAATTGCCTCTAGTTTCCGCTGTTTGTCTGGGTTATTGAACCCAATTTCCTTCAAAAATCTCCGAGCGCTGTTGCCTCCAAGAGTTCCTATGTAGTAAGTTCGGAAGATGCCAGTACCATTGGTAGCGCGTTTCTGTTTGGGTGCTATTCTCAACCATATGCCGAAGCGTCTTAGTAGTACAGAAAGTTGCTCAATCAGTAGGGGTGAGGCTGTGCTGATTTCAACACTCCGCATACTAGAAATGGCAGAGCCTTCAGCATCAAAGTAGTTACTCAAGAAAACCCGCACAGTATCTAAGTCTGCCTGCATGATAAAGGGCGGTATGGATTTCTCTTTTGAGCGTTTGCCCCACTTGTAGCCTTTTGCTTCCAGGAATTGTCTATAGGCTCGACTATTTACGTTTAAGTCAGCTGCTCTATTGTGAGCACGAATATGAACGGCTGGACGGTTAATCTGTATCTTGTACTTCTTGCTAAAACGCAGGAGCGTGAGGCGCAAGTCTTCGAGAACTGCATCATCTTTCTGTGCTATTTTGAGGGCGGCGCGATCGCTAGACTCGTATCCTTCAGCAATTTGCCAAGCCACAAACTTTACCACATCCTCGTCTTCTGACATGCCATTCCAAAGCATTTTTGCTGGCACGCAGATATAATCGCCAATCTGTAAATTATTTGTCCAGCCTTTACTGGTTAACAGCTGATGACGATAGGTAATGGTAATGCTGCTACCATCTTTTAGTCTGACTGTCCTGAGTTTCTCCTGAACTCTCTGCCGATAGAGTTGCTGAATCGGAGCTAGAGTCATTTTGCCCGTTTGCTCATCGATTGCATTGACCAACAATAACTCAGTCGGCTGCCGCCAAAATCCTTCGCCGTCAAACTCTGTTTTTCCGGTATTTGTTTCCCAAATTTCCTCTGCTGTTCGCAATAATCCATTGACAAAACATAATGATTGCGGTAAAATGCATTTTCCAAGACCCATGTCATCTGCTAGACAGGCACCCAAACCCCAGCGTTCCAGGAAAGTTAACCAGCTAGCACCTCGTACTTGATAAGGTCGTAAAGTCCCGTGAAAACTTTCTGGTATCTCAATCAGCTGAATTGATTGATTACCAGTCAGATTTGTAATTAACTCTTGCAGGGCACCAGATGCCTCAAAGTGAACTACTGGTAGTTTTGCCAGGGTTGTTGTGTCACCAGTACTCAGGCGTAGAGCATCTTCTACACGGAGAGTCATCTCCTCTTTAGATGCCGCAAAAATAGCTTGAGCAGCCTTGACATCTGAGGGTTGCAGTGCTATCCACTCGCCACCGACTTCTACCAGTGGAGATTGCTGCGCCATCAAACGGTCAAATTCTTTTTTCGAGATGGTTTTATCACCAATTGCTAGTTCCCACTTGAACTTCAGCAGACTTTGCAACCCCAAGCGCTCTTTTTTGCTCGATTGCCCAACTTCGGCGCTGATGCTAATTCCTAAGCGATTTCCTCCTACTCCTGGCGCTAATCCTGGCGGTAGGACGATACCTAAACCACTATCTTGTAAGCGCCATGCACTTGCTCGGATAAACTCATACACTTCTACTGATGTGAGTTCGCAAGACTGGGGGCGCGGTTCGTGTAAGCTGGGTTCGATGGGTGGATAGAGTCGAGTAGCTAAGCCTAAACCTTTGAGGAACGTTTCTTGAGGTTGCTCAATTGTCCGTCCTTGATACTCTAATCGTTCTACGGGTTGACTCCAAATTATAGTTGCATCTACCAAGAAGTTTGGGTCGTCAACCGCTTGCAAGCAATAGTCCAAACGCCAGTTGGTTTCGCCTGATGCTGGGGGGATGAGAGAGAAGCCAGTGCGAAAGAGATTTTGTCCAAATGTTTGAGTTGTTGGTGCGATTAAGTTTTCTCGTACCGGAGTTGTCCAGGTCGAGAGTGCGGCTTCTAGTCGGACTGCGGCTTCTGCTGGTGCCTCAAGCGTGTCAGATGATGTGGAAAGCGATCGCAACCACTCCTGCATCGGCGATTCTACCGTCGGTAGTGCCTGAGTCTCAACCCAATGACGCACCTGAGCATCCATAACACTGCTCAAGAATCCCAACAGTAGCTCTTCAGGAGAAATGGGTGATTGAGACAACAAACGAGAAGCTGGTTCGCTCCCCTGTCCCCCTTGTCCCCCTTGTCCCTTCTCTATTCCCTGATAAGCACGACAAGCAGAAGGCATTAACTGAGCAAACTTTTCTAGACGAGCTTGATCTATGGCACTATCAAGCAGGGGTTGCCAACAAGCGATCGCATCACCGTTAGGCTGTCGGTATACTCCCGGTAAAAACTTACATCGATTCAGCAGATCTAAACTCCACCGTGTCACCTGAGACCAAAATCGTAACTCCCCTCCCACGTAAGCATCCGAGGCTTTAAAAGAGCCAAGGGGTAGCGCTTGCAGAAATTTCACTGCCTCTATAGGCTCAAGGCAGAACCCCTCAACTTTCCACAGTTGTAGTTCTAGAGGTGGGGTGTCTGTACCTGCTGGCAAGCTTTTAAAAGACAGTAGTGGGTATACCGGTTCATTATTTGATGACGTTTGAGTCGGCAAAGCCAGAATTTGACTCTGCCATCTGTGCGACTTGCTCTGTGATGTACCACTACGGCGTCCTTTGCCAGAATCCTTAGATGATTCCAAAAATTGACCGATGGAAAGACTGTGAGAACGCAAAAAAGACGTGTGTTCTGGCTGCGTCATTGCAAAAGGATGAGATGAAATACCCGTTGAAGACGACGATTCTACAGACGCCATTGTGCGCCAGGTTTCTCCCCAAACAAAAAGATAACCACCACGTTCGCAAGGTATCCAGCTGCCATGTAAAATTGCCATGCCTGAAGAGTTTGAAAATTTTTAATTTTAGATTTGACTTTTTAATATAGAACTTTCAAATAATCATGCAATTTCTATTTTGCTAGTTTTTGACATTCTAAAGCACCGTAATTTACCTCAAAGCAGCAATAGTACGTAAGTGCTACGATTGCGACATAGAAGAAAGCATGATAGAGAAAGGACGAAGTACTCTAATGGTAGAACTAGACAAGTCAATATCCTTCGACGGACGGGATATTCGACTGAAAGTGGGTCTACTTGCCCCACAAGCCGGAGGTTCCGTGCTGATTCAGTCGGGAGATACTGCCGTTTTGGTGACGGCAACACGCGCTACTGCCAGAGAAGGCATAGATTTTCTTCCCTTGTTGGTTGACTACGAAGAAAGACTGTACGCCGCAGGTCGGATTCCAGGTGGTTTTTTGAGGCGGGAAGGGCGTCCCCCAGAAAAAGTGACGCTCATCAGCCGTTTGATCGATCGCCCCCTGCGGCCTTTATTTCCGAGTTGGCTCCGAGATGATATTCAGATCGTAGCAACTACCATGTCGATGGATGAACAAGTGCCGCCAGATGTTTTGGCCGTAACTGGCGCTTCTATTGCCGTACTACAAGCCAAGATTCCGTTCTACGGACCAATGGCCGCGGTGCGTGTGGGTTTAGTGGGAGATGACTTTATCATCAACCCAACCTACAGAGAAATTGAGGCAGGAGAGCTAGATTTAGTGGTGGCTGGCTCGCCAGAAGGTGTGATTATGGTAGAAGCTGGGGCTAACCAACTACCAGAGCAAGACATTATTGAGGCAATTGACTTTGGCTACGAAGCCGTAAGGGACTTGATTCAAGCCCAGCGAGAGTTGATGAGTCAGTTGGGAATTGATGTGGTGGTTGAGGAACCGCCTCCAGAAGACCAAAGCCTAGAGCAATTTATCCGCGATCGCACAGGTGACCAAATCAAAGGCATCCTCTCTAAATTTGATCTGGATAAAACAGCGCGTGATACGGCCTTAGATGAGATTAAGGAAAATTCGGTCGTCGCGGCGATCGCAGAACTACCAGAAGAAGACCCCATCCGAGTCGCTGCCGCAGCCGACAGCAAAGCCGTTAGCAAAGTATTCAAAAGCTTGACTAAACAGCTGATGCGTCGTCAGATTATTGAAGATGGCGTTCGGGTAGATGGTCGTAAACTCGATGAAGTCCGTCCTGTTTCTTGTCAAGTGGGCCTATTACCTCGACGTGTGCATGGAAGTGCTTTATTTAACCGAGGTCTGACCCAAGTGTTATCTACAGCAACCTTAGGAACACCAGGCGATGCCCAAAAGCTGGATGACCTGAATCCAGAAGAAGATAAGCGCTATCTGCATCACTACAATTTTCCACCCTTTTCTGTGGGAGAAACGAAACCGATGCGATCGCCCGGACGGCGCGAAATCGGTCACGGTGCCCTAGCCGAACGTGCTATAGTCCCCGTCTTGCCACCGCAAGAAGACTTCCCCTACGTCCTGCGGGTTGTGTCAGAAGTGCTTTCCTCTAATGGTTCGACCTCAATGGGTTCGGTTTGTGGTTCTACCCTTGCCTTAATGGATGCTGGCGTCCCGATTACCAAACCCGTCAGCGGTGCGGCGATGGGTCTAATTAAAGAAGGGGATGAAGTCCGCATTCTCACTGATATTCAAGGCATTGAAGACTTTTTGGGGGACATGGACTTCAAAGTCGCAGGTACCGATACTGGTATCACGGCTTTGCAAATGGACATGAAAATCAGCGGTCTGTCTATGGATATTATTGCTAAAGCGATCGAGCAAGCCAGACCAGCGCGACTGCACATCCTGGAAAGAATGATGACAACGATTAACGAACCTCGTCTAGAGATGTCACCTTTTGCTCCTCGTTTGCTGACCATGAGGATCGATCCAGAAATGATTGGTCTAGTCATTGGCCCTGGAGGCAAGACCATCAAGGGGATTACAGAGCAAACAGGTGCCAAAGTAGATATCGAAGACGATGGTACGATTACTGTCTCTGCCGTCGAAGCCGAGAAGGCGAAAAAAGCGATCAACATCATTAAAGGCATGACCCGCCGACTGAATGAAGGGGATGTCTATGCAGGTCGCGTCACCCGAATTATTCCCATTGGTGCCTTTGTAGAAATCCTACCTGGCAAAGAAGGGATGATTCACATTTCTCAACTCGCCGACCATCGAGTTGGTAAAGTAGAAGATGAGGTCGCTGTTGGGGATGAAGTCGTTGTCAAAGTGCGAGAAATTGACAATAAAGGTCGCCTCAATCTCACACGTTTAGGCATTCACCCAGACGAAGCCGCAGCAGCGCGGGAAGCGGCTAATCTATAGAGATATAGACAAGTTGTAGCTACAAGAGTCTGAAGAGTCAAGGATGAAGGATGAAGTAAAGGTTGAAGAATATACGATGAAAAAATTTACTTTCATCTCTTCAGGAACGTTCCATACTTCATACTTCATACTTTCAGGGTGGTAAGGTGAATTCATGCTGGCATCACGTCCTCAGTAAATTTCTGGCGCTTCGTTAACATACTTTCGCCTACCGTTGAGTTTTGAGTTAGGTAAGTGAGAAAGTAGAAAAATTGAAGTTTTCTACAACTATCAAACTCTTAATTCAAAACTCAAAAATTAACAGATTTAGTCTATTTTTATGAAGCACCGTCTAGTTCTTGCTTTAGTTGTTTTAGTCTTGGTGCCATTGTTAATAACCTTCAGAGTGAGTAGTACTCCATCAGCATCCGCACCATCACCAACAGCAGCAATAACAGATACCTCAGAGACTTCTTTACGTTCTCTGGCGCAAAAACGAGGAATAAACATTGGTGCCGCCGTGGCAATGGAACCTTTCTACAAGGATGCCACCTATAGAAAAGTATTGGCGCGTGAGTTTAATGTTTTAGTCCCAGAAAATGCGATGAAATTTGCAGAAATTCATCCCAAGCGCCATCAATATAATTTTACGCAAGTAGACACTTTGGTTGCTTTTGCCAAAGCTCATGACATGCAGGTGCGCGGTCATCCTTTAGTTTGGCATTATTCACTACCAAATTGGTTGGAAAAAGGCAACTTTACACGCGATGAACTCAAGGAAATCTTGCGTGAACATATCCAGACAGTTGTTGGTCGATATCGAGGTCAAATTCCGGCTTGGGATATAGCCAATGAGGTAGTGACTCGTGACGGTTCTTTTGTTGACTCGATTTGGCTGCGAGAAATTGGGCCAGAATATCTAGATCTAGCTTTCCGTTGGGCCCATGAAGCTGACCCAAAAGCTCGCTTATATTACAACGAATATAGTGCTGAGGATATGAGCGACAAGTCAGACGCTGTGTATAATTTAGCCAACGGTATGTTGCAGCGTGGAGTGCCTATTCATGGTATAGGCTTGCAAATGCATAAATTGGTAAGTTGGTCATTAGTTTCCTCCGTTGCCGAAAATATCAAACGTATTGGAAAAATTGGATTAGAGGTGAGTATTACTGAGATGGATATTTCTATCGCAGAAGGTACTGGCTCTAGAGAAGAAAGATTAGCCAAGCAAGCGCAGATTTACGGCGACATGATGCGAGTATGTGTAGCGGCTCCCCACTGTAAGACTTTTGCAATGTGGGGGTTTACTGACCGATATACTTGGGCTACTTCTTGGCTGGGAACTGAAGGTGCTCCGCTGATTTTTGATGAGTCGTATCGTCCTAAAGCATCATACAAGGCAATTGAGGAAGCGTTGAAGAGTTAGTTGTTTGTTGTTTGTTGTTTGTTGTTTGTATTCTCCGCAACATTTATTATAAAAAATATTACATCTTCAGCCAATAACAAACAACCAATAACCAATAACAAACAACCAACAACTTTTTAAGTAACACCTAGAAGAGCCAGATATTTTTGTGCAATATTTTCTAAGGTGAATTGGTCAAGCCATGCTGGATCGACTGGCTTGGTTTTACCAGACAATACGGTTAAAATTGCTTGTGCGATCGCTTCACTATCACCTACTGGCACCAGTTCACCATATTTACCATTGTCCAAAATCTCAGCAGGACCACTCTGACAGTCTGTAGAAACCACTGGGATTCCTAAAACCATAGATTCCACTAGGACATTACCAAAACCCTCCCACGCTGAAGACAAGGTAAATACTGCTGCTCGTGCAATATAAGCATAGGGATTGTTCACGAAGCCCAGCATTGCTACATCGTTTTCTAAGCCCAGTTCACTGACTAGGGCATTAAGCTGAGGCAATTGTGAACCCTGACCTAAAATCATTAATCGAGCTGGTTGCACCTGTCGCACTTGAGCAAAAGCCCTAATCAGCGTGGGAAAGTCCTTCTGCTCTTCGACTCTCCCCACCCCTATAATCACGGGCAACTCCCCTGGAGCTAACCAGGGGTGGTCTACAGGCTCTTTGGCTTTTTCCAAGATTTCAGGGGTCACTAACGGATTATAAATTGTCTGGATTCGCTCCATAGGTAAACCCGTTAAATTAGCTAGGTCTTGAGCAACACCCTGAGATACGGCAATGATGCCATCCGCCCAAGGGTATAAAAGCTTTACAACATAAGGCGACCAATGCCTCAGTGTTAATCGAGATGAATGTTCTGCTTCCAGGGAAAGGGCCGTATGATCAGACACCACTACTCGTGTGGATACCCCAGAAAGGCGCTTAGCTAACAATGCGGCTTCGTTAGCGTAGTGGTTAGCTGACAATAAAGCAGTGGGTTGCTCCTGCCGCAGATAATGCATTAAGTTGGGCAGTCTTTTTAAGAGCTTGGGAGCTTTTAGGTCTACAATCCGAACTTCTCGTGGAAATTCCCATTGGGAAATATAGTAACCAAGCTCGTTAAGGACTAAATCTACTTTTAGACCACGGTTGATAAAGTTGCGGGTTAAATTCACCATCACCCGCTCGATTCCACCATTGAAAAGAGTATGGAGATGAATTGCAATGTGAGATGAATCTTCAGGCATAGTTTACTTGAGTGATGGCACACTTTCCCGCCAATCTTAAACTAATGAGCGTGTTGATTCAAAAAAGGGAGTAGGGAGTAGGGAGTAGGGAGTAGGGAGTAGGGAGTAGGGCTAGTAGCTGAAACACAAAAATCTACTTCCTTTCACGAGGTATTAGCATGTACTACAAGGTAGGGACACGATATATCGTGGCTTTACAGGTCACGGTGTTGTGCTCAAATGAAAATCGCTATACTAACGACAAGCCAGATGGTTCGCTTCTTGACTAATCAACCGTCGCCATTGGTGAATAATTCGCCTCAAAAGAGTTTGTTCTGGGACAAGCACTTTATTAACCACATACTCATCTAAGGTGTCAAGGGTACTGATGGCGCGGACTAGAGATGCTAGTTGATTGACTTGACTGGTAGTCCCTTGATAAGTACTGACTTCTCTACCAACTTCCCCTAAGCGAGTTAAGGCCGTTAGTACAGTGGGGCGGATCGAATTTTCATCAGGAGTTAGGGTGAAGACGATGGATTCAGCTTGCGAGAGCGCGGATAAATTGTCATAAGACAAGAAAGTAGACATGGCTTTAAACGATTGGGCAATTTCTAAACCTCCAGGATAGTTGGTGAGATTGTTGTAGGTTTTGGTGTATCTGGATAAATCGAAATTCTCTGCATCGATCGCCTTTTCATACAACAATTGGTATAGCATCAAGGCAAAATCAGTTAGGTGAGTTTTGGAGTGTGTACGGCGAAACCATGTTAAATTCCATACCCAGCGTTCAGCCAGTTGATTGAGCCAATCACTGCTACAGTCTACCCAGGTAGAGGCGAGTTCACCGAGTAAGACTTGTCTGGTAGTTGGTAATAGCATCCAATCTTGCTGATTTACTGGTGCTATGACGTAGGTATCTAAATCGGGACAGGTTAGCAAAAAGTAGAGAAAGTGTAGAGGAGAGTCGCACTTGTGCAAGTAGTTATGCAAAGCTTGCTGTATGCGATCGCGTTCAAATGGATTACGGGCAACCTCTGCGACTAAACGCAGTCCTTCTAACTCAGAAGCGCGAAGATGTGACCTCAAGATAGCACTGGTCATCGGCACTGGTAAAACCAGCAACTCATCCCACAACCCCGGATGCCACTTGCCGCGAAATCGGGCTACTAGCGCCAAAACTAACTCAATTGGGTAAAAAGGAATGCGTAGGGTGCCCAGTATCACCAGGAAGTTAAAGAGAACACCAACCGTTTGACTCGCCCGAATTGCAGGAAAAACGCGACCTTTGATGCTAATAGAAGGGGTGAGGACGCTACCCAGCATAATGCCCACACCTAAAGCAACCAGGAGAATTAACAAGGGTGCGGCAAAGATAGCTAATGCCTTACGGCTTGCCAGACTAAACGCCCCTCCAATCACCAGACCGAAGGCGACACCAAAGATAATATTAATACTCGTGGCTAAATGCGTTGTGCCAAGTGCATCTTGAAGGGCTGGTTCAAGTGAAATGCGATCGGCCACAATTGCTACTGCACAATACCCCAGACTTCCCACGGTGGCAATCAGCAAGCTGGAGATGATGGTACCAACAATACCGAACGCCATGACTCCAATGGAGAGTGCGATCGCAACACTAATAAATGCGCTAATCGCCACTAAAATCAAAGCTATTTTGAACCCCCAGTTTAAGCCCACTTTCATACTCTGGGCAGCTAGCAGAGTTTGCTCTTTTCCACTGTTGAGACTCCAAAGTTTAGGATAACGGTCAAATGAAGCAGAAAGAATTAGTGGGGCGTTGGGGATTGCGGCGATCGCAGTTACCCAGGCATGATGACCAATCAGAGTGTGCAATGCCTTGCCTGTGTCGATATCCCAAATTTTCAAAGTTTGGTCACCAGAAGAAGAAACAGCTAGCTTTTCATCTGCCACCATTGCCACACTCGTCACCCAGCCAGTATGACCTGTGAGAGTCTTTAGTACTTTTCCTTGTCCGATGTCCCAGACTTTCAGGGTTTTGTCAGCAGAAGCAGAGAGGGCGCGTTTTCCATTTGCGGAGATGGCAACACCTGTTACCCAATCGTTATGACCAGCAAGAGTATAGAGTTCTTTCCCCTGCTGAAGATTCCAAACTTTCAGGGTTTTGTCAACTGAGGCTGAAACTGCCTGCTTGCCGTCTGAAGTGAGAGCAACACCAGTCACCCATGCGCGATGACCCCTAAGGGTGTATAATTCTTTTCCCTGCTGAATGTCCCAAACTTTTAGAGTTTTGTCACCAGAAGCGGAAACTGCCCGTTTACCGTCTGGAGTTAGCGCTACTGCCCAGATGATATCGGTATGACCAGTCAAGTTGTGCAGTTGTTTTCCTTGCTCGATATCCCAAACTTTTAGGGTTTTGTCTGCGGAAGCAGAGATAGCTTGCTTGCCATCTGGGGTGACGACGATGCTAGTAATCCAGCCCTTATGGTCTTTAAGGTTGTGCAGTTGAGTACCTCGCCGTAAATCCCAGATTTTTAGGGTTTGGTCGCGGGAACCTGATATTGCACGCTTGCCATCTGGGGTTACTGCCACAGCTGTGACACTTCTTTCATGCCCTTTAAGCATGTGCATTTCTGAGCGCCAGCGCAAATCCCAAACTTTCAGGGTGCTGTCAGCGGAGGGGGCTTTGACTTTTAAAGCGCGATCGCCAGACGCTGTAACAGCGATTTGTCCATTGGGTGTTACGGCGATCGCATTTACCCAAGCTGTATTCCCTTGGATGAGTCCCTTAGTGTACAAAACAACAGTTAGCCCGACCAACAATGAAAGTAAGGTAAGTGCGATCGGTAGCATCAAATAAACATTGCGATAAGCAGCAACTTGCCACGTCCTCAAGAATCTCCGATAACCCCTCAACTGATAAACGTCAGGATTAGCTTGGTAGAGGTAGCAATGAAATGCTGTGGGACGAAAGAAAACCCAGTAGGCAAGCATCCAATAGTGGCGCAGCTTCAACGGGTTCAAGACTTCAGGTAGTTCACCGCGATAGTTAGGAAAATTTGGCATAGTCAAAGCAAAGATGAAAAATGAAGGATGAGGGATGAAGAATGAGGGATGAATGCGTCAATAGCCGCCTAAATATTGGTGCTTTAGATAATGAAGATTTCTTTTTTGTTCATAAATAATGGGGCTTGTACCTCATCCCTCATCCCCCATCCCTCATCCCTCATCCTTTCTTCGTCAAAAGCTGTTATAACTTGAAAACCTCTGCCCTGCCCTCAGTAAATCGCCCCTAGAAGCTTTAAACTAAAGGGTGCGTTATGGTTTGGAGATGGGCTGGTTAAGCTGTGCGGAAAATTGTTATTGCTGGTAATTGGAAAATGTACAAAACTCAAAGGGAAGCCTCTGAGTTTTTGCAAGGATTTATGCCTGAACTGGAGCACACTCCTGAAAACCGAGAAGTTATTCTGTGTGCTCCCTTTACAGCCTTGGATGTGATGTCTAAGAGTCTGCACAATAGCCGCGTGCAGCTGGGTGCCCAGAATGTTCACTGGGAGGACGAAGGGGCTTTTACGGGTGAAATAGCTGGTTCTATGCTGACTGAAATTGGGGTTCGCTATGTGATTGTTGGTCACAGTGAACGGCGTCAATACTTTGGTGAAACCGATGAAACAGTCAATAAGCGACTGCTGACGGCCCAGCGTCACGGTTTGACCCCAATTCTTTGTGTCGGCGAAACCAAGCAACAACGGGATGCAGGGGAAACGGAATTGCTCATTGCTACCCAACTGAAAAAAGACCTCGTGAATGTTGACCAGCAAAATCTGATTATCGCTTATGAACCGATCTGGGCGATCGGTACTGGCGATACTTGTGAGACGTTGGAAGCCAATCGAGTCATCGGCTTGATTCGGAGTCAGCTTACGGTATCTGATGTGCCAATTCAATATGGTGGTTCCGTCAAGCCAAACAACATTGATGAAATTATGGCTCAACCAGAAATTGATGGTGCTCTTGTAGGGGGAGCTAGCTTAGAGCCTGCTAGCTTTGCGCGAATTGTCAACTATCAGTAACAAAATTACAAAAAACCCCCAGCACAGCACTGGGGGACTTGGTACTCTCGGATTCTGAATTCGACATTACCATTACTGCTCCATAGAACGCGAGCTAAACTAATCTAAGTCTTGCTATTCAACCAAGATGAGAACTTGGAGGGTCTACTTCCCGCTTGGAGCCAAGGAGGTCGGCCTCTTCTTGTCCACGGGCGTCAATTCCGCTCAAGCCGAGCGTACTTGAAACATCAAAAAAAAAGATGGTGAGAGCGAAAAAGGCTTCGCCGTTTTTTTGCCTTGGTTTTCGGCAGATAGCATAGCTTACCACAAAAATACCTACTCGTTGCTTTTGAAGTATGGTTAAGTTTAGTTAAACTTTTGGTGATTTAGTTATGCTCCTATGGGGTGATTCATCTACTCATAGACAGGCATTTAATAAAATACTCCGCCGTGCAAGCGGAGCTAAATAGATGACATACAACCAAATTTACAAAACTTACGCATTAGCGATCGCTACATCAAATGTAGATTATTAAGCGTTAATTTTTAACACCACATGTAGAGTTCGTGCGTCAGTTCTGCTCAATTAGAAACTAACATTCCTCAGAGCAAGTTCCTATCTACTTAAAGACAGAGCCTTTTTTTAGAGGGCTTGTATACATGGATACTCATGGAAGTCAGAAGGATGAAGACTGAATCGATGCTCTAGTACAGAGTTGGGTACAATCAGTCGGTATATCTAAACGCCACAATACATAACCCAAATGCAGTTACGAGAACGTTCTTTCAACTGGGGAGAGCGAACTTATTTGATGGGCATCTTAAATGTGACGCCAGATAGTTTTAGTGATGGCGGTGAATTTTATGCCGCAGCTACGGCCTTAGCGCAAGCCCAGCGTATGGTAGAAGCTGGTGCTGATATTATCGACATTGGCGGTCAATCAACTCGACCCGGTGCCCAGGAAGTTTCTCTTGAAGAAGAACTCAATCGAGTGCTGTCTGTGGTGAAGGCAGTACGGTCAAGGTTGAGTGTACCAATTTCTGTGGATACTACACGAGCAGCTGTGGCGCAGAAAGCGGTTGAAGCAGGTGCAGATATGGTGAATGACATATCTGGCGGTACTTTTGACCTGGATATGTTACCTGTCGTTGCCCAGTTGAATGTTCCCATTGCATTGATGCACATTCGAGGAACACCTCAAACGATGCAACAGCTAACTGACTATCAAGACTTAGTAGGAGAAATCTACGAGTTTCTGGAACGTCAGATTGCTGCGGCTATAGCGGCTGGAATTAAGCGATCGCACTTAATCATCGACCCCGGTATCGGCTTTGCCAAAACCTCTGAGCAAAATTTAGAAATCCTGCGGCAACTGCCAATTTTTCGTTCCCTCGGTGTCCCTATTCTAGTTGGAGTGTCTCGTAAAAGCTTCATTGGTCGCCTCCTCAATCAACCAGACCCCAAGGGTAGAGTTTGGGGAACTGCTGCTGCTTGCTGTAGTGCGATCGCAGGTTCAGCAGACATCCTTCGCGTTCACGACGTCTTAGAAATGTGCGATGTCTGCCGTGTTGCCGACGCTATCTGGCGAAACTGACATCTGTCTTGAAAGTGGGGAGTAGGGAGTAGGGAGTAGGGAGTAGGGAAAGAAACTTTCATCTGACTCGGAGACTTCTGACTTGTGACTCCCCACTTTCAAGAGAGTCCGCCACTGCCCATGAAAATAGCCTTTCTTCTCCTATTCCCGACTCCCGACTCCCGACTCCCGACTCCCTATTTTCATAGGAGATGTCAAGCAACTGATTCAACCTTTACTGTTCGCGGGGTGGAAGAGGCACATTGTCTCGACTTTGATGAACTTCGACTTCATTTCCAATCAAGTCGGTCATCGCTTCTGTCAACGCTCTGGGGTCAATAAACACTACCTTAGAATTGGGACTTTCACCCAATTTCTCGTTAGCCTCTACATAGCGTTGAGCAATCAGAAACTGCAAAACGTCTTTAGTATTTGGATGTCCCTGAAGAGCTTTTGAAAGGATTTCGAGAGACCTCACCGTACCTTCTGCCTCTGAAATCGCTACTTGTTTGGCACCTTCAGCCCTGAAAATATCAGCTTGTTTCTGACTCTCAGCGGCTCGCGCCTTCGCTAGCGACTCTAAAACCTCCGTTGGCGGTGTTAGTTCTTGCACTTCGACGCGGATGACTTCTACGCCCCACTCCTGAGAAGCCTCTGCTAGCTGACGTAACAAGCGATCGCTAATTTCTGTTCTGGAGGCATAAGTCTGGTCTAGATCCAATTCCCCAATCATAGAACGCAACGTTGTTTTGACCAAATTTTCAATAGCCAACTCAACATCTTCAACGTTATAGTAAGCGTCTTTCAGATTCCTAATTTTCCAAAATACAACAGCATCTACTGTCACCAAAATATTATCTTTAGTGATTGCCTGCTGTGGTTCAACGTCCAAAACCTGTTCGCGAGTTGTATCTTCTACTGCTATTCTGTCGATAAAAGGAATGATGTAGTTAAGACCAGGATTTAGTCTTTTATGATATTTACCCAAGCGTTCTACCAGAGCTTGGTTTCCCTCAGTAATAATTTTTGTTGAACCGATAGTGTAACCAACGGCCACTAAAATCATTGGGGCGAGGATGGAAAGAAGTGACTCCATAATTTGGATTCTCCAGCTAGGCGGTGAATTAATCGACGGGCACCGAGGCTTGAATTGTATACATAGCCTCTCTACAATAGCGTGGTTAAAAACACGGGTCTTTACAAAACACTCGCGAGAAAGCCCAACGCTTAAAGAAAGCATATACTAGGCTGATGCCACGCTCCAAAAAGCGCAAATGTCTTTGGGCATAGAGGTGTCAACTCACTTTAACTGTAACCGTTTCTAGGTTTAATTGAGTAAAGGGTGCTACGCCTCTTAGGCTTTAACCGCAACAAGTCCCGTAATCTCTTCCATGTCTAAATTTCTGTCAACACTCTTGTTAGCAACTACTCTTTTCTTTGGCTTCACTGAACGCTACCACTGGGCATCAGCTGGCACCTGTGTTGCGGCTACCAGTTGCAGACGACCGCCTGTGCAGTTTATACCAGGGCAACGTATTACTGTGGAAGTAGCTAACTTGACAGAGAGTGTTGTTCAGCTGCAACGGCTATATGGCACTGATCCACTGCCGATTAGTCCGGGACAGGTGCTATCTTTTGTCCGAGGAGGCAGTACAGACCCTAATTTTTCGGTGGTACTTTGGGATGCGACTGGTCTGCCGCTTAAGGTAAATATCCTGAAACCACAAGCTAGAATACTGCGCGTAGAAGTGCGTCCCGGTGGGCGTCCTCCAGGCGATCGCACTATTTATCTTAAAGATGATGGTCGTGTAGCTGTTTTCTAAGCTGATGTACCGTTAATCTATTTCACATTTAACTTACAATCTGGAGACGGGCAAGATGCCCATCCCACAAGAGCATGTACTACAGGGTAGGGGCACGATACCAAAGCCCCTACAAATAACTAACCCTAATTAGGCGGACATAGCAAGTTTCTGATCTCTTCAGGAATCTCCTCGAAATGCTCTAAGAGAAAGTCCATGAGGGCAAGATGTCGCATGTCGGAGAAACTAGGACGGTGATAATTGCGGTTCCTCTGAAACCAGCGCCGGACTGTCACAGGCGAGCGATCGCAAATTAACGAAATAGTCTCGTAACTCACCTCCCACTTCGCATAAAATCGCCTCGGCGTCATCCCAAGTTGGCAGTAGCTATAGCGTTCAATCAGGTTTTGTTCTCGTTGTGTTATCGGGCGTGGGTTTCTCATGACACTACCTCCCGACTTTGAGGCGCTAAAGCTTGCTGATAGCCTTTGTGGGGGCTAATTGGTTTTTGTTTTGGCATGATCAAAGAATCTCCATAGGTAACTTGGGGCTAGCCGCGCTGCTGAGATTGCGAAGCCTGACAGCGCGGCTTTGTACATATGATTATGTACAATTTCTATGGCACCAGAAACTCATAAAAAAGCAACAGTTAATTTAAAAAATTTTTAGCTTGAATAAATTTTGACGACAAAAGAAAGTGAGAAGTAATATTTTCCTTTTCCCAACTCCCGACTCCCGACTCCCAACTCCCAACTCCCTCTCAAAGAATTTGAGAAAGCTTTATGATGTACAGGCCTAGAATATGAAATTATGTTAAATCAAGAAAACGTACTCTTTCAGTAAAAAGAGAAAGTTATGCCGCGTGGTGGTGCTAGAGAAAACAGTGGCCGTAAACCGAAGTGGAATCTCGGTGAAACGAAGGCAATCAGAGTTCCCGTTGCGATCGCAGATACCCTTCTGGAAATCGCTAGACGCATCGACGAGGGAGAGAAACCCGAGTCGATAATTATCCCCAAATCAGATGAGAACACATCCCCGGTATCTGCCGATGAATAGGAGAGTCAATGGGAAGGATGAGGGATGAGGGATGAAGGATGAGGGATTGCAGCTGTAGGGGCACGGCATGGAATAAATGTTGTACAACAGCCGAGATATCACAATCGCCGTGCCCTTGCCCCTGGGTACTTACGATATGCGTAGGTTGGGTAGAGGAACGAGACCCAACATCGGGAACTCTTGATGTCAACCGACAATTCGTAACTAATCAACCGAACATGATATGAGATGTTACAGTTGCTCTACCGCAACTAACTGCTAGCTTCTAAAAGCGATCGCGTACATCTTCACGTAGCAGTTATTCACACAAAAGTAAACTTCCTTGTTCTTTTGTTGTGCTTTTCAAACAAAAGTTAAAAACAGTGTTGTTAGCTTGTGCTTTTAAAAAGAAGTAGTAAATTGAAATCAGAAGCGAATAAACCTTCTTTGACAGATATTCAAAAGTCAAGTTCAACAACTGCTAAAAGGAGGATAGGTAATACCTGTTTATCTAATATCTGTCTTATCAGATTCTACAACAACATCTGCACTAAACAGCAGCACTCAACAAGACAACTGGTACTTCCTAAAATAGTAGTGAATAGGGAGCAATGCATCTAAAACGTGTAGTTTAGATCAACTCTATTTCAAATTAATCAAGGAAGAAGTTACTCAGGAAGTCAGACTAGGGTGCTGCTGTTGTTGTATGGTGAATTGGCGAGCGTTCCTCACTATATGAGCATCTGGCTCACGTACATACACAAGCGAGCTACTACATACACAAGCGAGCAAGATGCTCGCACTAATTAAAAAAATTTTTAATCGCGCTACGCGCGAGAGGGAAAAGAGAAAAGAGGGTAGAGGGCAAAAGGGCTAAAAGAGTACAGGGCTAAAGAGTCCTCGCCGCGCCGCACACTACCCGAAACCCGAAAGCGTTGTAGCTGTCGCTGTCCGGGACGACGTAGTTGCGATACGCACAACGGCAGAGTCCAGAAATGACGTACCACGAACCACCGCGCAGCAGCCGATAATGATTATCATTAGTTTTGTTAATCCAGGCACTTCCATCTAAGGGCGCTCCCTCATAATTATCGTGCCAGTGGTCAGCGCACCATTCCCACACATTACCGTGCATATCATACAGTCCAAAGGCGTTGGCGACTTGGAAACTACCTACTGAAGTGGTTTCTTTACGATACCTACCCCTAGAGCCAAAGCCATAGGTAGAGGAGCCATCATAGTTGGCTAGGTCAGCAGTAATCGTCTCGCCGAAGTGGAATGGGGTAGTGGTTCCAGCGCGACAGGCATATTCCCATTCTGCTTCGCTAGGTAATCGGTATTCCCGCCCCATTTTCTTCGACAGCCGCGAACAAAACTCGGCAGCATCATACCAAGATACTTTCTCTACTGGAAGGTCATCTCCTTTAAAGTGAGATGGGTCAAGGTCAATAGATTGCTTTACCTGGGGAAGTTTCGCTACAGCACCCCATTGAGCCTGAGTGACAGGGTACTTACCCATGAAGAAGGGTTTCACAGTGACTTGATGCTGTGGACTTTCACTATCGTGATGTTTCGCCTCGGTTATTGGCGAACCCATTTGGAAAGTGCCGCCAGGGATAGCAACCATTTCCAAGGTGACACCATTGCCCAAGTCCTCAATGAAACACTCAGCTTGACTGCGGCGACGGTTAATTACCTGACCATTGGCATTCACTGTCACTTCATCAAATTCAAACACCTGCAATGGCAGTGCATTAGCTTGTGACTTGGCTCCTGATTTATTGGTTACAGCTGGGGATGGAGTTGTTACTGTTGGTCTTGGCTGACTCCAAATCCTTTTGAGTGCCCTCAATGCTTTAGGGTCAGCAGGTGATACGGCTAGAACGCGAGTCCATAATTGTTCTGCTAATTCAAACTCTCCTTCTAATTCAGCTTCCGCAGCATCTTCTCTGAGAGTGGCAATATCGTGGAGAGTTGCCTGCCTTGGCAAGAGAATTAGGTGATACTTGCTAGCTGGTTCAACGATTGCATAAGGTGTTTGTCGAGGCTTCTTGTGGTAGAGATTAATTTGAGCAACGCGATCGCGCAGACGTTGATACAATCGCTCAACAGTGGCGCAATTTCCCTCACCCTGAATCCGCAGCGACTCTAACAGCGCATAAGTAAAGGCACCTTGCCCAATCTCTTCAATCTCGTAGGACTTTTCCCTCGGACTGCAAGAGGAAATGGTAATCACTCCTTGGTGTTTCTCCAATCCAATCCCTAAACCTGCCTTATCCCCTTCATTGCGACAGGCATCTAAGAGCAGTACCACATTATCCGCACCGCATCGCCGCAAGCGTTCTGTCACGTAACTGATGGAAATTGCAGTGGCTTCTACAGCTCTGGGATTAGCATCACAGGGCATGAGATAATCTCGATCTTGATGCCGGATACCGTGACCACTGAAGAAGAACCAAAAGTTATCTCCTGGTTTCAGCTGAGGATATTCAAAGAAGTCGTATAAGAAAGACCAAAGATTCGCGTAGGTAGGTCGTGTGGATTGAGGAGAACCATCAAGGGCGTAAAACTCTGGGGAGTTATCCGAGAAGTAGAAGATTTCCTCAAAACCTGCTTCATTCTGGAAAAAACTCTGCATTGATGCAGCATCGCTCTCGGCATATTCTAGCGATCGCAACCTATCATACTTATTGATGCCAACTACCAGCGCCCAATTCGCCATCTCACCTAAGAATCAGCCCGTTTGAACTTGAGGGTGATTGCTCCTTTCGTTCCTGCTTTCCCTCCACTTCCGAGTAACTTCACTTCCCCTTCGCCATTGACTTCTACGGATAATTCAATTTCATCTAGCTTTAGCCCAGATTGCTGGTTAACTTGCTGTTGAGCACGGTTGAATAACCCACCCACGACTGACAGAAATCTAGACATTTCCGCTTCTAGCTTCTGAGTACTGACCTTAACTCCTTTACTCGTGACCGTTGCTAGGGTTGACCTTGGACTATAGGGATTTCCTGGAGAGGTTCCAGATTTTGCCCCATCTTCTTGAGTTATTTGAGGTGTCTCATCTGTGATTACCCAGATGGTTTCAAGGTCTTCTTCTGGCATGGGGGTGATTTCCTAAACTACCGTCAGTTTAATGTTTTGTTCCAAGAGCTTGGTACTATTATGGTCTTCTATTGCTCTTAGATCTAACTCCAGGTAGATTGCGCCCTATTCCGGAGAATGTTGAGCGCCCGCAGACTGAAGTCTGGGGCTATACAAACAAAATCCACCTACGCGGGTTTATGGGAAAGAATGTTGAGCGCCCGCAGACTGAAGTCTGGGGCTATACAAACAAAACCCACCTACGCGGGTTTATGGGAAAGTCCGTAATTGAGGAAATCGCGATCGCAAATCTACTGGCGTAGATACAAGAAAAGGTAATGGAGAAATAAGCGATCGCCTTGTTCAGTTCTCCTGTGCTAAATGCTGTTCCAGTACCTGCTGAAATTCCTCAATTGAGGGAATTGCGATCGCTTGCTTGAGAAGCTGTTTAAGCGCAGACACATCCTCAATGCCATTGAGTACCTCGCTCAATTCTGGCGGCACCTCAACAAAACGCATCTCTAAAACTTCTATCACTGTTTCTCGAAGGGTTTGCCAAGATTGCTGAAGTCCCTGCTGAAGTCCCTGCTGAAGTCCCTCTTGCTGTGCATCCAGTTCAATCCGACTGAGAAAAGGCATTTGACTATCCTCCTGATAACGACTCAGTTCTGCTTTGAATTCCTGCTGCAATTCCTGCGGTAACACCATCATCCAGTCAATTACCCGGAACAATTGCACTACATCCTCTCTACCATATCCACGTTCAAATAACCTACGAACTAGGCTCCACTTCCACTGCTTTCGCTCTTGTGGTTTGTTGTGCGTTGCTTTGGTTTTCAGATGCGCCATGACTACCGTTGCAAATGGGTTAAGGCTTTCCTCCAAAACCTGCCACTGAGTTTCATAGTCCAACAGTTTCGCCACTGGAAACCTCAAACTCAACTCACAGCCACCTAAAGCATATCCATAAGAAGATGGACGCCAAGAGGCTTGCTCATCTCCCAAGACGGCCAAACTAATGACTGGTTTGCGATAGCGATCAAAACAACGGTAATTGTAAACATACATCCGTTCAGCGAAGCCTGACTCCTCTTGGCTTTGCACCTCAATATGCACCAAAACCCAAGCCTCTTCACCTCCTTGCCGCCATACCTTGAATAATTTGTCAGCTAGACGCTTCCCTATTTCAGCCTCTGGCATCAACTGTTGCAGTTCTTTATCCAGCGACTCAGGAACACGATTCCAATCAATTACTGCATGGGCAGTTGAGAAAAAGAGCGCTAAAAATGGCTCAAAATATTGCTCTAATGCTTGTTTCCAGGGACTATCGTAGTTAGCTTGCAGTTCGTTCAATTTTTGCCTCTATCCTTAGAGCTACAGAGCTTTTCCTGTCACTGATAGTTTTTCACTGGATAGTTCCTCTTAAAATATCACGCTGATATTGACAAAATGATTCTATTGAGGTTATGTATAGCGCTGCGAACATAGCTTCGTTTAGAGATGCTCGCGCTGATTGATGAATTTTGTGACTTGGCGATTAGTGTGGAGATGCTCAAAAACGCGATCGCCATATGGTTGCGGTAGTGCGATCGCTTCAACTACCTATCCGATTCGGAAAAAAGAGATTCCAGGTTACGGTATCCACTCACCACCCGGACAATTTCAACATCATCTTCAATCAAACGGTAAAGCATGATGTAACTGTCGATGGGAACTCCACGTAATTCAGGAGCAATGTCATTGTAACTGCGACCCATATTAGGAAAATCAACTAGAGTTCGACACTTTTCCCTAATTGATTCAACCAAATGTCGTGCGGCACTTGGGTTATCACGGGCAATATAGTTTCTAATGTCTCTCAAGTCTTGTTTAGCTTCCGGGCTAATAATGTAGCGGCTCATTCATCAAACCACCTTAGCTTGCTCGATTTCTTCAAGCAATTCTTGAAATACTTCTTCCCCATCAATTCCTTCTCCTCGGTCAAGCTGTGCTATACCCACTGCTACTTTTTTACGGGTTTCCTCAACCCATTTTTCATAGTGTTTGTCTCGTTCTTCAAGCAGTCGAAATGCCTCAGTAATTAACTCATCAGCTGTTTCATATTTACCGCTGTTAATTTTCTCTTGAATGAATTGTTCCTGCTCAGGTGTTAAAGATATATTCATCGCCTCAACTCCAACTGAATTTACTAGCTTAATTCTACTAATCTCAACCAAACTACTCTGTATGATATTGACATTAAGATAAAAATGTGTATAAAAAATTATAGAATCTACTTCTTCCTCAGTAGTCGATCGCAACAGACAGCCGCTGAGTGCTGTAGACTATTGCCTAGCCCAAAATCAATCTCCTCAACTTCAGTGCGAAGCCGACCTAATTCTGAATCATCCAAACCCCCTCAGCAATTGCCCAATCAGCGCTGGCAAATTGCACCGCAACACACGCAAGAAGCAGCCCAACTAGCGCAAGCAACAAAACTTTCACCGCTACTAGGTCAGGTGCTGATTAACCGGGGAATCGAAACACCCCAACAGGCACAGGTGTATTTATACCCAGAAGCCCAGGTAATGCCCGCACCGATTGATGAATTTCCTGACTTGGGAATTAGTGTAGAGATGCTTAAAGAAGCGATCGCAAATGAAGACAAAATCGCTATCTGTGGAGACTACGACGCTGACGGGATGACCAGCACAGCTTTGCTACTTCGGGCATTACGCTGGTTAGGTGCAAATGTAGACTACGCCATTCCCAGTCGCATGAAAGATGGCTATGGCATCAATAGGCGAATTGTAGAAGAGTTTGCAGAAGAAGGCGTCGCGCTGATTTTGACGGTAGATAATGGGATTTCTGCTCATGATGCGATCGCTAGAGCACTAGAACTCGGCATGATGGTTATTGTTACAGACCACCATGACCTGCCACCAGAACTACCAGAAGCTGACGCCATCCTTAACCCCAAACAGCTTGATGAGTCATCTCCTTATCGAGGCCTTGCTGGTGTTGGCATGGCTTATGTTTTAGCGGTTTGTCTAGCCCAAGAATTAGGTAAACTTCAGGGGTTGACTGCCCAATTATTAGAGTTATTTACTCTAGGAACCGTTGCTGATTTAGCCCCCTTAGTGGGTATCAATCGGCGCTGGCTAAAGCGAGGCTTAGGATTGCTGCCTAAATCTGAACTGGCAGGTATCCAGGCATTAATGCAGATGGCTGGGGTAAGCGAAGACCAAAAAACCATGAAGCCAGAGGATATAGGATTTAAGCTAGGACCTAGAATAAATGCGATCGGTCGTTTATCAGACCCCCAAATTGTTATTGAACTACTGACAACAACAGAACCAGGGGTAGCACTAGAACGGGCGATGCAGTGCGAACAGATTAACCAAAAACGTCAGCAACTGTGCGAACAAATTGAACAGGATGCGATCGCTTTCATCGAGCAGAATCAGCTAGATTTACAACAAGAGCGCGTGTTGGTTATTGTTCAACCGGATTGGCACCACGGCGTCATTGGCATCGTTGCCTCTCGTCTAGTTGAACGCTACGGCGTCCCTGTATTCATCGGCACTTACGAAGGCGAAGACCAAAAACACATTCGCGGTTCAGCACGAGGCATACCTGAATTCCATGTCTTTGAAGCGTTGGAATTCTGCAAAGATTTATTAGGAAAATTTGGTGGACACCAAGCTGCTGGCGGCTTTTCCTTATCTGCCGAAAACCTAAGTGCGTTTCGAGAATCCCTCAGTCGTTTTGCCCATCAGTGCCTGAAACCAGAACACCTCAAACCACTCGTTGCAATTGATGCTCAAGCTGACTTTGCTCAAATTACTTCCAATCTTTACCAGCAAATTGACGCTTTCCACCCCTGTGGTATTGGCAACCCTGACCCAATTTTTTGGACGCCCAATGTCAAGGTTGTAGAGCAAAGAACCGTAGGTAAAGGACACCTCAAGCTCACATTAAAACAGGACAATCAAGCAAGTACAATTGCAGCTGTTGCTTGGCGTTGGGCTGAGTACTCTCCTCTCCCGTCGCGAGTGGACATTGCTTATAAACTGAGAGAAAATACCTGGAATGGCACTACTACAATTGAGTTAGAGTTAGTTGGCATTCGCTTACCCGCATCTCCCACTTCACCACCGACAAAAGCCGAGTTTTATTACAAGGAACGCTACTACACTTGTAGCTTTTATGAGCCTTTAAATGAATTAAGAATTAGAAATGCCCAAGGAAAAGTTCTAGCCGTTCAGAAAGGAAAAGGCACTGGACTTGTAGGAACTAAACGGGAAGATGCTCAAGAGGTCGATGTGACGCAACCTCACTACTTTCAATTGATTAAAGCTGCAACTCGTGCTTTGGAAGTCACTTGAAAGGTTGAAGGTTGAAAAATTGAAAGTTGAACACTCAAACCTTTTCTAACCTTCAACCCTTAACTATAGGTCGCCTTTGAGAGCAGCTAGTGCGAAAATGACCACGGGGCCAGCCAGCACAACCGCCGCTAGCATGGTTAGCTGAGCAATAACTTCCCAATTGACGCTATCTAAAAAGCTTAAATCCATATGTCCTCCCGATTTAACCCAAGGAAATTGATGCAAAAGTAAAAATAATCGCTTAGATTGTACCTACTAATTACTCATATTTTTTAAGTAAATTTACAAAAATCTACAAAACTCTATGGAAACCGTCCCGACAGCTGCCAGAGGCAAAAACTCGCTAAGCTAGATGTGACGGGATTTTCTAGCCCTTTTTTTAGAATCATGGCAACTTGGCGTTGTGTAAAGCAATGTGGCGCGTGCTGTAATCTTGATCCAGCTGAACGTCCAGACTTAGACGAGTATCTGACTCCAGAAGAGTTAGAGCTTTATCTGAGCATGGTGGGTGAAGGGGGATGGTGTGTAAATTTTGATCAGTCTACTCGTGAATGCCGCATATACGCTGCTCGCCCTCGCTTCTGCCGCGTTCAAGACGATGTTTTTCAGGATATGTTCGGTGTGGAACCAGCAGAGTTAAATGACTTTGCGATCGACTGCTGCCGCGAACACATTGAAGGAATTTATGGCGATCGCAGCCGAGAAATGATCCGTTTTGAACAAGAGATCGGTATTTGATGCTAGGGAAGTGCTGAATAAAAAGGATGAGGGATGAGGGATGAGAGCGCAGCGGGACGTTAGTCCGGGATGAGGGTTGATATTTTATTGAGTCTTCTGAGAAAATGAAAAGAATATGAAAAAACTAACTCGGATTACGACGGCTTGTGAAACTCTCTCCTATGCCCTTATCTAGTCTTGTCCTAACGGTAGCGCCACTGTTGAGCAAGCCAGCATCAAAAAATAGCCCTGACAGTTCTGAGTCCACCATCAAGCCTGAACCAGTAATCAACTTGCCAAAGACTCCCTCTAGGAAGTCTCAGTCAGCGAAGAAACGCCAGCAGGGGGTATGGAGTATCTTTTGCTCTACATTCTTAACGATTTTTCTGGCAGAAATGGGAGACAAAACCCAGTTAGCAACTCTGCTGATGAGTGCCCAATCTCAATCTCCTTGGGTTGTTTTTGCTGGCGCTGCTGCCGCACTGATTGCAACCAGCTTGCTAGGAGTTATTATTGGGCGGTGGTTGGCTACCCGGCTTTCTCCTAAAACCCTGGAAACTTCAGCAGGAGCACTTTTACTGTTCATTTCTGTCATGCTGCTGTGGGATGTCGTGAGTTTTTAGTGAGACTCTCATAAACGCGAGTTCACAACTTTTCAGGTGAAAATCCCTCTCTCCTGACTCCTGACTGCTGACTCCTATTTTCAGATTATTAAGCTAGAAAACTCAAACGTTAAACCTTCAATTTTGATATGGACTGGCAACTTCTGGGACTGAGTTTCATTACTGTATTTTTGGCAGAACTTGGAGATAAGAGCCAACTTGCGGCGATCGCGTTAGGTGGTAGTCTCAAGTCCCCTCGTGCTGTATTTTTTGGCTCAGTGGCTGCACTGCTATTGGCAAGCCTGATTGGAGTGGTAGCGGGAGAGGGTGTCGCTCAGGTTTTACCAGCTCGTATACTAAAAGCGATCGCCGCCGTTGGATTTGCTCTAATGGCACTACGCTTGCTATGGCCCTCAACTGAAACGAGTGAGGAACAAATTGAGAATTAATCCTTTGTCGTCGTAGAGACGTTCCACCGGAACGTCTAAATTGTTACTAAAAAAAGCCCCCCACCTAAGGTGAGGAGCCTTTGTTGGTTCTGGTGAATGCCCCCTTAGGCAAGCTTACGGGAATCCTGGTAGCACCAGCCAAGCAGTGTGATACCTACTGCTAACTTAATCGCTTCGAGTACCCAGTAACCTTCGAGCATCGGCATCATTCCCTCAGGCATCCCAGTCACTGGCTCTAACAGATTTAGCTGTATCGCCAAAGCGCTCATCTGCGGCGTCATGATGTAGGTATAAATAATGGCAATTGCCAGCAGGAGCAGCGATAAGAAAATAGACCAGCGTCTTACCTGACGATAAAGATTGGAAGTACCACGCAGCGCTAGCAGACTTGCTAACACTACAGCGGCACACAGCAACTCGATGCGATTAAACAGCCAGAAAATTGAATAGCCAGCTGTTGCGGCACTTGGTTGACTCATCATGCCAGCAGCAGATAAACCGGGCATAATTACCAAATCCAAAAGCAGGCTGCTACTCAGCCAAAAGCCCAAGGCAAACATTACAATCGTTTGCCAGCTGGGGCGCTTCTCTCCAACGCCAAAAACAGCGCTCATAATTGCCTCTAAAATATGTGTCTTAATTCTTAGCTTAACGAATAGTTTTGGCAAAAAATATGAAGTATTCTTAATTAAACAATCTAAAAACAATCTAAAGACAATTTTCAGAATTTAAACGTCTTTCGATTATTCTCAACATTACTAAGAATTGTTAAAATCTTTCTACTAGAAAGAAAGTTAATCAGTAATTTTGCTAATCTGCTGCCGTTATAAGAAATATGCTGAAAACCCCGCGACTTCAGTCCGGGGATAAAAGCTAGTAGCAGGTTTTAACCTGCCAGAAAAAGTACTTGAAAAAGCTATTAGCATCATTGTATTATTCAAAGCGGTGGAAAGGTAATCAACCACTAGAAAAACCTAGTCGCCTAATCGGCAAAACGCGCTGTACCTTGACAACTGCATCTATGGGGTTCTACTTTGTTGTTCCAGCAGTGTGTCTAAGGATGCACACCTGAAAGTAGGTAAAAGATTCACAGGAACTGGACGATCAGTTTTTAGCTAATAGCTAAATAAAACAAAGTTTTGCAGCAATGCAAGTAGGGCGGGGCACGCCCGAACTCAACGCTTGAGGAGAGAACCACCTCTACTAACACTAACGCAAGGAGTTGTTAGCAAGTGGACTCGTTGAACCAAGAATCCCCGCGCATTTATGCTGGGGAGTGTCAAACTCAGTAGCTGTTTCAGCCTCACTAGGTATTAAAGCCCAACCCGCTTTCATTAGCTTTTGATAGGTTGCCCAACCCTTAGAACCTCCAGGTATCCGGTAGTCAGGGACAGAGTATTGAGGAAAGGCGGTGTAAGGTCGCCATGCGTCGTGAGGGGCTGTCCGCAAATGCAAAATTTTTTCTTCAGATTTACCAAAGCTAGATAGCCAGCACATTTGTCTCATCATGGGAAACTCCTTTATTAAATTAAAGGTGGAGAGTCCTGGTCAACTGATGATGCACGTCGTAAACTGTATACCCTGTATGATGTTTTAGTCTTTCTAACCTTTGACTCTAACAACCTTGCTTCTTGTTTCTTTCACAACTGTATTCGTTAGTTCCGGATTTTTTACCACTCTACTCAGGTGAAAAATCTGAGAGTAAGCTTTGTTTGATGAAGTTCTTGATATAAGCCTCACGTAGTAACAGGTGTTTGTGTAGGTCTGATAGTAGAACTTTGGCTTGTTCAAGGCTGATCGGTTTGATTTGCTCCTCAAAAGCCTTTTGCTTGAATTCTTGTTCTAATGAAAGTCCAACTTGTTGCTCTTGTTCCATAACGAGCCTCCTAATAAAGTAAAAGAAGTAAGCCTTTGATCTATAGCGGTTTTCAATTGGGTTCAGCACAGTTTTTGTAAGGGCACGATATTAACGCATCCCTACGATAGGGTCTATGCAATATTTCCAACCACTATATGAGAGGTTATGTTTGCTATGGTGGCAAAGTCTGATGAAGGTCTACAGTACCCTTCGGGGGTACTTTTGCTTTGGCTATACCCAACACAGGGGATGTTCACCCCATCTTTGGTACGTTTGTTCTATTATGGATGAGGAAAACGCTAAAAAATTGCATGAAATCTCTATGTGGTTTTTTACTGGCTACTCGCACGCATTGAAAATCTGACATCTGCAAGCAATTGCACACAAACAAGAACGATTGTAGAGACGCTGTGGTTTTCTCACATAGCAAGCCAATCGCGTAAGAGTGTTAAGGAGACTCGAACTATGAACAGCTGCATCTTAATGGCACAGATCATTCAAGATCCAGAACTACGTTATACTGCTGATACTCAAACACCCATTGCCCAGATGCTGGTTCAGTTTCCTGGTCAACGGGCGGAAGACCCACCGACAACGTTAAAGGTGGTTGGTTGGGGTAATTTTGCTCATGAAATTAAAGAACAGTATTCAGTAGGCGATCGCGTAGTGATTGAAGGTCGCTTAAGTATGAATACCATTGAACGCCCTGAAGGCTTCAAAGAAAAACGGGCCGAATTAACCGCTTCCCGAATTTATAAGCTGGGTGCTGATACCAGTTTTGAGCCACATGTCTCTACTTCTGCCACAACTGACGAAGCTCCAGCACCAACCTCTTCTACAAGATCTAATGTTAATGTTGTACCCATGAGGACGCCCAAACGAGCAGCACCTGTGTCAGACACCAGTCAGGTGGAACGAAATTATGGGTATCCAGCTACTGATGAATCAGACTTTGAACCAGCTACAGTTCCCACCTCAGTTCCAGGCAACTTAGAGAGTCAAAAAGATTTGGATGACATTCCCTTTTAGCCATTCATTTTTCCAGCCCGCACCAGCTATTCTTTGTGGCTAGTGCAGCGTGGCCTAAATAACTGACTCGCTAAAATCTCCCCCTTCCCTTGTCACCTACAGGTGGCACAAACTTCTACCGAGACGCACTAGTTTTTCTTTCTGCCTGCCTGCGGGCATTTTTTTTGCTTAACTTTATTTCATAAGTTTAATAAAGTTGACTTTCAAAAAGTCAACTTATGTTTCATTGGCTTGTGCTTTTAGGAGAGGGTGGTAAATTAATGATCAGAAGCTGAAAAGCTTATCTTACAGAGGCTACAGCAAAGTACACTTCGAGTTAAGAGGTAAAACAGCTGTTTCATCTAACATCTGTCTCATCAAACAACAGCAGCAATCAACAAAAAAACTGGTATTTCTTAATCTAGTAGATTGGGAGCTATGGAACTGAAGCTGATAATTCAGTGTAACTCCACCTAGAATCGACCAACAGAAGAAATCCCCCAGTAATTTAGGTTTGAGGGCTGCTTTTGTTTTAAAGATTTAGTGAACCGTCTAGAAATCCAGCTTCGTATCAAAAAAGTTGGATTCACCCTGTAGGCGGAGTTTCCTGGTCAAGTAATTGCGGCGTTAAAAATTCCTTTGTTCCTGCTACAAGAAATAGACTGTGTTTCAACTTCTATATCCGCTAGTTCATGCCCTCCAGCCCTATTTGGTGCCAGTGTGCTTTTGCTTGGCTTGGGGGTTAATTATTCTCTTGTGCTTAACCATCTTGTCAGCCATTAGATCAAGTGTGGCTAATGCCAAGCGGATGCATCAAATCCCTTGTACCGATTGTAAGTTTTTCACCTATGATTATCGACTCAAATGTACGGTGCATCCCTCAATTGCCAATACCGAGACAGCCGTTAACTGTAGAGACTATTGCTCGAAAACAAAGCGAGTGAGTGCTATTTAGCAAGTAGCTTAATCGCCCCATTGTATTGAGTAGTAATATTTTCTTGCTTGGTGCTCGACTCCCGACTCCCGACTCCCGACTCCCGACTCCCTATTTTCAAGCTAGGACATCTTGTTACCTATTTACCTAATTTGAAATCTTGTCAACAACAACAGCACCCAAACTAGACTTACTGAGTGATTTCCTCTTTTGGAACATTCGATACAGAGTTGCACTGAATTATACATTTCAGTTGCATGGCTCCCTGTTCAACTAACTGAGGATATATCAGTTTTCTTGTTGGGTGCTGCTGTTGTTTTTAATGAGACAGATGTTATGTTTAACAGCGTTTTTTACCTCTTAAGTTGACTATGAACTGCGCTGTGGTATCTGTCAGAGAAGCTTTATTAGCTTCTATTAGTAATCTACCACTCTCTTTTAGAAGTACAAGCGAATGACACGTAAGTTTACTTTTGGTTTTATGGGTTAACTGCGATTAACATGGCGCAATAAAGTTATCAAGACTTACCCATGGACACCACATATAGTAGGAGTGAACGACCGTTCACCCCTACAAATGGCGGTTCAATCGGAAATTTGCCTAAGTTCTAGAGGATTAATTGCTTCTTACATTAAACCTAGTTGTTGCAGGATATTTTGACCTGTTAGGTATTCAGTAGTCAGACCAATCACGAAACCCAGCATTGCTAAACGACCATTCCAGGTTTCCGCAAAAGGAGTAAAACCAAACTTCGGTTGTTGTTCTTTCATTACTACAAATCTTTTTGGACAACTCTTGATTTTAATAAAATGTAACTTTATTTTTGAAAATTTGCAAGATTTGGTGGGTTTTTTAGGTTAAGAAATCGGGTAAAAAGGTTCAAGCAATACAAGTGTGAATGTTATTGTCAGACGAAGAAATGATGTCTAGAGTACAAAATGTCCCTCTCAAAAGAAGGCAGCTTCTGCTAAGCTAACCAAGTGTCATTAGACGCTTGCTGATTGAAAAAAACGCCTAAGCTATGAGAAAACGTTTCAAGTTGGCTGTGGTAGGAGTTGCGATCGCTTGCAGTGTAGCTTCCCATTTTGCCTCTCAAGCCAGAGAAAATCAGCCCCGCCCTCTTACCTCTACCTGGGCTGATACCTTGGCACAACAGCAGGTACTTGCTAAACAGAGTCTGCACAGAGTGACAGCGCTTCCGAGAGAAGATGTTTTAGATCGCAACGATAGGAGTGGACTAAGTTCAGCGAGCGATTTTGAGTCTAATACTTCGTCAGTGGTACAAAAGACGCGATCGCTCAATGAACTAGAGACTCCAACCACCAAACAAGAAATCCCTAAAGCAGAAGACAGCAAAACTTTCCAGCGGGTTATACAGTATGTAAGCACCAAGAAATTGTATCAGCGCCCAATGGGGGAAATCGTACAAGCGATCGCCGAGCAATTTCTAGGTACCGCTTACAAGGCAGACTTATTAGACCAATCTCAGGAAGAAACCCTCGTCATCACACTCAATAAATTTGACTGCGTACTATTCGTAGAAACCGTCTTGGCGCTAGCGCGGGGTGTCGCGGTGCAAGATTATTCCTCTCAAACGTTTGTCAATCACATCCGCGATCAGCGTTATCGTAATGGTCAGATCGACGGATATTGTAGCCGACTCCATTATTTTGCTGATTGGATCTGGGACAACGAGAAACGAGGTACCGTTCAAAACATCGCGCAGAAATTGGGGGGCGTACCCCTCAATAAAAAATTTAACTTCATGACTACACATCGGCAAAGTTATCGCCCCTTAGCAAACAACGATGCCAATTATCAGTGTATGGTCGAGATGGAAAATAAACTTAATGGAGTAACGTTCGATTACATTCCTACTAACCAAATTCGCCGTGTGTATAATCAACTGAAACCTGGAGATATCGTGGCGATCGCCACAAATCTACCTGGTCTGGACGTTACCCATACCGGATTTGTTTATCGCTCACCCAATGGGAATATTGGTTTAATCCACGCTTCCCCAATTGGAGAAGTGACAATTGCTCGTGATTTACAGAGGTATACAGGAAAAGTCAAAAATGCGATCGGCATCCTAGTTGCTCGACCCAATGACCCCCGACAGAAAGCTAATCCATAAGGTTGTTTGTTGTTGGTTGTCAACAAACAACCAACAACAAACAACAAACAACAAACAACCAACAACCAACAACAAATAGCTTATCTATGGGGGATGATAACAGTCACCGTTGTGCCCACTCCTAGTTTACTGTCTAGCAAAATTATACCTTTTTGTACGTCTAGACACTTTTTAACCACAGTTATTCCTAAACCTGTCCCAGGAATATTTTCAACATTTTTTCCTCGACGGAATGGTTCAAACAGATGGGGTAAGTCTTCCGGAGGAATGCCAATTCCTTCATCACGAATTTGAAAAATAGCCTGTCCCCTAGCACAGGATAGAGAAAAGTTAATATTACTTCCGGGCGGTGAATACTTAATTGCATTGGTCAGGAGATTTTCGAGAATTGAGCGCAACAGTTTTTCATCCAAGTAAGTCTTTTGGCAATTGCATTGACTGACAAAAGAAATTTTGCAGATATTACCGAAAATTAACTGCACATCTTCAACCAAACTGTGGCAGAATTTGCCGAGATCGAGAAGTCTTGTACTTACCTCTAGTTTCCCGGTTTCTGCCTTAGTAATTGTAAAGATATCTTCTAGCAAATTAATAGTATGTCTAGCACAGCTCTGTATGCGTTGAAGATTTTTAGTGATTTTACTTTTAGACCATCGTTCGTAGGACTGTTCCAGGGATTGAGCCGAAACTAAGATGCTGCTAATCGGAGTCCGAAATTCATGGGAAACCATAGAAAAGAATCGGCGTTGGAGTTGGCTGAGTTCTTTTTCTTTTTCTAAAGCTAAACACAGTTCTTCAGCCTGCTTCAGCTCAGTGATGTCTACAGAAGTGCCAAGTAACTGCTCAGGTTCACCCTGGGAATTTCTGGTAAAAACGACTTCCCGCGCTTGAAACCAGTGCCATTCCCCCTTGGCGCTTTTCATGCGGTATTCCTTTTCGATGACCTCACCATCCTTGGCTACGATTAATCGTGCTGTGTATTCGGCAAGACGCTGCAAATCGTCAGGATGGAGAACATCTGCAAGAAACTGCGAACCCTTGGCTTGGATTTCTGGCTGGGTGTAGCCCAAAAATGTCTCAGTTTGGCGATTGGCGTAGACGTTACAATCTTGATGCAGATCATAGATATAGAGCAACGTTGGAGTCGTATCAGTAATCTGCTGGATGAAATGCTGGCTCATCCGCAGTGCTTCTTCTGCAAGTTTGCGATCGCTAATTTCAGCCTGCAAGGATTCGTTGATTCTACTCAACTCGGCGGTGCGCTCCTGAACTCTAATTTCTAGTTCGTCATGAGCTTTACGCAGAGCTTCTTCTGCCTGTTTGCGATCGCTGATATCGCGGGTGTTGGCAACTATCGCTTGGATATTAGGATTGGCTAGCCAGTTTGTTGCAATACTTTGCAACCACGCCCAAGAGCCGTCAGCCCGCTGCATCCTGTATTCAACCTTCACAGGAACTCCCGGCTGCTCCAAAATCTTTGCTTTAGCACATTGCACTTTGGGAATATCCTCTGGATGAACTTTATGCACAGGTCGCTGATTGGATAATTCTTCTGGTGAGTAGCCTAGGATGCGGTATGTTGATTGATTTTGGTAAGAGATATTGTCGCGTTCATCCGTAAGAGTAATGATGTCGTAGGAGTGTAACACGATAGCCCCCAAGCGGGCTTCACTAGCTCGAAGGGCTTCTTGGGCTTTCTGCCGATCTTGCACTTCGCGTCGCAGTTGTTCATTGGCTTGCTCTAAATCAGCTGTCCGTTGTTGAAATCTCAGTTCTAGTGCCTGATTTTGTTGATGGAGAGCTAGTTCTGCTTGTTGGCGCAAAGTGATATCAGTGATCACCGAGATAAACCCAGTTATTTGTCCTTGGTTATCCCGCTTGTAGTTCCAGTCCACTTGGACATCAATTAGGTTGCCATCCTTAGTCAAATTTTTTCCCAGGTAAGGAATAGGCGGAGGTTGGTCTTGCAGTAACATTGCCAGATACCCAGGTAGATGCATTCTCTCAGCTTCTGGGGCTAAGTCCCACATTGGCTTTCCTAACAGTTCTCCGGGTGCGTAGCCGAGCATTTTTTCCAAGGCAGAGTTACAAAAGGTGATTAATCCATCTGTATCAATTTCCTCAATCCCATAGGGAATGGTTTCGATGAGAGTACGATGTACAGATTCACTCTTTCTTAGGGCGACTTCTACCTGCTGACGCTCTGCAATTTCAGCCAGTAATTGCTCATTAAGCTGCCTTAATTGAGTCATGTGCTCGGCTACCATGATTTCTAGCTCCTGATTAGCTCTTTGCCAAGTTACTTCTGCCGACTGGTGTTCTGCGAGATTTAAGTGCGATCGCACTTAGAGCTCGCACTTAGGCTGTTCACTTGTCAATTAAAACGCACATAGCTTGCGAGAAGTCTGCCCCTCAAGCCCTCGGCTTTAGTCGTCGGTCAGCGACAATGCTGACGCTCAAGCTCAGCCTTTCCGAAGGGTAGCATCTAAAGATGTACAAAACAGATAGACTCGCTATCATTAACCCCAAAGCCGCTCTCTTAATAGTTGACCTCTTCTATACAGTCAACATGTTATTTTTGGTGCTATTCCAGTAATCCTGCAATGAAAATTCTTTTAGTAGAAGATGACGCTTACCTGGCTGAAGCTCTAGCCGAAGCCCTCACCGATCAACGCTATGCGGTTGATATTGCCACAGATGGAGAGGCGGCTTGGGATCAAGTCAAAACCCTTAGCTACGACTTAATTTTGCTAGATGTGATGCTGCCCAAGCTAGATGGCATTCACTTGTGCCAACGCTTACGCGCTCACAACTACTCCGTACCCATCATGATGATAACAGCCCTTGACACCAGCACCAACAAAGTCGTCGGCTTAGATGCTGGGGCTGACGACTACATGGTCAAACCCCTAGATTTAGAAGAGTTACTCGCTCGGATTCGAGCTTTGCTGAGGCGAGGGGGTGCTTCATCGCCTCCAACTTTAAAGTGGGGCGAGTTGCGTCTTAATCCCGCAACGTATGAAGTTAGCTACAACGGTGAAATTCTACGCTTGACTAGCAAGGAATATAGTCTACTAGAGCTTCTCTTGCGTAATGAAAGGCGAATATTGAGTCGCAGTGTGATCATTGAACATATCTGGTCACTTGAGAACCCCCCAGAAGAAGATACAGTTAAAGCTCACATCAAGAGTTTACGTAAAAAACTCAGGGCAGTAAAGGCTCCTGATGATTTTATCGAAACTGTTCATGGCTTAGGTTATCGACTCAAGCAACTTCCTCAAGAAGTGTAAACTAACTTTTCCAGTTTCGAGTCCCTAAATATTTTGCATCTTCCCGATTTTTTCCCACTTTCTTCCCAAAATTTTTTACTTGTGATGCTTACTATAGAAGTGATGGAACTTACGTATCTTGTAAGAGGATTCTATAAAGGTTGGCTCCCTCAAAGCTTCTTCATTGCCCTTCTTAATCAAGGGAGTTAGTCTCATTTCTGCGTAAGTTCTATTTCAAAAACAGATTGGTAGTAGTGCTTCGTGTTGGAGAGAGGCGATTGAGGTAGTATATATCCCATAACAAAGGATGTCAGTATTACCAAATGAAGGGTCTTGAATAACCGATCATAGAGATTAATCTATTTGGAATTCATTTTTAAAAAAATCATGAACACTTGTCCTTGTTGCTCGGCACAGTTGCTTCGCCACGCTCGCCACAACAGCATTTATTGGTTTTGCCCTCGATGCAGACAGGAAATGCCAGTTCTTGAGCTAGATAGCATTAACTTTTACAAATACCAAAAATCTCAGGTTGTAAAAAGTAGAACTCCTGTCTTGTCTCAACCAGTAGGATTGAGAGCTAAATGAAGGTTAGTTGTTATTTCAGAAGTTGGTGATTAACTGTCTCTATGGTTTGAATACGCCAGAGTTTCCTAGCTGTAAACAACCGTAAATCTTTTGAAGTGAAAAGACCTCAAGACTTTCTATGATGTCAAAAAGCTCCACTGAAGACAAAACGATTGAGTTTGGATGGTGGGTAGAAATTGTTACAACTATACCAGCTTGCACATACTACTTTGGTCCTTTTGCTAGTCCCACGGAAGCCCTATATGCTCAATATGGCTATTTAGAAGACTTAGAACAAGAAGGAACTCAAGGAATTTCTCTCCAGATTAAGTCGTGTAAACCAAGAGAATTAACTATTTTTAAGGACGAAAAAGCAAAAAATGGCTACTACGATCATTAATTTAACCTTACTAAAGGTGAGTAGGGAAATTGAAGATTTATTATCTATTTATCCCGCTCTGACTCATCAAAAGGTTTTAACAGACCCTGACTTAAGGCAAAGGTTACTAGCCTATGTCTTAAGTAGAATCAACAATCACTATGTAGCCATAGACACAGCAAGTGTGTCATCATTATCTTCTCGGTCTATATCTTGTTCAACACAAGAACAACTTGAAATAGAAGAGCTAATTCAACAAGGTATTTATCAGCTCGTCAACCTAGAAAATAACCGTGATTTTCCGTATCTTCCTAAAGAAACTAATTATACTTATTGGCATTCAGATGGATTAGTTTAAGTTGAGCCAACACCAGGTATTTACTAAATCAATTCTCCCTTGGCAATCATCATCACCTTCCCGCCCACAGACACTTCTATGATGTCCTGTTTTTTTTGTGCTTTTAGCAATAACAGTGAAGGTCTACCAATTTCATACCCTTGCTCGACGCGGACATCCACAGGCTTTTCTCCAAAATAGGAATACTCAACCAAATACCCCGCTAAACAGCCATTTGCACTACCCGTAGCTGGGTCTTCTGGAACACCTAAGTACTCAGCAAATACACGAACACTTAGGTCATTCTCTGGGGCGTATGTTTCCGGGCAAAACCCCAAGATTGCTTTAGATTGAGTATTTTCTACTAAGTCAAAGTATTGCTCTCTGTTTACCCTAATTCGCCTCAAAGATTCGTGGGTTTTTAATGGAACAATAATAATAGGAATACCTGTAGAAACCTCTTGAATAGGAAATCGAGAATCAATCTCATCGAGTTCTAGACCTAAGACTGGTGCAAGGGCAGAGGATTGCAAGATTTGATGAAATGTAGGAGGATTTTGACGCATCCATAACACCTCATCTGCATCAACCGTTTGATGCCAGGTAACAGGAATTTGGCCAACTTTCAAATTTAAGCTAACTTTTTAGGATATTGTTAGCCTGCCCAAC
>DALYIW010000036.1:0-2000 GCA_031970155.1 Coleofasciculaceae cyanobacterium CTOTU46601 | reverse complement strand
ATGTAAGTTAACTTTTTCAACAGGTTGGTTAATGATTTTTCGTTGAATGATATAGGCAGTTCCTAAAGTTGGATGACCAGCGAAGGGCAATTCTTTATTGGGTGTAAAAATGCGGACATCGTACCCTCCATCTCTGAGGTCAGTGGATGTAATAAAAGTGGTTTCCGAGTAATTAATCTCTTTAGCAAGGCGTTGCATCTGAACTTCAGATAGGGCAGCTGCATCGATGAAGACAGCAAGTTGATTGCCCGTATATTTTTCAACGGCAAAGACATCAACAATATAAAACGTTAGTTCTTTCATGGTTTCGTAGTGGTGGCAATTAGGCCCTGGGGAACTCCTAGGAAAATAGGGAGTCGGGAGTGGGGAGTCGGGAGTAGGGGAAGAAAGGCTATGTTTTTTTCGTCAGTTGTGAAAGACAGCTCATGGTAGCTAACTGGGAAATCCTAGTAGGTGGAGCTTGAAAGGGGATCATTCCCAAGAGAGATCTTTTGATCCCCGATCTCTGTATACTGGATTACGGTCTTACAAGCCAGAGTGCATTTCACTTCAAAATTGAGTAATCATGTCATTTTTTGGACTTGTTTGGGTGACTTCCTGGGTCAGCTGTCTTCTTGCCTCCAGCCAGGATTTATTAAAAGTACCGAATTATCTCGCCAGTGCTTTCCCGGCAGGAGTTTTTTCAGTTGTCACTAACCCAGTTGAAATCCAAACGACTGGGTTGTTTTCAACGCAGTTTTCCTCAGACGCTCGGTCTTCTTTGAATTATTCTGTTGCAGCTGTTCCTCATCTAGCATTTCAGAGAGGTACAGGCTCTTTGGGATTTCGACCCCAACCAGCTCAAGCGGCTTTGGGTTCTTCCTTAGGCATTCGAGTAGAAAATACGTTCTGTCGTCCCTACTTAGAGCAACCAGAACACTTTTTGACAACGGCGGCTTTACCTCAGTCTTCATCTGCTGTGGTGGATGAAACCTCTTCTCCTGATGCTGCAAAAACCCTACCTCAGCAACTTTTGCAAGTGGTGCAGAATTTGTTTCATTGGGGCCAGCGCGTTGAACCCGTGAAAACTTTAGCGTCGTCGGTTGAGGTTGTCAGTACTCGCTCTTGGGACAGCGTTGGAGATAAAAATAACGGAAAGGAAAAGCGTGTAAAGCTAGGTTTTTGGCGGTACGCGCAACTCATCGCCAACCGAGCTGTGGCGGCTCCTTCCTCTCGCGAGTCGGAACGCTTTCAAGTCTGGCTGAAGGGTCGCTTAATTGCTCAACTTCCCAACCAGCAGCAAGCTGATTTGATGGCTCAGCGTTTACAAGAATTTTTGTCTAACCCATCTGACCCCTATTTAAAGAACTCGGCAGTTGAACCGGCGCTGATTGACGGGATACCAGGAGTCAAGGTAGGAAATCGCGAATTGATTAAGATTGATGATGCCCTAGCGCAAGGTTTAGCCAGCAATCGAGATCTGCTTGCTATTGAATGGGCTAATCATCTGCGTATGGCATTGGGAAAAACGCCTTTTAATCTAGCAGAGTCCCAGAGGCGAATGTACGGCTTAGTGGAAACACCAAGGATGTTTAAGGGGAAGGCTTCCTGGTACGGACCCCAGTTTCATGGTCGCCTCACCGCCACCGGGGAAACGTATAATCAGCATGAACTTACAGCGGCTCATCCCTCATTACCGTTCAATACCTATCTGAAGGTGAGAAATTTGAAAAATGGCGATAGTGTGATTGTCCGGATTAATGACCGAGGTCCATTTATTCCTGGCAGAAACCTGGATTTATCACGGGAAGCTGCTCGCTGTATCAACAGTGAAAAAGTGGGTGTTGTGCCGTTTGAAGCGGTAATTATGGAATCACCGCCTCGATTTCACCAGTACTTGGTTAGAAATGAAGGTTAAAGGTAAAATAGACCGATCTTGAGAGTCGGGAGTCGGGAGTCGGGAGTCGGGAGTCGGGAGTCGGGAGTCGGGGAGAAGAGAAATTTTCATCCTTTCTTTGTGC
>DALYIW010000035.1:0-41793 GCA_031970155.1 Coleofasciculaceae cyanobacterium CTOTU46601 | reverse complement strand
CACACCTAGGGGCAGGGTGTCAGTCAGGATAATATTTGTCGCTGATGTCGCACCTGAGTTTTTCAGCGCGAGACGGTAAATCACTGTATCGCCTGGTTCGGCAGCGGCGCGATCGGCTGTTTTAATGAGTTCTAAAATCGCTTGACCAGCTGTCAGCGAAGTCTGATTTGAATTAACAACATTGGGCAGATTACCCCCCGAAGCCGAGGCAGAATTGGTAATTTCATTCGCCGTCAGCGGCAACGGTCTAGCAACAACGAAAGTAGCAAGTAAAACACTTAAGAGGAGTTCATACCCCCCTAACTGAGGTGTTGGAAATTTCATCACAAGGTAGCACCCTGGAGTGTGCTCTACTCTGTTCTAGGCGACATTTTCTTGAACATTCTTGGACAATCCTTGACGGAATGTATAGGTATAACCGTCTTTTCTGTGGACAAGGATTAACTTATCCACATGGACACTCACTGCCTTACGACTAAAGGGAGTGGATGATTACGAAAATAAGCTTGTCCGTAGATCCCCTGATTTAGCTTTTTCCGTAGATTCCCTGATGCACAAAATGAGATATTAGCAGAGTTTTCGGGAGATTTGGAAAATTAAACTTTCTTTAAGAAAAAAGTCAATCGTTTTTTGTAATATTCATGTTCTTGAAGATAAACTCTTGACATTATAACTAGCCTCTGGCATCATTCCTAAGGCAAACTATGAATTGTAATACACTAGCTATCGCAGTTTTTTTATTACGCTCTGTTAATAACCAGGTCAGAAAAAAGGCAATCTCTTCAAGGAGATTGTGCTGATTCTTGGTTTTTATAGAATTTTCTTTAAAAGCTTGAAGCTGCCTGTATCACAGGGAGTTGCCCTCATCGCCAGTTTTCTGATGAAGACTAGTTTTGAACATCAATCTAATGATTTTAGATCAAGCAGTTCCTACACAAATGAGGTTCGCCAGAATTCAGTTATTTGTAAAAGCTGTATTATCATAAATCTTCCCTTGTATTACAGGCAACTGAACATTCCCTAAGCGATGTCAGCGCCCTTGTCTTCAAGAGTTCCTACTGGTTGACTATTGTTGATTGCAACTGGGTATCAGTACGCTCTATTTCCTAATGAAAATGAAGCGATAAAACTTGGAAAAAATTAACGAAACCGAGTTCCAGCTTTGATAAATGTATTAAGTTTTATTTTCCCCAATTCCTCTCCTAATCCGTTTTCTAAAGGGCTTGGCGCGGTTAAGGAAGATGGAAAAAGATATATGCAAGAAACAAGGGAAAAGTAGAAAGGAGAGTAAAGGTAATCGCGTTCTCTAAATTGCGACTGACAAAGCCTACAGTGAAGACTATACCGAGAAAAAGCACAAAAGACAGAAGAAACAGTAAAGTCTCTCCCTGGGAATCAATCAACGCAACGTCCATGGTAATCCTTTAGATTTATATCTGTTTTAACCAAAAGTTAATAAATAGTCAGAGTAACTCTTGCTGACTTCTGACTTATGTAATAGTTAACATTCTTTTTGCCAACTGGCAACTTAGTATTATTACCTATCCACTGACCTTGTTGTCGCGCACAGGAGGAGATGAGGGAGATGACGGAGTAATTTCTGATCCACCTTCTCCACCTTCTCCACCTTCTTCATCTTCTATAACTTCCGCACCATGGCGCGGGGCGATCGCACTTAAGGAGTTCAGCTTCATGGGAGAGGCAAATTATCCGGGCGTAACACGTTGAGGCCGGAATTTGAGCTATAGAGTCATTGAGCAGAACTAGAAATGGCAAGAAATCAGCAGCTCCATAATCAAGATGAAATTATCGAGAAGATTCAAGCCAAGATGCTTGAAACTTTACAAAAAGAAACCCTGGCCAATGAGGATTTCCACAAAATTCAATACCTCAGCCTTAGTCTCAAAGCCGTATCAGAATCAACCAGACATCTACAAAATCTACCTTGAGTTAAAGTCTTCCTCCAGTTGCTATACTCCCGCCAGAGAATTTCTCAATCAGGACTTACCCATGGACACTACATATAGTAGGGGTGAACGGCCGTTCACCCCTACAAATGGCGGTTCATCAGGAGAAATTTGCGTAAGTCCTGCCAATAATGACACAAAGGCGAGTCTGTGAACTCCATGTCTTGCCAGATCCAGCAGGAGACATACTACTGCTTTTGAGTTAACAGTGAATGTGAAATCCGCGTGAGTAATAGAGGATTGAGTGATTACAGTAAGCTTGGCAATCCAAAAAACTGATGAAATAGCGATCGCTACCCTTGAGAAAGTACATATATGATATAAAAAGCGACAATTCTTAAAAATTTTTCATGATTGCCTCCCAGTTCGGATTGGACAACATCAAAGAATCTTTGAAAGAAAAAATATTCTTTGGCAACGAACCAACGCTGGAGTTGATTGCCATCTTAATCGTCTACTTTGTCCAGGGAATCCTTGGGTTAGCTCGTCTGGCAGTTAGCTTCTTCCTCAAAGACGATTTGGCGCTGAGTCCCTCTCAGGTAGCAGCACTAATGGGTATAGCTGCCCTACCTTGGGTGATTAAGCCAGTGTTTGGCTTTCTCTCAGACGGCTTGCCAGTGTTTGGCTACCACCGACGCCCCTATCTAGTTTTATCTGGACTGATGGGGACAACAGCGTGGTTAAGTCTGGCGACAGTTGTAGATACAGCTTGGGCAGCGACTGGTGCCATCCTCCTAAGTTCCTTGTCCGTCGCTATTAGTGATGTGATTGTAGACTCCCTAGTAGTGGAACGGGCGCGTGGCGAATCCCTGAGCCAGTCGGGTTCCCTGCAATCGCTCACTTGGGGAGCTTCAGCAATAGGCGGCCTGATTACAGCTTACTTGAGCGGTTGGCTGTTGCAACAGTTTAGTAACCAAACCGTCTTCGCCATCACCGCTACTTTCCCCCTGCTGGTTTCGGCGGTGGCATGGTTGATTGCTGAAGAACCTGTAGAGTCACGCCCCGACATTTCCACCGTTTGGAACCAAGTCAAGCAGCTACGGGGGGCGATTACTCAAAAAGCAATTTGGTTGCCCACGGCTTTTGTCTTCATCTGGCAAGCAACACCAACCGCAGATTCTGCATTTTTCTACTTCACGACCAATGAGTTGAAGTTTGAACCGGAATTTTTAGGGCGCGTGCGCCTAGTAACCAGCATTGCTGCCTTAATCGGGATATGGATGTTTCAGCGCTTTTTGAAGAACATTCCCTTCCGAAGCCTTATGGGTTGGACTACGGTAATGTCATCTGTCTTAGGGATGAGTGCCTTGCTGCTTGTCACTCACACGAATCGTACTCTAGGCATTGATGACCACTGGTTCAGTTTGGGAGACAGTTTGATTCTCACCGTAATGGGACAAATTGCCTTCATGCCAGTTTTGGTACTTTCAGCACGCCTCTGTCCAGAGGGTGTGGAAGCGACATTATTTGCTCTTTTGATGTCGGTTTTCAACTTGGGCGGGCTGTTGTCTCATGAACTGGGAGCTTTACTGACTCATTTTCTCGGTGTTACTGAGACTAACTTTGACAAGCTATGGCTGTTAGTCCTGATTACAAATGCCTCAAGCTTATTGCCACTGCCATTTCTAGGCTGGTTACCAGCCGCTGATCCAAAAACTGAAATTGAAACGGCTGGCACTCATCGTTCACTGCCGTCTGTAGAGTTGTTTGAACATCATTGTCCCGGTTCCCAGTCGGAACAGTCTTTCCTTCCTGATCTGATGCCAGAATTCATCCGCACTCCGTTAGGGGAGGCAGGGGAATCAGGGGAAACAGGAGAAGCAGGGGGAGAACAGTTTTATGCGTCCTAGTGTAAGCAATTGATAACGACTAATAACTTTTTAATAAACAACTATGCAGACTTTACCTACTCCAGAGCGCTTTTCGGTGCCCGTATCGTCGTTACCCTATGAGCGTAACGGCTGGAAAAAGGGTTATGAATCTCAGCCCAACGAGTATGACTATTGGATTGATGAAGTGGAAGGGGAGATTCCGACGGCACTGCATGGTACGTTGTTTCGCAATGGACCGGGTTTGCTAGAGGTCAATGGTCAACGTCTGCATCACCCGTTTGATGGGGATGGGATGGTATGTGCGATCGCATTTAATCAAGGCCGTGCCCACTTCCGCAATCGGTTTGTTCGTACTGAAGGCTTTCTCGCAGAACAAAAAGCCGGAAAACTTCTCTATCGTGGTGTTTTCGGCACCCAAAAACCTGGAGGCTGGTTAGCCAATGCCTTTGACTTCCAACTCAAAAATATTGCCAACACCAACATCATTTACTGGGGCGGCAAACTTCTGGCACTATGGGAAGCCGCAGAACCCCACCGCTTAGACCCGAAAACCTTAGAAACCCTAGGGAAAGACTACCTAGATGGTGTTTTAGAACAGGGTAATGCTTTTGCTGCCCATCCTCGGATAGACCCCAGCTGTATCCAGGATGATGGTACTCCTTGTTTAGTTAACTTTGCCATCAAACCCGGTCTTTCTAGCACGATTACCATCTACGAATTCAACCCAGCTGGTAAACTTCTACGGCGTCAATCGAGAAGTATTCCTGGCTTTGCTTTCATCCATGACTTCGTAATTACACCAAATTACTACCTGTTCTTCCAAAATCCTGTTAATTTCAATCCGATTCCTTTCTTACTGGGATTCCAGGGTGCAGGTGAGTGTGTGAAGTTTCAGCCGGATAAGCCTACCCGTATTGTTGTGATTCCTCGCAATTCCCAAGAACCGATGCAGACGTTGGAAACACAATCGGGTTTTGTCTTCCACCACGCTAATGCTTTTGAGCAAGATGGTAGGCTTTGCATCGACTCCATTTGCTATGAGAATTTCCCAGAAGTGGAACCGGGTAGTGATTTCCGCGAAGTTGATTTTGCTGCACTTACACCAGGTCAACTCTGGCGGTTTACACTCAACTTAAATGAGAAAACTGTGCAACGTCAGCTATTAGAAGAACGCTGCTGTGAATTTCCCTACGTTCATCCCAACCACGTTGGACGCCCCTATCGCCATCTCTTCATGGGTGCTGCCCATAACCCGACAGGTAACGCACCACTGCAAGCAATTCTCAAACTGGATGTGACGACAGGGGAAGAACAACTCTGGAGTGCGGCACCTCAAGGCTATGTGAGTGAGCCAATTTTCATTCCCCGACCTGATGCCACTGACGAAGATGATGGCTGGGTGCTAACTTTAGTCTATGACTCCAGCAAGCATCGGTCTGATATCGTGATTTTAGACGGTCGAGATTTAAATAAAGGGCCAGTGGCGCGACTACACCTGAAGCATCACATTCCTTATGGTTTGCACGGCAGCTGGACTCCTGAGTATTTTGAGAGTTGAGACTCTTCATAGAGGGAGATTTGGGCACTAAAGAGAGAAACTTCTGAAAATTTCCCGAATTCCTCCCGTTTTCTTACCCAATTCCTTCCCTTTTACCCAATAAGCTATAGGCATATTGCTTTTTGGACTGAATGAATGCCCTCCATCGATGGAACGAGAGGGTATTTTTTTTTTCTGTTTATATCAGGACTTACGCAGAACCTCTACATGTAAGGTGGGCAGTGCCCACCTTACTACTGGTTTTTGCAGCAAGCCCTAAATAAAAAATGGGGCTGGTACTCTTATCTCTTATCCCTCATCCCTCATCCCTCATTCCACACGGCGTAGTAGGATAAGCGATCGCTCTGTAACTGGTACAGTTTGAGTATCAGTGAAAAAATGCTCTGCTTTGACGAACCGAGGCTCCTTGGTGTCAATCACAATCGCCCACTGTTTATCCCTTAGCCCAACAGGTAGCGTAAACTCAACCATTTCATAGTGGGCGTTAAAGAACAGGAGAAAATCATCATCAACGATGCGTTCACCTCTAGGCCCACGAGCAGGTATCTGTTGTCCATTCAAGAAAACTCCCAGAGTCTTGGCGAAACCAACTTGCCACTCTTGCTCAGTCATCTCATCGCCATCGGGATTAAACCAACCGATATCACTGACGCCCGAACCGTAAATTGCTCGACCTTGAAACCACTTACGCCGCCGAAATACTGGATGTTGACGACGGAAGTAGATTAGCTCACTCGTAAACTTCAACAAATCAGCATTTCCGTCGGGCAAATTCCAATCGACCCACGAAAGTTCATTATCCTGGCAGTAGCCATTATTGTTGCCGTGTTGTGTGCGCCCCATTTCATCTCCCCCCAGCAACATGGGTATGCCTTGGGACAGCATCAGGGTGGCTAGAAAGTTCCGCCGTTGTTGCTGGCGCAACCGTAGAACTTTTGGGTCGTCTGTTTCACCTTCAACCCCACAATTCCAAGAACGGTTGAAGTTTTCACCATCGCCGTTGTTTTCCCCGTTCGCCTGATTGTGCTTCTCGTTGTAGCTGACCAAATCGTTCAGGGTAAAGCCATCGTGGGCTGTGATGAAGTTGATACTTGCATTCGGTCGGCGTCCATTAATCTCATACAGGTCAGGGCTACCCGTAAAACAGTAAGCAAATTGCCCTAATGCACTATTCTCTCCACGCCAAAAGTCCCGCACTGTATCGCGATACCTGCCATTCCACTCAGACCAGAGGATGGGGAAGTTACCTACTTGATAGCCACCTTCTCCAACGTCCCAGGGTTCAGCAATCAGCTTCACATCCGCTAGCACTGGGTCTTGGTGAATAATGTCAAAGAAAGCGGACAGACTATCCACTTCAAATAGCTCTCGCGCCAAAGCCGAGGCTAAATCGAAGCGGAACCCATCCACATGCATTTCAATGACCCAATAGCGCAGACTATCCATGATTAACTTGAGAACTTGGGCTTGGCGCACGTTAAGAGAATTACCGCAGCCTGTAAAGTCCATGTAGTAGCGGGGGTCAGAGTCCAGCGTACGGTAGTAAATGGCATTGTCGATGCCTCGAAGCGACAGAGTTGGGCCTAAGTGAGAGCCTTCTCCCGTATGGTTGTAGACGACATCTAGAATCACCTCAATCCCAGCAAAGTGCAATGCCTTGACCATCTCCTTAAACTCTTTGACTTGCCCTCCGGGAACTTTGTCTGCACTGTAGCCGGAGTAAGGAGCAAAATAGTTGATGGAATCGTAGCCCCAGTAATTGGTTAACCCCCGATCAACCAGATGTCCCGGATAGCGCAGGAAGTGATGTACCGGTAGCAACTCAACGGCTGTAATCCCGATCGCCTGGAGATGTTCGATCGCGGCTGGATGTGCTAGTCCTGCATAGGTTCCCTGTAATTCTTCCGGGATATCCGGATGTAACTTAGTAAACCCCTTAACGTGAGTTTCATAGATAATTGTTTCGTGCCACGGTGTCTTTAGTAGCTGGTCATCACCCCAATCAAACGACTGATCGACAACAACACACTTCGGCATCAGATGGGCGTCATCTAAATCTGAGAAGGATAGGTCAGGTTCTGGAGCATCCCAACAATAGCCGAAGATTTCTGACCCATTGCCAATATCGCCTGCGATCGCTTTTGCATAAGGGTCAATTAGCAGTTTGTTCGGGTTGAAGCGATGACCCTCCTCAGGTGCATATGGGCCATGCACTCGGTAACCGTACTGTTGACCCGGCCCCACCCCCGGTACATAGCCATGCCAGACGAAGTTGCTGACCTCAGTCATCTCTAGGCGTGACTCCTGATTGTCTTTATCAAACAAGCACAGCTCAACACCTGTTGCATTTTCCGAAAACAGAGCGAAATTTGTACCTTTGCCATCCCAAGTTGCTCCCAAAGGATAGACTTTACCCGGCCAAAGTGTTGCTATATACATAGATTCAGTCAAATTTGATAGTTCGTCAGAATCAACTCTTGGGAGAGTCAGTTTCCCAAAAGAAATTGATATGCATGAAAAATTACTAAGCTTAATTTGACAATGATTCCTCTTGTCATCAATGCTTAGAGTCTCTTTTTTTGAAAGCCATGAAAAGCTTGTTTTACATGCTTTTACTGCCTTTAAAATGTATAAAAATCCTGAAAAGTTTATTTTTCAGGGAACTATTGTTTGATAAAAATGAGTTGGTAATTTTCTTTTAAAAATTCCGAACACTCTCTAAAAAAACGATGATTATTATCATTTTTTGTGTTCTTTATTAATTTACTTTGGATGATTTTCTCCAACTTCTACCTGAAGTATGAAGTTATAAAAGCAGATTTTAACAAAATACTGTATAGTGTCTTACAAAACTCAAAAACGCCCGATTACAGAGTCCAAGTGCTGACATCTTTATAACAAAACAGCACTTATCGAGAAACAAGGTCGTACTTAGCATTGACATAGCCCTGTAGCCATTGGTCTGAGATACCTGTGACCTTAGCAATCTCATTCAAAGAAAATTTTCCTAACAGTAGTTTGTCAATCAAAACTTTAGTTCGTTGAGAAACAACTCGATCTTGAGAGTTTTGCATCAATTGTCTCCACAAGTTAAATAACTATCGTAATACTTTTTTACAGGGTTTTCACTTTTTTAAGGTATCGTCTTGGCGAGGGGCTGTCTGTCCGCTACCGTACAGTAGTTGCTATAAACATAAGAGGCTAATCATAAAGTTTTTATAAAGAAATCGTTAAGCCGTTGAACCCTGAGAAAATCATGACCGAAAAAGGCGAATAAGTTACCGTCTATCTATTTTCGTGTCCTTGATTACAAGTGGATTTAACATTAGTTGTGTCTCTAGCACGATGAGGCTGTGAGATGAATTTTTATAGTCTGTAAGCTCTGTGAAGTACAGTGTCAGCTGTTCACAAGAAGAATCAGGAATAAACAAGGCATCTTTCGACAGGAGTCCTCACCGATGTCGTTAGCGGCTAACTTTCAGTAACCTCGACTCAATGAGGCTCTTGATTTTTGTGTTCAAAAGTTCTCATAATCCTATTGGCAACAACCTTTTAGCTTCTCTTCCTAAAGAGGAATATAAACGTCTCCTTCCTCAGCTAGAAACCATCTCTTTGTCTTTGAAGCAGCCTCTCTACCGTCTCAACGAACCTATTAAGTATGTCTATTTTCCAAACAGTGGGGTTGTTTCTCTAGTTAACATCCTGGGAGATGGCAGGATAGTTGAAGTAGCTACGGTGGGCAATGAAGGAATGATCGGCATCCCTATACTACTGGGAGTCGATCGCATTCCCGCTGAAACTTTTGTCCAAGTTCCCGGTGATGGCTTACGAATGAAGGTGGATGTATTCAGAAGCGAGGTTCCCCCAGGTAGCCCACTTCATAGCCTATTGCTGCGCTACACCCAAGCACTGATGAACCATTTCATGCAATCAGTTGTCTGCAACCAAATGCACTCGGTAGAAGAGCGATGCTGCCGATGGCTGCTGTTGACTCATGATCGGGTAGATTCAGACGAGTTTCCCCTAACTCAGGAGTTTCTGGCCCAAATGCTAGGAGTGCGCCGTGCCACTGTAAGCGTGGTTGCCGCTACTCTTCAGAAGGCAGGGCTAATCCGCTACCATCGCGGAAAAATCTCGGTTCTTGATCGTCAAGGCTTAGAAGCTGGTTCCTGTGAATGTTATCAGGTTGTCAAACAGGAGTACATCCGCTTACTGGGTTGATTTTAGTGAACATTGTCGGCGACAAACCAAGCACATAAGGAAAGTGAATTGCGATCGCATCTCTTTTCACCAAAAACGCGATCGCATAAAACAGAAATCGCGATCGCTGAGGCATCATAGGAAGAAACAGTTGCAACGGGGAACAGAAGAAATGGTAGCCTCTATAGTTATCCCAAATCAGATAGAAGCTTTTTCTCTAGAAGACTATCTGCAAAATCCTCCTCAGGGTACGGAGTGGGTGGATGGGCAACTGGTGGAGAAAACAGGAATGACGCTAAAGCATGGTCGGATTCAAGCCAAACTAGCAACCTATTGGAGAAATTATAAGGATAGCCACAATCTAGGGGGAGAAGTTTACACAGAAGCACCCTGTCGCACCAATAATCAGATACGTCGTCCAGATGTAGCCTATCTCACACCAGAATTACTTACCCAGTTTGGCGACTATAAAGTACTACCTCAAAGTTTCCCATTAATTGCTGAGATTATCTCTCCTACAGATCTAGCAGAAGATGTATTTTCTAAAGCTAATGAATACCTAGAATCCGGCTGCCAGGAAATCTGGTTAGTCTTGCCTGATAGTCAATGGATTGTTGTCATCACGGAGCAGCAAAGACTTTTATTTACTAAAGGAGAAGTAGTTAGTACTCAAGCTACTTTAAAAGGTTTCAGTGTAGCCGTCGATGAATTATTAAGTTAATGAAATTCAGCATTGTCATCACCACTTATAATCGCCTGACTCTGCTGCAACGTGCGATTGATACGGCTCTTGCTCAAACAAGACATTGTGAAGTAGTTGTAGTTGACGACTGTTCATCGGACGGCACACAAGCTTATCTCCAAAAGCGATGTGAATTGCTTGCTAATGTTGGTGATAAGCGTCTGATTTATCACCGAAATTCCACTAACCTCGGTCACTCCAAGTCAGTCAATGCTGGTGTTGAGCTAGCAACCGGAGATTGGATTAAGCCATTGGATGATGATGATTATCTGGCACCTAATTGTATTGAAGTGATGGAAAGTGCGATCGCACTACGCCCTCAAGCCGTAATTTGCTCTTGTCAGGCAGCTCAAGTTGATGCTAACGGAGTCGAAATCAGCAGAACTAGACAAACAGGCCCAGGTAAGGCCTTTTATATTCCTCAAGAAGACATTCATTACGGAATGCTTTTGGAATTAGTGCCCTTTGGCACCCCGGTTCAAGTTGCTTTCAAACGAAGCGCCTTTCTCAAAACAGGGGGTTGGGACTCTAGCTTAGATGCGAATTTTGATGATATAGATTCCTGGATTAAAATTGCTCAATTTGGGGATGCCATCTTCATTAATGAATGTCTGAGTTACCGCACCCTTTGGTCGGGTGCTTATAACCAAAAGTTTTCCTTACAAAAGCGCCTCGATACTAACATTTTGATTAAGGAAAAAATCTACTCACTTGTTCATGAAAAGCATCAAGAGGACATTCCCAAACTTCAAGATATCCGAAATTACGTTAAATTGCATTGGAGTGTGGTAGCTCTCAAACAAGGAAGGCTGTTTGATGCAGCTAAAATGTCTTTTCCCGCCAGTTTGTCCCCAGTAGCTTGGAAGCTGTTAAAGGAAGTTACGCGATCGCGTCAACATACCCATCAGCAGTCTTTTATGCAAAAATTAATCTTAATTCAAGATGAAAAGTGAGCTTGAGAAACGAAAACTATAGCTTGAAATCACTAAAAAACTGCTACTTTCGCAGACCATCAGAAGTAAACGAAGGTATTTTTATTTTGAAATAAACATTAAAATTTTAATTATTATGGTGAATTTTTTAAAAAAAATTTTGTCGCTTGGCTGCATTTTGAGCTTTTGCTTATTTTTTGGTTATCTTATATTGGTGCATTCTTTTATGACGTTTGCTTTGGCTAGTAGTATTGGAACTGTTACAACCCTTTCCTGCGAACGTGTAAAACCTACTCAAGTCAATTGTGAAAAGAGCATGTCAGTTTTTTTTGGTCTTATACCGCAGCGCTCCTCTTCCTTCTATATGGTTACAGAGGCTATATTTAAATCCGAAACTAGCAAAGGAAGAAAATCTAACACAGAGAATTATTCGGTTGCGCTAGTTACTAGACAAGGACAATTCGATGCTTTTAATGATGCCGTGAATGATGCGAGTCAAATGAAGGCACTTACTACACAAATTAATACGTTCATTCAATCAAATGAGCGTCTGTTAGTTCTTAAACAAGATTCGAGAGGCTCCTGGTTAAATATTGTATTCTTATTGTTGATTATACCCATGTATTTATTAATTATAGCTGTAGAGGGTTTATTTTTTGTATTGCTTTCTTTTTCTGCAATTTATATTGTCCTTGATTTATTAAGACTGATTTAACTTTGTATAAATAGATTAAAAAATAATCTTTTATATAAACAAATAAGTTTTAACACAAAAAACAGTATTAATTAGAGATTAAGAATAATCATTACAAGTGGAATCTGTAAATATTAATACAACTATTAGGTGAGCGTTTTTTGTACAAAAGTTATTGGTTAGAGTCAAAAATAATCGTGTCAATGTATCTCTAAAACCTACCTTTTAGAGGGTTTGTGAGCAATCTGGTGAGGGGAAGCAAGGCATGAAATGACTCTAATTCGGTAGTTGCGGCTAAACCAATCTTGAAGATCTTCCGAAGGATTGAGTTCAGTTGCTAGTCAGTATGTTGTGATGTAAAGTATTAAGAACAGTAACAATTACTTGTATTTTACAAGATATATGCTGCTATACCTATGATCACCTTCGCATGAGGAATAACATCGGTGACATCTCGCCTACAAATTACCCAAAGAGCTGAAGAATCCTTAATTGCAGCGTTTTTCCGAAAGTCAGCAGGCAAATGGCGCTCAGAACGGCGCTACTACACGCTGCCAGATGGCGACACGAAGGAAGTAGTTAGCATAATTAACATCCGCTTCCTGGAGCAAGGTTGTGATGAACTGCTTCATTTACATCAGCTACACCAGCTACCGGATGAAATATCTCTGACTTGTGGCACCTTAGTGAGCTGGAAAAGCAGTGACTCGGAGACGGGGCGCAAGGAGTCTGAAGATTCGACAGTATTTGGGGCGTTAGGAAATACACTGTATCGCGATCGTGGTTTTGCCACCTCTAAACCCGTAACAGCTGAGTTCTACTTCACCAATCCTCAAACTTTGTGCCTACGAACCGAGTACAAAGGCTCTGTGTTTGAGGAAGAATTTAAACTCATTGGTGAACACTACCGCACCCGGCAAACCATCATTTCTCGTGCTGGCGAACAGAAGATGATTGGTCAGTATTTAGAAAAGCGCTTGAAGGATAATTAATAACAAACCCCGACAATTGTTGCCGGGGCTGATTATCACGTAGGTTACAACAAACCTTATGTGAGAGATTCAGCGTTAGCCGTGGAAGCCGCCAATTCCGCTAAACGTTCCTGTTGGTCTTGGCTAATACAAGATTGAATCAATGGTTCCAAGTCACCTTCAAGCACTGGGTTCAGCGAATAGTTCTGACCTAGGCGATGATCGGTAGCGCGATTGTCTTTGTAGTTATAAGTGCGGATTTTTTCTGAACGAGAACCCGTACCCACTTGCGATCGCCGCATTGAAGTTACAGCTTCTTGTTGCTCCTGTAGCTTCATCTCGTAAAGCTTGGCGCGGAGAATCTGCATCGCACGTTCTCGGTTTTGCAGTTGCGATCGCTCTTCAGTGCAGAAAACGCGAATACCTGTAGGTTTGTGCATCAGGTCAACCGCTGTTTCCACTTTGTTGACGTTCTGTCCACCTGCACCACCCGAACGAGCCGTGCTAATGTCTATATCCTTAGGGTCAATCTGTACTTCCACTTCATCAACTTCCGGCATCACTGCCACCGTTGCCGTTGAGGTGTGAACTCTTCCACCAGCCTCAGTCACAGGAACTCGTTGCACCCGATGAACACCTGCTTCAAACTTCAGCTTGCTATAGACCTGATCGCCCTGAATTTCTAGAATTGCCTCTTTGAAGCCGCCCATATCAGCTAGCGACTCACTCAGTAACTTCACTTTCCAGTTCTGAGATTCAGCGTAACGCGAGTACATCCGCACCAAATCACCCGCCCAGATACTCGCTTCATCGCCGCCAGTACCAGCGCGAATTTCCAACATAATGTTTTTGTCATCATTCGGGTCGCGAGGCAAGAGTAAAATTTTCAGGCGAGTTTCCAGTTCCTCTAGCTTCGCCTGTAGTTCCTCGACTTCAAGTGCCGCCATTTCTTGCATTTCTGGGTCGCCACTTGCTTCTTTAAGGACTTGCCGCGCCCCTGCCAAATCTTGCTCAGTTGTCTTCCAAGTATCGTAGGTATTGACAACTTCCTCTAGTGAGGAACGGGCTTTGGCTACCCGTTGCATCTCATTAGGATCGGTCGCGATATCTGGGTCAGCCAGACGTCGCGTCAACTCATTAAACGTTTGCTCAACAGATTGTAGTTTCTCCAGCAGGTAGGTTTCAGCCATGACTCGTGCGATCGCTCCATCGAAATAGCATTGGTGACGCTTACAAACAAAACTATCCACTCAGCAACGCGCTTGCTGAGTGCTCCCAAGCGCACCAATCGGCTATTTTTCTTTGGAATCAGATTTCTTGGCTGAAGGCTGCTCATCAAGCATTCCGTATTTCCGCATAAAGCGCTCAACTCGCCCTTCAGTATCAATCATTTTCTGTGTCCCTGTATAAAAGGGATGATTACCCGACCAAACATCAACATGAAGTTCTGGCTTCGTCGAGCCGGTAGTCATCACAACTTCTCCGTTGCAATAAACCTTAGCGTCTGGGTACCACTTGGGATGTATATCAGGTTTCGGCATAATTGCTCCTCTACTTTAAACTTTTGTCAACCTAATTTTAATTCTAGCTTTTAGTTGTCAGCCATCAGTTGTCAGCCTTCAACCCCAGCTTTAGTATCTACTACCAGTGGGGTGGTTACTAAGCTGTTCCACATCTATGCCGACACTCTTGTTGCGATTAATAGTTTTGTGGGATGGGCATCTTGCCCGTCCCCAAGAGGCACTTAAATGTGGAATAGCTTATTAAAGCCGAACGCCGATGAATTCAAAAGCTGAGAACTTCTTATCGCTTCGAGTATTGTGGTGCTTTACGAGCTTTATGTAAGCCGTATTTCTTACGCTCTTTTGCCCGTGGGTCACGAGTCAGATAACCTTCTATTTTTAGAGGTGAGCGGTTTTCTGGGTCTAATTCACATAAAGCTCTAGCAACGCCTAAACGAATTGCATCAGCTTGACCCGTCAAGCCACCACCATGAGCATTAACCAAGATATCGTACTCATTTTCCAAACCCAAAGTTTCCAATGGGGCTTTTGCTGCGGAGATGTAACCAGCAATGAAGTTAAAGTAAGAGTCTCCTGCACGGCCATTGACAATCATTTGACCGCTACCTGGCACCAAACGAACTCGTGCTATTGCGGATTTACGGCGACCCGTGCCCCAGTACATCGCGCGATCTGATTCTGCTGCTTGCATTATTTTTCTCCTCCTGGAATGGTTTGAATTTTTAGTACTTGTGGTTGTTGCGCTTGATGGGGATGGGTGTCTCCAGCATAGACTTTCAGCTTAGTGAATAGTTGGCGACCCAGAGAATTTTTGGGTAGCATTCCCTTAACAGCTTGCTCAATAATTCTTTCTGGCACGCGGACTTGCAACTTAGCAAAGGTTTCTGTTTTCATCCCGCCGGGACGACCTGAATGACGGCGATACAGTTTCTGAGTGCGTTTTTTGCCAGTAATAGCTACTTTTTCGGCATTGACAACAATAACGAAGTCACCGGTATCCATGTGAGGCGTGTAGCTAGGTTTATTCTTACCCCGAAGAACCATGGCAATTTCACTAGCTAGGCGTCCTAGACGTTGGTTAGTAGCATCTACGACATACCAATTTCGTTCAAGGGTATCGTGAGGAGGAAGGTAAGTTTTTTCCATCGGTCAATTCTCAGTTGAAGGTTGAAAGTTGGGTTGAAGGTTGAAATGTTAAATAATCTAGGACTTACTTTCTCCCCCTTAAAAAGGGGGGTTAGGGGGGGGATTTACAAAGGCTCAATTACCTGAGATTTCGTCAAGACTGCGTAAGTCCTGTAGTCACATCCTGTAATCTTCAACCTCATAACTTGCCACTCTCTTGCCCTGTAATCTTCAACCCGTCAATTGAGGCAAGAGAAACTTTGGCTGCGTATCAAACCAAACTTCTGGAGGAAAAGGTGAGTTTGGATAGCCCACACGTAACAAGCATAAACCTTTGGCAGGAGCTGCATACTTTACTTCTTCCCGTCGTTGGTTAACCCAGAGTTCGGTGAAGTGTTTTGGGTGTAGCTCTCCTCTCCCTACTTGTACCAGCATTCCTACTAAAAGCCGAACCATGCCATACAAAAATCCGTTGGCCTGAATTTCTATATGAATAAATGGTTCGTTACGGTAACATTCTGCTGCCTGGACATCCACCCAAGAATGCGATCGCCCCGAATTCGCTCTATGAAATGCCGCTAAGTGATGCTTCCCAATCAAGGGGCTTAAAGCCTCCTGAATCATGGATTCGTCTAACGGGGCATGATAATAATGCCAACTATAGGGTTTCACAAACAAGTTGGGGCGGGCATCTGTATAGATGGTGTATCGATAACGACGCCAGCTAGCACTAAAACGAGCGTGCCATTCCGGTTCTACTAACGCTGACGCCCGAATTAAAATATCCTCAGGCAGCCTGCTATTGAGAACCGCCGCCCACCGATGTGCTGGAATCGAACCCAATGCATCAAAGTGCGCTACCTGTGCGGCAGCATGAACACCTGTATCAGTACGACCTGCCCCATGTAAGGTCACAGTTCGCTGCTCAACGGTAGATAGGATTTTTTCAATTTCCTCCTGCACGCTGCGATGGTGGGGTTGCCGCTGCCAGCCGTAGAAGCGCGTACCCAGGTATTGAATGACCAGGGCGACGCGCTGTTTAGTTAGCTGGGAGGATTGCATGGGTGGAGAGAGGAAAAGAGCCGAAGCTACACTAACTCAATAATGGCCATTTCGGCATTATCGCCACGACGGTTCACGGTTCGCAAAATGCGGGTATATCCACCTTTGCGATCGCCATATCGATCCTTGACTCCCTCAAATAGAGAGTGAACTAACTGCTTGTCGTAAAGATACCCAATTGCTTGACGACGCGCCGATAGAGAGCCGTCTTTGGCCAGGGTAATCATTTTTTCGACTTCTGACCGGATAGCTTTTGCTCGAACTTTGGTGGTAGTGATTCGACCATGACGAATTAGTTCTGTTGTCAGAGCTCTCATCAAAGCCTTACGTTGGTCAGCAGGCTTTCCCAGTTGTGGAACACGACATCGGTGACGCATTTTCTTTTTTCCTCTTACTCTCCAAAATAAGCTGACTTGCTGCCCTTAACCATCAGTTAAGTTTTTGCGGATTTCTCTTGCGGCAGTGTGATCCCCAGTCGTCGCTGCAAGGCTTCTATCACTTCTTCCGCCGACTTTTGACCAAAATTCTTGATTTCCAGGAGATCTTCCTGGCTGTAATCGAGTAGGTCGGCGACAGAATTGATTTGAGCACGCTTTAGACAGTTGTAAGCTCGCACCGACAGTTGGAGTTCTTCTATCGGGATTTGGCTAGTTGGATCGTCAACATTGATATCTTCCTTATCAATCGGCTCTAGGATCATCTCCTGTAGAGGCTTGAACAGATCTAACAGCGTACTGGCAGCTTGACTCAAAGCTTCTTGCGGAGTCAAGCTCCCATTTGTCCAAATGTCCAAAAGCAATCGATCTTTTTCCAGGGAGCCGTCAATACGAGCATCCTCAACACTGTAATTTACCTTATTTACTGGCATAAATACGGCGTCAATCTGGAGGAAGTCCACCGCTGTCGCCTCGTCACGCCCCCGCTCTACAGAGCGATATCCTTTTCCTTTTTCAATACGAAACTCCATCTCTAGCCTTGCACCCTCTGCTAGAGTCGCTACATACTGACCTGGATCGACAATTTCCACTTCGGAGGGCAAATCAAACTGAGCGGCTCTTACGGTTGCAGGCCCTGTAACCATGACCCGACCGATTTGAGGCGCAGATGTATAGCTTTTGAGGACAACCTCCTTCATGTTCAGCAAAATTTCTAGGACGTCCTCTCGTACTCCCTCAATGGTGGCAAATTCGTGATTCACCCCGGCGATTCGGACAGCGGTTATTGCTGCTCCTTCCAGGTTTGACAGAAGAACCCGCCTCAGGGCGTTACCTACTGTTGTACCTTGACCCCGCTCTAGAGGCTCCAAGACAAATTTGCTATATTGACTCTGATTCTTCAGCGTTTTAGACTCTACACACTCGATCTGAAACTGCGCCACGGAGTGACCTCCCTTATTCATAAGACCCCACAGAAAACCCAAAGTAGCGGGCTTTCTTTTATGTTGCTCCTGACCCAAAATCTGGTGGAATATGACAATGAGTGAAGCCCCAGCTTCAGGGGTTATGTGTAAATCACTTCCCAGCTGACGCTCCTCAATATCAACAGCCCAACAAAGTGTTGATTAAACTCGCCGCCTCTTGGGCGGACGGCAGCCGTTGTGGGGAATTGGCGTCACATCCCGAATCAAGGTAATTTCCAGCCCAGCCCCTTGAATAGCCCGAATTGCGGTTTCTCGACCAGCACCCGGACCACTCACCATCACTTCTATCTGACGCATTCCTTGGTCTACGGCTCGACGAGCAGCGCTATCAGCGGCAGTTTGAGCGGCGAAAGGAGTTCCTTTTTTTGCTCCTTTAAAACCACTTGAACCAGCTGAAGCCCAAGAAACTACATCACCTCGGGTATCCGCTATGGTGACAATGGTGTTGTTGAAGGTGGACTGAATGTATGCTACTCCGTTAGGTACATTGCGTTTTTGCTTTTTTGCACCTGTTTTCTTTGTTGGTCGCGCCATGTCGCTCTATAAAACTCGTGTTAGTTTGACTCAATAAATTGATTATTTCTTAGCAGGCGGCTTCTTCTTCCCAGCGACTGCCATACGTCGGCCTCTCCGAGTTCGAGCATTAGTCCGAGTCCGTTGACCTCGCACTGGCAGCCCCATGCGATGACGACGCCCACGATAGGTACCAATGTCAACTAGGCGCTTGATGTTCATTGACTCCCAGCGCCTTAAGTCTCCTTCCACCTGATAGTTGGCTTCTACAGCAGCTCTCAGGGCAGCTACTTCAGCATCGCTCAAATCCTTAACTCTTGTGTCAGGATTGACTCCCGTTGCTGCCAAAATTTCTTTAGACCTCGACAGACCTATTCCATAGATATATGTCAGACCAATTTCTACACGCTTATCGCGAGGAAGGTCTACACTGGCTATCCGTGCCACGCTTTTTTTCCCCTATTTTTAGTTTTGTGCTACAAATGAGTCTTAAGAGGCTATTAGCTAACCTTGACGCTGTTTGTGTTTAGGATTTTGACAAATCACCATAACCCGTCCGCGACGTCGAATGACGCGGCATTTTTCACACATTTTCCGAACCGACGCTCTAACTTTCATGCCTTATTTTGGCCACACTGCAAGCTTAGTATTATATCACTCTTTAAGGGTATTTTTCTAGCCCCCTATTGGTTAAATTTGATTTTTAAAGTTAAATAAGCTTTTTGGGTTTTACTTCTTCCGAAGGCGATAGGTTATTCTCCCCTTTGTGAGATCGTAGGGGGTGAGTTCGACTTTAACGCGATCGCCTGGCAGGATCTTGATGTAATTGCGGCGAATTTTTCCAGATATATGAGCCAGAACATTAAATCCATTGTCTAGATCGACCCGGAACATAGCATTAGGCAAGGATTCCGTTACCGTGCCTTCCATTTCAATTAAATCTTGTTTAGCCAATGTGTTCCTACCTCAGTACTGTTATTCACCCCTCAGGCTCCTGTTTTTTTAAGATTTGTCCAGGGAGTCTTAACATATTTTATCAAAAGCCATAGCAAAACGGCTGAGTTCTAAGACACAGCTATTTTGCGCTCTTGAACCGCGTTACTGAGGTGCAGTAGGCAATCAACAAGAGTTCTAGAAATACAAAACTGGTTTGAGGAATTCTGTAACTTTTTCTAAGGGTAGATCGCTTTTAATGGAGTTTAAAGCCGAGCGATCGCCTCTTAGTTTAAGCTGCAACTCATCGAGAACCGCCTCCGCGTGGGGGTGAGCCTTTTGATCCAGGGGGATAGCTCGAGCGATCACGACGATACGTGATTCGACCTTTAGTCAAATCGTAGGGGGTCAGTTCGACTTTGACGCGATCTCCAGGCAAAATTTTGATGTAATTTTTCCGGAGCCTGCCAGAAATGTGGGCAAGGATATTAAATCCGTTGTCCAGATCGACCCGAAACATCGCGTTTGGCAGGGATTCTGTCACCGTGCCTTCCATTTCAATTAAATCTTGTTTAGACAATGTGTTTACCACTCCATGCTGTTGACTACCCTTTTAAATTCCAGAATTTTGGAGATTTGTCCAGGGACTCGTAACATATTTTATCAAATATCAACTCCCTATGGCTATGTTTTGAGAGGCAGTTATTTGGCTCTCTTCGGCGGTGTGACTGAACCTATCCTATATAGCTGAGCTACAGGATTTTTAGGGAACCACAACCTGCTGTAGAGAGTCTGTAACTTCTTGCAACGAGCGATCGCCATTAATTGATTTTAAAGCCGAGCGATCGCGGTAAAAACCAATCAAGGGAGTCGTCTCATTCCGATAAACGTCTAAACGGGTGCGAATCGCTTCTTCAGTATCATCGCGCCGTCCCCGTGCTAGCATCCGCTCAACTACCACATCATCCGGCACTTCCAGATTTACACACTCACAAGTTTGGTGCAGTTCCTGTAACAGATTATCTAAAAAAGCGGCTTGACTGACATTCCGAGGGAAGCCATCTAAAATCCAGCCTTCCTTGGCATCGGGTTGAGTAAGGCGATCGCGTACTAGATCGAGGAGTAAGTCATCAGGAACTAACTCGCCCTTATCCATATATCCTTTAGCCTTTTGACCAAGAGGGGTACCTTGCTCAACCGCGCCTCGTAAAATGTCACCCGTGGAAATATGAGGAATTTTCAGTAGTTCAGCTAAAAGTTTTGCTTGTGTACCTTTTCCTGCCCCTGGAGGTCCTAAAAAAATTAATCTTGTCATTAGTTATTAGTTATTGGTTATTTTTAATTAGTTATTGGTTATTAGTCAATGGAAGAGTCTGGAGCAACCAACAACTAACAACCAACAACTCTCTACTGCTTAACCATGCCTTCGTAGCGCTGGGAAATTACGTAAGTTTGAATTTGCTTGGCTGTATCAATTGCAACGCCCACTAAAATCAGTAACGAGGTAGCTCCCAGTCCTCTAAAGGTTGGTACCTTGGTTACGCTTTCCACTGCGGTTGGCACCACAGCTACCAACCCCAAGAAAATTGCTCCCAAGAATGTTAGACGGTTCAACACTCGCTCGACATATTCGCTGGTTGTCCGCCCTGGACGAATACCAGGAATACTCGCTCCCATTTTCTTAAGGTTCTGCGCCATATCCACTGGATTGACAATCAGGGAAGCGTAGAAGTAGCTGAAAAACACAATCAAGATTAAATAGACAAGTGCATACAGCCAGGGAGTCGGACCGTTTGGACTCAGATAATTAGCTACCACGGTGAGAGCATCACTGACTGGTGCTAAAAAGCCTTTACTACCGCCATTTCGAGCAAACCCCGCCAGAGATGCTGGAACAATCAAGACGGCCGAGGCAAAAATAATCGGCATAACGCCTCCCTGGTTTAGCCTCAGCGGTAGATAACTTGTCCGCTCTCGGTAGAGACGACGCCCCACTTGACGTCTAGCTGAAATGATTGGAATTCGGCGAGTTCCCTCCTGTACAAAGACAATCAGGACAGTCATGACGAGAAACACCAAAAGCAAAATTATCACTTTAGTGATTGTTTCTCGACCGCCCGTCTGAGCATACTCGATTGTTTGACCCAAGGTAGTAGGCAGAGCTGCAACAATATTGACAAAAATCAATAGCGAGGCTCCGTTCCCAATTCCCCGTTCGGTGATTAGCTCCGACAGCCACATGACAAACATAGAGCCAGCCGTTAGCGCCAGCGCCGTTGAAGCAATAAATAAGGGACTTCCCCCATCTACGGCATAGGGTTTAAGTAACCCAAAAGTAATTCCTACACTTTGAATCACAGCCCAACCCACTGCGACGTAGCGAGTAATCTGAGAAATCTTCCGACGCCCAGCTTCTCCTTCGTTTTTCTGCAAGTCTTCTAGAGCAGGAATCGCAGCTGTCAGGAGCTGTAGGATAATTGAGGCATTAATGTAAGGTAAAATCCCTAAGGCAAAAATCCCCACAGCGGAGATACCGCCTCCAGAGAAAATATCTAAAAATCCTAAAACTGAGCTATTTTTGATAGCTTCAGCAAATCTTAATCGATCAATTCCTGGGATGGGTACGAAGACTCCAAAGCGAGCCAGTACCAGCAAACCGATGGTAACAAGCAGCCGACTTCTAAGTCCGGCGGCTTGAGCCATTTGCAGAAAAGTTTCTTGAGCGGTTGGGGCTTTGTCTCGACTGACGACCATAAAGGGCTACCTCTACAGGATACGAGGTTGACGTATGCTCCCACTACCGACACAGGCGATAGCGGGAGCCTTCTAGGAGATTTAGGTAATGCGAACATCGCTGACTCGCACAAGTCAGGTAACTACGCCTGTGTGACTTCACAGGTGCCACCAGCCGCCTCAATTTTGTTGCGGGCACCAGCCGTGAAAGCAGCAGCTTTGACGTTTAGCGATACATTCAGCTCCCCGTCGCCGAGCATTTTCAACGGCCCATCATTTTGAGTGACGATACCTGCATCCATCAATGAGGTTAAAGTTACCTCTGTACCAGCAGGGAGTGAAGCTAACTTACCCACGTTAATCGTAGTGTAATGTTTAGGATTGATGACAGTAAAGTGCTTTAATTTGGGGATGCGTCGATACAATGGCATCTGACCGCCTTCAAAGCCAGGGCGCGTACTCCTACCTGACCGAGATTTTTGACCCCGCATCCCTAAACCAGCGCTAGCACCTTGACCAGCACTAATGCCGCGACCAACACGGCGGCGGCGCTTTTTAGAGCCTTTTTGAGGCACTGCATCATTAATTCTCATAAGCTTGTGTCATGGGTTATTGGTTGTTGGTTGTTTGTTATTGGTTGTTGGTAAAGAACAAACAACATCTAGTTATTGGTTGTTAGTTATTAGTTGTTGGTAAAGAACAAACAACAAACAACCAACAACAGTGATTAAGCATAGAGGTTCTCAATAGGAACTCCCCGTTCTTGAGCCACTTCTGAAAAGGTTCGCAGTGAGTCAAGGGCATTGATAGCAGCTCTGGCATTGTTCAAAGGATTATTGGAACCTAGCTGTTTGGCTAGGACATTGCGAACCCCAGCTAATTCGAGTACAGTACGCACAGCTCCACCAGCAATTACACCAGTTCCCGGCGCTGCCGGTCGCATCATCACTTTGGCACCAACAGCTGCGCCGTTAGAGGGGTGAGGGATGGAATTTGATTTAGTTAAAGGGACATCAATTAACTGTTTTTTTCCATCAGCGACACCTTTGCGAACAGCGCCAATTACATCACTGGCTTTGCCAACACCAACACCAACTTGACCGCGCTCATTTCCCACGACAACGATCGCACGGAAGCTCAATTTTTTGCCGCCTTTGACGACTTTGCTGACGCGGCGAATTTGGATGACCCGTTCTTGCCAAGTAATATCTTTTTCTTTGGCACGGTTACTTTTTCGACGAGTTGCCATAGTTTTATCCTAAACAATTACAGAAGTATGAAGTATAAATAGGGTTATCGGTCAAATTTTTACTTTCAGTAACTTTGAACCTGCACACTTGAGCCGACCTTTTCATCCTTCATCCTGGGCTACACCGTTGTGCTCTAACAACCTTCAGACTTTTCTAGCATTTTTAGAAGTCTAACCCTGCTTCACGAGCCGCTTCAGCTAAGGCTTTGACGCGACCATGATACAGGTTGCCACCTCGATCAAAGACGACCTTTGAGATACCTTGTTCAAGCGATCGCTTAGCAATCAACTTACCAACTTCAGTTGAAGCCTCACAATTAGCCCCAGATTTTAATTGTGACTTTAAGTCTGGTTCCAAAGTGGAAGCGGCTACCAAGGTATGTTGCCGCTGATCATCAATAACCTGCACATAAATGTGCTCATTAGAGCGAAATACCGCTAATCTTGGGCGTTCAGCAGTGCCATTTACTTTCCGGCGCACCCGTCGATGCCGCCGATGTACTGATTCTTTACGAGTAAGCTTCATTTTTATTTCTTACCTGCTTTACCAGCTTTACGTCTTACTACTTCACCGGCATAACGAATGCCTTTACCCTTGTAGACTTCTGGTGGGCGAACAGCACGAATTCGGGCGGCTGTATTGCCCACAACTTCTTTATTGATTCCACTAACAATCACGTTAGTGTTGTTCTCAACAGCTACTTGAACACCCTCTGGTGGGTCAATTTCAACGGGCTTGCTGTAACCAACGTTCAAAATCAGTTTACGACCTTGAACCTGTGCCCGATAACCAACACCTTGAATTTCCAAGCGTCTTTGGAACCCGTTAGAGACTCCTTCAACCATGTTGGCTACCAAAGTGCGGGACAAACCATGCCGCTGACGGGCAGCTCTAGATTCATTGACTCGCAATACTTGGAGCATCTCACCTTCTTGCTCCACTTTGACTTGCTCGGGTAAAATCCGGTCAAGTTCTCCTTTTGGCCCTTTCACGGCAACATGTTGGCCGTTAATGGTGACGGTGACTTTACCAGGGATGCTTATAGGGCGCTTGCCAATACGTGACATGACATAATCCTCCTTGAGACTTCAGACTTCAGACTTTCGACTGGGTAAAAACTCTTCTGACGACTGACCTCACGACTCCTAATTCTTACCACACGTAGCACAGCACTTCGCCACCAACTCCCTGGCGTCGTGCTTCCCGATCCGTCATGATGCCACTGGACGTAGAGATAATCGCAATGCCAATACCACCCAAGACTCTTGGCAATTCTTTGCAGTTGGAGTAAACTCTCAGACCTGGTTTACTAACGCGCTTCATGGCTGTAATAATGGGTTGGCGGTTTTTACCTTTGTATTTCAGGGAAACTACTAGGTATTTTTTGACGCCTTCGCCTGTTTCTTCGTAATCAGTAATAAAGCCTTCGTCTTTTAAGACCTTAGCTATACTACGAGTCATTTTTGTTGCTGGTACATTTGTCGTTTGATGCTTCACCAAACACGCATTACGAATTCGGGTCAGCATATCTGCAATTGTGTCGTTTGCCGCCATTAGTTCCTTCCTATTGAATACAGCTTAGTTTTCCCGGAAGGGCATTCCCAGCTCTTTGAGTAAAGCGCGACCTTCTTCATCGGTTTTAGCTGTTGTAATGATTGAAATATCCATGCCACGAATTTGATCGATGCTGTCGTACTCTACTTCAGGAAAGATGAGTTGCTCTCGAACTCCCAGGGTATAGTTGCCACAACCATCGAAGCTTTTGGGACTGACGCCGCGAAAATCTCGAATTCTCGGAAGCGCCAAATTAATTAACCGATCCAGAAATGAGTACATGCGCCCTGATCGCAGGGTAACCATGACACCCACTGGCATTCCTTGACGGATTTTAAAACCAGCGATCGCTTTTTTGGCTCGTGTTACTACTGGTTTTTGACCCGTGATTGTGGCAATTTCATTCAAAGACGATTCCATGGCTTTGGCATTCTGAGATGCCTCTCCCAGTCCCCGATTAATGGTGACTTTCACAACCTTCGGAACTTGATGAATGTTTGTGTAACCAAACTGCTCTTTGAGTTTGGGAACTACCGTTTCTAGGTAGATATTTTTCAATCGTTCTGTCATGTTTTCTTTCCTTAAAAGCCCCTGGGCTTGGTCAGGGAATTGAGCCTTGGTGATTTACGAGCACTAATCGCTAAATTAGTCAATAATTTCACCTGTTTTTTTCAGCATTCTCACCTTACGTCCATCCTCAGTAAAGGTATAGCAAACACGGCTAGCAACCTTTTGCTTACTGGAGTAAAGCATGACGTTGGAGCTGTGAATGGGTGCTTCAAAGGTGACAATTTGACCGGTTTCGCCTTCTTGCTGAGGTTTAACGTGTTTGGTTTTAACGTTGACCCCTTTGACAATTACCTTGCTTCGCTTAGGTAAAGTCTGTACAATTTCTCCGACTTTGCCTTTATCCCGACCGGAAATCACCTGAACGGTGTCACCTTTTTTTACATGCATTTTGTAGCGCACAGGAGAATTTTTTGCGCTTTTGAGTTTACTTGCCATCAGAGTACCTCCGGTGCCAGGGAAACAATTTTAGTGAAGTTTTTGTCGCGCAATTCCCGCGCTACGGGACCGAAAACACGGGTTCCTTTTGGGTTACCGTCGTTGTTGATGATTACGGCAGCGTTGTCATCAAAGCGAATACTCATTCCACTGTCACGGCGTAGTCCTTTGCGGGTGCGGACAATTACCGCTCTGACCACATCTGACTTTTTCACAGCCATATTAGGGATAGCGTCCTTAACAACGGCAATGATTACATCACCGACTCCGCCGTAGCGCCGATTACCAGCACCTAAGACGCGAATGCACTGGAGTTTACGGGCCCCGCTGTTATCAGCAACATTCAAATATGTTTCTTGTTGAATCATGGGTGAACCTCCTTTTCTAGTTGTTAGTTATTAGTTGATGGGTGGTGTGTTGTTAGTTTTCCAAAAACTAAAAACTAACAACAATTTTTAAGATTGAGAGGTATTTGTAAGAATTTCCGTAACCTTCCAGCGCTTAGTTCGGCTTAAAGGTCGCGTTTCTTGAATACGGACGCGATCGCCCTCCTTGCACTTATTTTCCTCATCATGAGCTTTGTATCGCTTCGTTCGCACGACAATTTTGCCGTACTTAGGATGAGGAGCACGGTTTTCAATAGCAACCACTACAGTTTTATCCATTTTGTCGCTGACCACTAGGCCAACTCTTTCTTTAACTGCCATTGGGTTCTACTCCTCTTCTTGTACGTCCGGTTGTGAAGGCTCAACTGATGGGGAAGCAGCAGCAGTTTTTTGAGCTTCTGCTTGTTGTGCAGCGCGTTGGCGTTCCCCTTCCACTGTCATCATTTGGGCAATGCGGTGCCGAACATGCTTGAATTGATGTGGTTTTTCCAAGCGGCGAGTTGCCTTTTGCAGCCGCAGCTCAAACAGTTCGCGCTTGGCGGCTAAAATCTCGTCAGCCAGTTCCTGATCGCTTAATTTTCTGGCATCTTCTATCTTGGGCAGAGGCATAACTTACACCTGTTCCTGATCGCGGGAGATGAACTTGGTTTTAATTGGCAATTTATTAGCGGCCAGACGCATCGCCTCGCGGGCAACTTCTTCAGAAACACCGGAGATTTCAAACAGAATCCGTCCGGGTTTTACAACAGCAACCCAGAACTCAGGTGAACCTTTACCGGAACCCATACGAGTTTCAGCGGCACGCTGGGTGACGGGCTTATCCGGAAAAATGCGAATCCAGATTTTTCCACCCCGGCGAATATAGCGCGTCATGGCACGACGACCCGCTTCTATTTGACGAGCAGTAATCCAAGATGGTTCAGTAGCTTGCAGAGCAAAATCACCAAAGTTTAAGGTGCTACCGCGAGTAGCTACACCATTCATGCGTCCGCGCTGCTGTTTACGGAATTTTGTTCTTTTAGGACTTAGCATGGTTTGTTGTTTGTTGTTTGTTGTTTGTTGTTTGTTGTTTGGTTAAAGGTTGAAGGTTTGAGGGTTTGAAGGTTCAAATTTCAACTTTCTAACTCTTTTAAATCAACAACTAACAACTGATGACTATTCATTTGAGCGATCTTCAAATTGCTGGCGGCGTCGCTGTTGACGGCGACGGGGTTGAGCCGCGGGTTGACTCGGCTGTTCTTCTTGACCGGGAATTATTTCTCCTTTGAAGACCCACACTTTGACGCCTAAAATTCCGTAAATTGTTTTGGCAGTGCGGTATGCGTAGTCAATATTTGCACGCAGGGTATGCAAGGGAACTCGTCCTTCACGAGTCCACTCAGTTCGGGCAATCTCCGCTCCATTTAAGCGACCACTGACCTGAATTTTGATGCCCTGGACATCAGCGCGCTGGGCACGTTGAATAGCCTGACGCACCACTCGTCGGAAAGAAACTCGTCGCTCTAGCTGTTGTGCAATGTACTCGGCAATTAACCCCGCATCTGCATCGACCCGTGTTACTTCGATGACGTTGATGCGAATTTGACGATTGCTACCTAAAGCGGCTTGCAGCGAGGTACGCAAGTTATCGATACCACTACCGCCACGACCCACGACAACACCTGGGCGAGCGGTGTGAATTTCCAAATCAATTTGGTCGGCTTTGCGTTCGATGCGGATTTCGGAAATTCCTGCGTTATTTAGTTTTTCCTCTACATACTGTCGAATTTTGTGGTCTTCTTGTAAGACTTCTGGGTAACGATTTGGATCAGCAAACCAGCGTGACCGATGCTCTTGAGTTACACCTAGTCGAAAACCAATTGGATGAATTTTTTGTCCCACGAATCCTCCCTTGTCAAAGTGCTAAGTGCGGCTTTCTATATCAGTTTTTGGCTTCTGCTCTTTAAGAAGGCTTACCTTATTCCTCCGCGACTTGGGGGGAAACTGCCACGGTGATATGACAGGTTGGCTTGCGAATCTGATAAGCCCGACCTTGAGCTCTTGGTCGAAAGCGTTTCAAGCTAGGTCCCATGTCGGCGAAAGCTTTAGTGATGACCAAAGTAGCAGGGTCAAGACCTGCATTATGCTCGGCGTTTGCCACAGCAGAGCGCAGAACCTTTAATATGGGGTCGCAAGCCCGATAAGGCATAAATTCTAGAATGATCAATGCTTCCCGATAAGACCGTCCTCGAATTTGATCGAGAACCCGCCTGACTTTAAAGGGAGACATCCGGATGTAGCGTGCGATCGCTTTTGTTTCTACTGTAGTATCTATCACCATAGTTTTTTTTGCCCTAAGAAGTTAAGAGAAACCACTCCAACCTTCTAACGACGGGATTTCCGATCATCCTTGGAATGTCCCCGAAAGGTGCGAGTTGGCGCAAATTCGCCTAGTTTATGCCCCACCATTTGCTCACTCACAAAAATTGGTACATGAGTCCGACCGTTGTGAACGGCGATCGTGTGACCAATCATCTGTGGCAAAATTGTCGAGGCTCGCGACCAGGTTTTAATGACTTGTTTTTCGCCTTTAGCGTTAAGTACTTCAATCTTCTTGAGAAGACTATCAGCGACAAAAGGACCTTTTTTTAAAGAACGACCCATAATTTAATGTTGATTGTTGGAACGGTTGAAGGTTGAGAGTTCAGTTGAAAGTTGAAAGTCTTAACCCGCAACTTTCTAACTTTAAATTCTCTAGGACTGGCGACCGCCGCGTCCTCGTTTTGAGGTTTTCCGCCGACGCCGGACAATCAAAGCAGAACTTTGCTTCTTCTTTTTACGAGTTTTGGCTCCTAATGCGGGTTTGCCCCAAGGTGTCACAGGCCCAGATCTTCCAATGGGCGCTCTTCCTTCACCGCCGCCATGTGGGTGATCCACTGGGTTCATGACGCTACCTCTTACACTTGGGCGACGGCCTCTATGGCGACTGCGACCCGCTTTACCCAAACTCAGGTTTCTGTCGTCAATGTTGCCGACTTGTCCAATTGTGGCGTAGCACTCTCGGCGAACCATTCGGACTTCAGTTGAGGGCAGCTTCAGCGTGACATAGTTGCCTTCTTTGGCGACTACTTGGGCAGTTGCGCCAGCAGCACGGACAATTTGCCCTCCTCGTCCTGGTCTCAGTTCAACATTATGAACGTTGGTTCCTAAGGGGATATTACTCAAGGGCAAGGCATTGCCAATTTCAATAGGAGAGTCGGGTCCCGACACAATGACTGTACCTACTGCCAACTTATCGGGATGAAGAATATATCGCTTTTCTCCATCTTGATAGTAAACAAGAGCAATTCGGGCATTTCGATTTGGATCGTATTCGATCGCTACTACTTTTGCCGGAACATTAAGCTTGTCACGGCGAAAGTCAATGATCCGATACAGGCGCTTGTGTCCGCCACCGCGACGGCGACTGGTAATAACACCGCGATTATTTCGCCCCTTAACGCGATGTTTGTACTCGGTTAGTGATTTTTCTGGCTCACTGCGCGTAATTTCGGAAAAATCTGACACAGTACCCTGACGAGTACCGGGAGTGTATGGTCGATAAGAACGGATTCCCATAGTTAAAGTTGCAGGTAAGAGGGTTGTCGGGTGATAAGGTTGTCGGGTGAGAAGGTTTCGGTTAGGATGACATCAACATTCAACCTTCCAACCTTTCAACTTTCAACGCTGCTTTAGACTTCCGGGAACAGAGTAATTGAGTCTTCAGCTGCTAACGTTACGATCGCTCGCTTATACTGCGGCTTGTAACCAATAAATTTACCAACTCTACGCTTTTTCCTGGGCGGACGTAGAGTATTCACGCCTGTAACCTTGACATCAAAAAGGCTTTCTATCGCTGCTTTGATTTCTGGCTTAGTAGCTTTAGGAACCACTTCAAAAACATACTTGTTCTGCTCTAAAAGCACAGTTGCCTTTTCTGTCACAATTGGTCGAAGCACCAAATCGGCCAACTTACGGGGGTCATACTCCGTCACTGTAAACCTCCTGAATTTTGGCAAGGGCAGTATTAGTTGTCACAATTTTGTCGGCATTCAGCAAATCGTAGACATTCAATCCCTTTGCTGAAATTAACTTGACGGCTGGTAGATTACGTGCTGATAAATAGACCATTTCTTCTATCTCAGGCACGATGATCAAAACCTTTGACTTGGCTTCAATACCCCATCGCACCATTGCTTCTACCAATTCCTTGGTCTTTGGTCGGGGTAGTTGCTCAACAAAGTCTTCGACCACAATTAAATCTTCGGCGCGACTTTGAAACGCTGTTCTCAAAGCCAACCTACGCTCTTTGCGGTTCATTTTGAGGTTGTAGTCTCTGGGTTTAGGCCCAAAGATTACACCACCACCTCTCCACAAAGGTGAACGGTTCGAGCCAGCACGGGCACGGCCTGTTCCCTTTTGCCGCCAAGGTTTGCGTCCGCCCCCACTGACTTCTGAGCGAGTTTTAGTACAGGCAGTACCTTGACGGGCGTTCGTCATTTGCCTAACTAATGCTCTATGTACAATGTGAGCTGCGCTCTCTTCTTTGGCGACTCGCAAGTCTAGCGTCGCTTGTCCGACTTCTTCTCCTTGCCAGTTTCGCACCACACAATCAACCATTTCTTCTCTCCCTTAAATAGCTGTCAGCTTTCTTTGGCGTCAGCTATCAGCTTTTTGAGTTTTTCTTTGAAGGAAAGACTTTATCCGATTTCCTCCAAACTCATTAGCTAACTGCGTTACTGTTTCCTACCGCTCACACTCTTTCGTGTTCAATTAACGTCCAACCTTTTTGGCTGGCACAACGCTTAAAAGTGCCCCCGGCTTACCAGGAACAGCGCCTTTAATTAGCAGTAAGTTGCGCTCCACATCTACTCGCACCACCTGAAGCTTGCGAATTGTAACTCGCGTGCCTCCCAAACGACCTGCCATCCTCTTGCCAGGAAACGTGCGCCCTGGGGTTGTGCCTGCTCCGGTTGAACCAGGTAGGCGGTGATTTTTGGAACCATGAGCCATTGGTCCGCGCTTGAAGTTGTGACGCTTCTGATAACCAGCAAAGCCCCGACCAATACTTGTTCCGCTTACATCAACAATTTGACCAACACTAAAAATATCCGCACTGACGGCTTGACCCAGCTCAAATTGACTGGTGTCATCCAAGCGATACTCGTACAGATGACGTAATGGTGGGGCACTGGACTTCGCTAAGTGACCTAGTTCAGGCTTATTGAGTCTTTTGGGCTTGACTTCTTGATAACCAAGTTGAACAGCTGTATAGCCATCCGTCTGTTTGGTTTTGATTTGTGTAATCGTGCATGGACCTGCTTGAACGACGGTGACAGGAATTGATCTTCCTTCCTCGTCGAACACTTGGGTCATGCCGAGTTTAGTGCCGAGGATACCGACAGACACGGGCTTCTCCTTCTTAGAAATTACAATAAAGCAGGATTAGCCGGATTCTAATGAATCCGAAATCTACCCCACAACCACAAATTTTGTCGCCATGACTCAAGGCAAGCCGCCTCCTTAAGCAGGAGAAGGGTTGTCTCTTGGCAGTCTTGTAAGACTTAAGAGCCAGATTTTGTGAACCGTTTTTTTGTTCAGTACTGGCTAACTGCGTCGCCTTAGTTCGTCAGGACTTAAGTCGTAATCTTCTCAGTATCCCTACGAGGCGAAAGTGCAAGTACGTATGGGTCAGAATCTGTTGGTCTAAAAACTGTTGGTCTAAAAACCTTGCAGATCTTTTTACATTGATAAGCTTTTCCCCGCCCCGGCACTGAAGCAGAGAAGACGAATAGACCCTCGTAAAGACGCTTTGGTCTTGAACCTACTGTTCAAAGAACAGCTTTTCTTCTGACCCTAGTTGCTTCTAAGCAGCCTAGTATTTGGTCACAATCACAATTTCAAATTTTACAATGATTAACTGTTTTTTGTCTAGTGGGTAGCTTTCTTTTTTACGGACTTTGAACTGTAGCGGTTAGGTAAGTCTAGCCGCTATCAATATATAATAATCCACTATAGATAATTAACAAAACTTAAGGCGGACTTGGAGGTAGAGATGGCACTGATCGTAACTGGCAACTCGTTCATCCGCGATTTAGAACAGTCGGGCGCACTAGCATTGTATGCGCCTTTAGAAGGGGGATTTGAAGGGCGTTATCGGCGACGCTTGCGGGCAGCAGGTTATGGCAGCTTGGTCTTGTCAGCAAGAGGGTTGGGTGACTTGGCAGCTTATCTGACGGGAGTTCATGGTGTTCGTCCTCCTCATTTAGGTAAGAAAGATATCGGCAAAGGTGCAGCCGTTGGCGAAGTTTACTACATACCACCGATGGTGAACTACCAACTAGAACAGTTGCCTCCTAAGTCAAAAGGGTTAGTACTGTGGCTGATTGATGGCTCAGTTTTATCCAGTCAGGAAGTTGAGTATTTAACTGTTTTGCCCAAACAAGAACCGCGAGTGAAAGTAGCTGTGGAACTCGGAGGCGATCGCTATTTCCGCTGGACGCCACTTAAAAATACCTTGTCTGGACTAGTCGCCGCTGGGACTCCTTAATTACAACTACTAATACAACAACTTGCTTCTATAAGGTGGCGGTAATTAACCCAAACCTTTGGCTTGCGGCTTTTATCCCTCTCCCTCAATTAAGTAGGTCAGATTCCGGGTTTTGATACCCTTGAAACATACTGAGCAGATTGGGGGAGATTTTCATGCTAGAACAGCGTGACTATACATTAATCATCGACAAAAGTGGCAGCATGTCGATGCGAGACCAGTTAGGTGGTAAAAGCCGCTGGAACGTCATGCAGGAGTCTACCCTCGCCTTAGCTAGTAAATGTGAAGAACTAGACCCAGACGGCATCACTATTTACTTGTTTTCCGGTCGCTTCAAACGTTACGACAATGTGACAGCAAGCAAAGTTTCTCAAATTTTTACAGAAAACGAACCTTCGGGTCGCACAGATTTAGCTGGTGTACTGCAAGATGCTACCAACAGCTACTTTCAACGCAAAGCGGCAGGTCAGACGAAGCCGAATGGAGAGACTATCCTAGTGGTTACGGATGGTGAACCAGATGACCGAAAAGCTGTGATGAAGGTAATTATAGAAGCTTCGCGGCGGATGGATCGGGATGAAGAGTTAGCGATATCCTTTGTGCAGGTTGGTACAGATTCACAAGCAACCAAGTTTCTGAAAGTCTTGGACGATGAACTGCAAGGTGCTGGTGCTAAGTTTGACATCGTAGACACAGTAACTATGGATGATATGGAGGATATGACCCTGACTGAAGTCTTGCTTAATGCCATTGTTGATTAGTAACGTCTCTTAACTAGGGGTCAAAGTCATGGAATCTATAGATGACTTGTTAGCTCAAGTCAAAGCTGAGTATCAGGAACAAGCACAAGGAAAACCAGCCCAAAAACAGCCTCTATTTCAGGAGGAAGAATTTAAACCTTCTGTGCAAGTTTCACCGACTTATCAACCACAATCTTCAGCGCAAAATTGGATATCGCCTGCTGAAGAGAGCTTATTAGCACAGGTTAAGGCGGAGTTTGAGGAACAACAGCGAGCTGAGGAACTGAAAAAACAGCAGCAACAGAGAGAAGAACAACTCCGAAAAGAGCAACAACTTCGAGAAGAACAACTGAGGGTAGAGCAAAGACGGCAAAGAAGACGAGAGGCACTAACTCAGGAAGCAACCGAGTGGCTGAAGAACTTAAAGCCCCGTTCAGAAGAAGGTTTGTGGTTTGAGGAGTTTTCGTATTCTTATCCCTCCAAACTGGAGGCGGCGATTGATTATTTGGAAGCCTTACGGGAAACTCAGCGGTAAAAGCACTCTCAAGGTCTACTGTACCGAACACAAGACTGTATATAACTAGCCAGCTGATCGCTAACAACATTTGTAGTTCATGGCATCGGCTGGCTAGTGATTTTTTTCCGTCTAAGGCGATCGCTAGTTTAGGTGAGCCACAATTGGAATTTATCACCGCAACAACTGACCAGAACTTTTGTGTCTACTGCTCAATTGTGTAAGTACTGGTATCACGCAAGCCATCCGATTACTGAGACACAATGCGATCGCCCTTATGTTAGTACCATTTCTCAACCTACTTTCCCAACTTTCTCGCAAAGTTTCTCACAACGCCGTTAAATCTCCACGGTCTTATTTTGCTGCTACTTTGGCAGTGGTGACCGTTTTGGCGATCGTTTGGGTGCTAGAGCGATCGGAACAAAAACGGTTTCAGCAGCAAAGTCGCGCTGATGTCCTTAATCAGCTGAGTACCGTCAGAGCTCGCCTGGAAGGAAAGTTAAATCAGCGACTGTTCCTCTCACGAGGTTTGGTGGCCTATGTCTCGACTATTAATCCGAACATTAGCCAAGCGCAGTTTGAAAGCCTGGTCAGCGTTATCGTAGCTCAGAATCCGGGCATTCGCAGCGTAGCGCTTTATAAAAACACGGTAGTCACTCATATGTATCCCTTGAAGGGGAACGAAAGCGCGATCGGATTTAACCCAATGACGATTCCAGCAGAACGAGAGGCGATCGAGCGAGCAATTCAAACTAAAAGTACTGTAGTTGCAGGGCCGGTTAATCTGGTGCCAGAAGGAGTAGCATTTATCAGCCGCGCCCCCATTTTTCTCACCTCTGCTGGTCAAGCTCCCGAAACTGGTAAATACTGGGGTTTAGTCGGCATCATCATCGACCGAGATACTCTTTTGCAAGAGGCAGGACTACTTAATCCTCCTAATGCCAAACTTCAGTATGCTATCCGTGGCAAGGATGGATTAGGCGCTGCTGGAGAAGTATTTTTCGGGAACTCAAGAATTTTTCAGCAACAGCCCGTGACTTTAGAGGTGACTCTGCCCAATGGTTCATGGCAATTGGCAGCAGTTCCAGCACAAGGATGGTCTTCGGATGCCCCAATTTCTGGAGCATTGTGGATAGGAGGCGGGTTGCTGGCTGTATTGGCAGGTGGCTTAGTGTTTATTTTAGTCAGTGCTCCAGCGCGACTACAAAGAGCAGTGGAACGAGCAACAGGAGCACTAAGAAAGAGTGAGGATGCGCTGAAACAAGCTAATGAAGATTTACAGCGTCTAAATAAGCTTAAAGATGAATTTCTTGCCAATACCTCTCACGAACTGCGGACACCTCTTAACGGCATGATTGGCATTGCTGAGTCGATGCTAGATGGAGCAACAGGAGAACTTTCTGAACGGCAAACAAAAAATCTGTTGCTGATTGCACAAAGCGGACATCGACTAGCTGCTTTAGTCAATGATATTCTCGACTTTTCCCAACTAAAACATAAGACAATTGAGCTGCAACTCAAACCAGTAGGAATTAGAGAAATTGCTGAGGTAATTCTTACTCTTAACCAACCTCTGATTAAAAACAAAGAGTTACAGTTAATTAATTCGATTCCCTCAAACTTTCCTCCAGCATTAGCTGATGAGAATCGATTACAACAGATTTTGTATAACCTCATTGGTAATGCTATTAAATTTACCGACAAAGGCACTATAGAACTCTCAGCAAAAATAGTCAGGGTTCAGGAGTCAATTACTAAGGACAAAACACAACTAACGAGTGACACACAACAACTAGCGATTACTGTTTCTGACACAGGTATTGGTATACCAGAAGATAAATTAGACCGAATCTTTGAATCCTTTGAGCAAGCTGATGGTTCCACTGCGCGTGAATATGGCGGTACTGGTTTAGGGTTAGCTGTGACGAAACAGCTTGTAGAGTTGCATGGGGGAAAAATTCAGGTTGACTCAACTATAGGGGTGGGTTCGCGGTTTACATTTACCCTACCAGTAGCATCGGGCGAGTCGTCAGGAGTCAGTGGTCTAACTTATTCGTCCCATGTCTTGCGTCCTGTGTCTATAGGCAATGAGGAAGAAGGTATTGAGCGATCGCTAATATCCCAAGATCGAGGGCAGAACTTCCAAATTTTAATTGTGGATGATGAACCCATCAATATTCAAGTACTCATCAACCATCTCTCGTTGCAAAATTATGCGATCGCTCAAGCCAATAATGGTATCGAAGCACTGACTATGATTGAGCAGGGACTCAAACCCGACCTCATTTTACTTGATGTGATGATGCCTCGGATGACTGGCTATGAAGTCTGCAAAAAACTCCGTGAGAAATTTCTTGCCCATGAACTTCCAGTAGTCATGCTAACTGCAAAAAATCAAGTTGATGACCTGGTGGAAGGATTAAATGTAGGTGCCAATGATTATCTGACTAAACCCATCTCTAAAAATGAATTACTCGCCCGAATCAAAACTCATTTAAGAATATCTAACCTCAATGTTGCTTATGGTCGCTTTGTCCCTCATGAATTTCTCCAATTGTTAAACAAGGAAAGCATTATCGATGTTGAATTAGGCGACCAAGTTAATAGGGAAATGTCGATTTTATTTTCCGATATTCGCGACTTCACTACCTTGTCGGAAAGTATGACCCCTGAGGATAACTTTAAATTTATTAATGCTTATCTGTCTCGCATGGAATCATCGGTGGTTGCTAATCGAGGATTTATTGATAAATATATTGGTGATGCAATTATGGCATTATTTAGCGGCAATGCTGATGATGCGGTTAATGCTGGAATTGCTATGCTGAAAAATCTCGCAGAATATAATCAGATTCGTGCCCAGTCTGGTGATACCCCCATCAAAATTGGAATCGGCATTAATACAGGCTCTTTAATGCTAGGAACAGTTGGGGGAAGAAACCGCATGGATGGAACGGTAATTAGTGATGCCGTGAACTTAGCATCCCGTTTGGAAAGTCTAACAAAAGAGTATAAGGTATCGCTGTTAATCTCTCACCAGACTTTGGCACGTTTAGATAACCCAACTGAGTATAGTCTCCGCTTTATTGAGCAGGTGAAAGTCAAGGGAAAGTCAAAAGCTGTAGGTGTCTTTGAAGTATTTGATGGGGATGAACCTCAAATCAAAGAAGGCAAGTTAGCTACAAAAGGAATCTTTGAAGAAGGTTTATTCTTCTATCATCAGCAATGTTTCAGCGAAGCAGAACAACGGTTTGCAGATGTCTTAAAGCTTAACCCAGCTGATCAAGTAGCTCAAATCTATCTTGAGCGCTGTTACTTAAAAAAATCTAACAACTAATGCTTTTAGGAGGTTAGGCATCTCCTGGAGACTGACACCAGACAAGTTATGCTCAAAAGCATTTGAACTTCTTCAGGACTTACGCAAATCTCCCGTGAGACCACCATCTGTAGGGGCGTATAGCTATACGCCCCTACTATGTATCGTGTTTGTGCGTAAGTCCTGTTCTTAAAGCCGAGAGGGTATCACTATATACTGCTTTCTGACAATCTTTGCTTTATTCACCTGATTGCTTTTGGGATGTCCAGGAAACCGGAACTTATGTGAATTCCTATCCTTTAACATCGGAAAAAATTATTAATTCCTGGAAGAATATTAGATAAAGTGTATAGAAGATGACAAATCTTACTTTCTTGGAGTGTTTTTATCTTAACTAACACTTTTTGCTGAGATATCTAAAATTTAGATATATATCAAGACAATTCAAAAAGCGGAATAAAGATGCCTATGAGCTTATTGACTGACAAGAAAGGTAGCAATCTGTGAATTGACATTAGCTTGATTAAGTCAGCCTAATCCAGTGTTCTGTAGTACCAATTTCCTTCTCAGGCGCTACACTTTGCCCCCCAACTTCTTTACCCCCCAACCCCCTTGGTAAGGGAGGAGTATAAGGAAAGACTTTTATTTTAGGGGAAGCCAGAAAACTTGATGTAGCAAGCATTGATGAAATTGGTATGAACCCAATGCTCTATTGGGAAGCTAAAACTAAAGCGGAGAAACTATTTTACCAGGCACATCTCATCCTTTATCTCTGTTTAGTAAAGAGGTAACAAGAGAAGGACCTCTCTTAGTCCTAGCCTATTATTTAACTCCGTAAGACTTGATACCATTTTGCTGGTTTCATGAAAAAATAAGATTTTTGCTCCCCTGAAGCAGGGGAGTCGAAAGGCATTTGTAGCGTTTTCCAAGCAAATTGGTATGAGAGGAAACTGAAGGGTTGGCATCTTTACATAATCTTATGGGTGTACTCTCATCAGTATCCTTGGCTGGTACGTATTTCTTTTGTTTTAGTTACCTTGGATTGGTCAGAAACTAAAAAGAAACGTTTCAATTGATGAAATTTAGGTAGAAAATCTAGCCATAAGGAGCAAAAAAATGCTGTTTGTATCTAATAAAAATCGCATTGCTTTAATTTCTGTTTGTGGCGATCCAGCTGTGGAAATCGGCAAAGAAGAAGCTGGTGGACAGAATGTTTATGTGCGTGAAGTTGGATTAGCGCTGGCACGCATCGGATGGCAAGTGGATATGTTTACTCGTCGTAGCAGTCTCGATGAACCTGCTGTAGTGCAGCATAGCCCTAACTGTCGGACGATTCGGTTAATTGCAGGTCCTGCAAAGTTTATCAGTCGAAACGACCTCTTTGTTTATCTACCAGAATTTGTTCAAGCATTCCTGGCATTTCAGGAACGAGAAGGGTTTAAATATTCCGTGGTTCACACTAACTACTGGTTAGCGTCTTGGGTAGGGATGGAACTTCGGAAATATCAACCTCTGAGTGTGGTACATACTTATCACTCTTTGGGAGCAGTTAAATATCAGGGAATGAATAACATTTGTGCGATCGCACCCACGCGATTAGCCACAGAAAAAGCTTGTCTGGAGACAATAGATCGAGTCGTCGCTACTTCTCCTCAAGAAGTGGAACACATGCGGCAGTTGGTTTCTACAAAAGGAGCAATTGACATCATTCCCTGTGGCACAGATATTGAGAGATTTGGTCGGATTAAACGCAGCGAGGCACGACAACAGCTAGGTATTGCAGCAGATGCCAAGGTTGTATTTTATGTAGGTAGATTCGATCCACGTAAGGGAATTGAAACTCTAGTGCGAGCCGTTGCTAAATCCCGTTGGCGCACTCAGGGTAATTTGCAGTTGATGATTGGTGGTGGTAGTCGCCCGGGCCAAAGTGATGGGATAGAACGCGATCGCATCGAAGGTATCGTTAATGAACTAGGACTAAGCAACATCACAACCTTCCCAGGACAACTCGGTGATACTAACTTGCACCTGTACTATGCAGCTGCCGATGTGTGCGTTGTTCCCAGTCACTATGAACCCTTTGGTTTAGTAGCAATTGAAGCAATGGCCAGTGGGACTCCAGTAATTGCTAGTAACGTTGGAGGTTTACAATTTACTGTGCAGCAGGAGAAAACAGGTCTACTGGTGCCTGCCAAAGACGAACTAGCCTTTGCTAAAGCCATAGACCGACTACTGACTCATCCTGCATGGGCTAACCAGCTAGGGCACACAGGTCGGCAACGGGTGGAAAATGCCTTTAGCTGGAATGGCGTAGCATCCGAACTAAGCGAACTTTATACAAAACTCCTTTCTCAATCTGCCTCTGTATCTAGCAGAACATCTCAGGTAGCGGCTTAGAACTTGCAGTGCCTACAAGTCTTTCCCCACAAGGGGACAAGGAATTTTGCAATGGGTAATAGGTAATGGGTAATTGAAAAGAAGTAACACGTTAACCCATTATTTGTTACCCTTATTTTTTGTAGCAACATTTTAGTAAATTAATCTTACAAACAACAAACAACAAACAACAAACAACCACCAGAGAAGTCCCCTCTTTGAACTCACCTGTATTGTTGGAAGGATCGTATAGGCTGAGATTAGGAAACGTTGACAATCACAGGAGGTTATCCTCTAGTGGGAGGTTCTATAGTGGAAGACCGGGACTACACCTTAATTATTGACAAAAGCGGCAGTATGTCCACTCCAGACCAACTGGGTGGGAGAAGTCGCTGGGATACAGCGCAGGAATCTACCCTGGCCTTGGCAAGAAAATGCGAACAGTTTGACCCCGATGGAATTACCGTTTACCTGTTTTCAGGTCGCTTTAAACGTTACGACAATGTGACCTCAAACAAAGTCGCCCAAATCTTTCAAGAAAACGATCCCATGGGTACCACTGACCTTGCCAGTGTTCTGAAAGATGCGATCGATCAGTACTTTCAACGCAAAGCCTCTGGGCAAACGAAGCCCAATGGAGAAACCATTTTAGTCATAACTGATGGGGAGCCAGATGACCGTAAAGCCGTGATGCGAGTCATTATTGAGGCATCGCGGCACATGGAACGGGATGAAGAACTAGCGATTTCACTGATTCAAGTAGGTAGCGATGCAACGGCTACTCGGTTTCTCAAGGCACTTGATGATGATCTCCAAGGTGCTGGAGCACAGTTTGACATCGTAGACACCATTACTCTAGATGATATGGAGAATCTAACCTTGGCCGAAGTGTTACTGAATGCCATCCAAGATTAAATCACTTGAAGGAGGCTTTCACTGTGCAAGACCGTGACTATACCTTAATCATTGACAAAAGCGGCAGTATGTCCACTCTAGATCAACCCGGTGGGAGAAGTCGCTGGGATGCCGCACAGGAATCTACCCTAGCTTTGGCGAGAAAATGTGAACAGTTTGACCCGGATGGAATCACAGTTTATGTGTTTTCAAGTAGATTCAGACGCTATGACAATGTAACCTCTGCTAAAGTTGAACAAATTTTTCAAGAAAACGAACCAGCTGGCACTACCAACCTCGCTGGCGTACTGAAGGATGCAACCGATCAGTATTTTCAGCGCAAAGCTTCTGGACAAACTAAGCCAGCAGGAGAAACGATTGTAGTAGTCACTGATGGGGAACCAGACGATCGCAAAGCTGTTATGGTATCGATTGTTGAGGCATCACGGCAGATGGAACGGGATGAAGAACTGGCTATTTCCATGATTCAGGTGGGTAATGATGCAACCGCTACTCAGTTCCTCAAAGCTTTAGACGATCAGTTGCACGGCGTTGGGGCGAAGTTTGATATCTGCGATACCGTCACGATGGATGACATGGCAGATATGACTTTATCGGAAGTACTGCTTAACGCCATCAGCGATTAAGGCTGATTTGTTGCGGATATCAGTATTTTCGCCAATCAACTTCAAAAAAGTTCATCATAGTGAGGAGCATTGCCCTCGCTATTTTTTTTGAGAAAGCTTAGTCAGGATTAAACCGCTACATTTAGGGTTAAGGCTGGGTTAGGTTCACTACATCTGTAGTTAGAGGTAAAAAATTTGGCGATCGCACTTTTTGGGTCTATCAGCAAGCGATCGCACCTTCCAGTATTTCCGCGAATTGTCCTGAAAATTCATCTCCCAATTTTTTTAGCAAGGCTTTAGCATATAGGGGTGACTGAACTGTACTATCCCTTACATTCCTTAAGGGAGGGTCACTGGTT
>DALYIW010000034.1:0-42284 GCA_031970155.1 Coleofasciculaceae cyanobacterium CTOTU46601 | reverse complement strand
GCTGCTGGTTCTTCTGTGGTCAACTCGGGTTGAGTGTCAAAATCCCACTCATCAGATGACGCTGTGCTCAGCAACAAATCTTCTTCTAAATTCAGTACGTTTGGTGCATCTGATGACAACTCCAGAGCATCTATGTCTACTGGAGTTTCATTACCCAACAGCGACTCTAAATCCAACGTTTGTGGACTCTCTACCAACGCCACTTCCTCATCAAAATCCAAGAATGCTGCTGGTTCTTCTGTGGTCAACTCGGGTTGAGTGTCAAAATCCCACTCCTCAGATGAGGCTGTGTTCGGCAACAAATCTTCTTCTAAATTCAGCCCGTTTGGTGCATCTGATGACAACTCCAGAGCATCTATGTCTATTGGAGTTTCGTCACCCAACAGCAATTCTATATCCGACGCCTGCGGACTCTCTACCAACGCCACTTCTTCATCAAAATCTAAAAATGCGGCTGGTTCTTCTGTGGTCAACTCAGGTTGAGTGTCAAAATCCCACTCCTGAGATGACGCTGTGTTCGGCAACAAATCTTCTTCTAAATTCAGCCCGTTTGGTGCATCTGATGACAACTCCAGAGCATCTATGTCTATTGGAGTTTCGTCACCTAGCAGCAGTTCTAAGTCCGACGCTTGTGGACTCTTTGCTGACGCCACTTCTTCATCAAAATCTAAAAATGCTGCTGGTTCTTCTCGACGAGTTGGTTCTTCCTGTGTCTCAAAATTCCAGTCGGAGGATGACGCCTTGTCAGCGAATAAATCTTCTTCAAAATCCAGCACATCCGACTCATTTGATGATAAGTCCAGAGCATTTGTCTCTACTGGAGTTTCGTCACCCAACAGTGTTTCTAACTCTAACTCTGACTGACTTTCGTCCGTTCTTACCTCCACATTATCTGTGGCGGGTGGCATTTCAAAAAGAGAGAATTCTTCAAATTCCAGCGTTTGCTCGGCTGAAGTATCAGTAGCTTCAGACTGTGTATCAAAAAAGTCATTGAGAGCATCAAAATCAGGAATGGATTCTCCCTCTTCTAAAGTATCGAAATTTAGTGCTTCGTCAGCCTGCGCTTCTGTATCTTCCGGACTTGAACTGAAGAAATCATCTAAACCATCTAAAGACTCAACAGCAGCATTCTCTCGTACCTCGCTTGGTGAGAAGGACTCATTCTCAAACAAGTTATCTATATCCCCAGAGCGTTGTTCTTCTAAGTTATGAGGGCTTGCAGAAGATTGAGCTGAAGTCCAGTCATCGAAGCTGAAATCAGCCGCTTCATCGTCAATTACTAGTTCTTCAATAAACGCTTGATTATTCTGAGGAGTTGACGAATCCAGACGGGCTAACTCTGGTGCTTTTGACGGTGTTAACTCTTCGTTTATGCGATCGCTATCCGAAAGTTCCAGCATGTCGCCCAAGTCGAATTCTGATTCGAGCGCCGGGGCTTTATTTTGCTGAGTTTCATCGCTTCCTATCTCTTCTAATTCCAATCCGAATGAGTCGTCAAAGTCCCAAGATTCGTTTGTGTCCTCTGTCAACCTCTCATTCAAATAATCTGGCTGATCAGCTGATAAGTCTGAGGTGTTTGGACTGAGTGAAAATTCTGCTTCTTCGAGGTGGTAAACATCTACGTCGTTGCCTTCAGCCACTGCTGGCAGACCAAAGAGGTCATCATCCTGCTGTAATTTCGGCATAGCATCGGCATCAAACCCGAAATCTTCCGAGTTTTCTTCTAAAGAGCTATTTTCTTCAAAGAAGCTGTCACCAAACAAACTATTTAAGTCATCTGGATTGGTTGTTGTTGTTGGCAAATCTGGAGTGTACGTTTCAAATATCAGGTCTGAAAACTCAGATGTTTCTACATTTGTTGACCCAGCGGCGGCATGGGGAGTTGTGCTTGATGAGGTTTCTAAGTCAAGCTCATCGCTAAACAACGAGTCTAATGATTCGTGAGAAGGAGGGGTAATTTCTTCAGTAGAGTCATCACTCAACCAACTCATCAAATCATCGCTAGCAGAGGCTTCAGGAGCTGACATTTCTAAGCCATCGTTGTTTTCATTTATCAGCTCTGAAAAATCGATTGAGTTGTCTACACTGAATAAATTGCTTGAGTCTCTTTCCGAAGCTTTGTCATCCAGGCTGATAATTTCCTCTTCTTGCCAAGTTTGATCTAAATCTGGATTTTGACCTTCAAAGATATCAGCTAAACTATTGAGTTCTGCCATACCAACTTCTGGTTCACTGGATTCGTCTACTTGGGAAGTGCCATTAGCAAAGTTTAACTGAAGGTCAATAGTATCGCTTTGAGATGGGGGAGTATCTATGGGGTAATGGAAAGAGTCTTGTTGAGTTTCTAGTCCTAAGTCTTCTATTCCTAATAGATCTTGTGTGAAGTTCCCGTCGTTCAACTCCTGTGCGCTGTTTTTTTTGTGATCACTTTCAGGACTGTTAAACCAATCGGTCGATGAGAGGAAGGCCGTGCTACTATCTTCTTCTGCGGCTTGAGGGGAACTAGATTCTGTAGTGAAGTTGGTCTCAGATGCTGTCTTTGAATTGATAGCTGAATGTGTGGGTACCAGTGATTTAAGGGTTTCACTTGGGGCAACTTCAACGGAGCGACCTGCTACTACTAATTCTTGTGCTTGTTTGATTTCTTTTATGGCGATCCCGGCAAGTTGGCGATAGGAATTTGGTTCAAATGCGATCGCCGCTTTTGCTGTTTCTACTAACTCACCCCAACCGGCCAAGTCTGATTGTTCACCGAGTTGACGCAGACGTTCACAGTGTTCTTGCAACGCTTGCCGATGCTCCGGCGAATCTTGCTGCTTAAACAGCTGTAACATCTCCCGCAGTTCTACCAGGACAGTCCTTTTAAAGGTTATCGGCAGCATGGTTTTATCTTCTGTACTAAGCTGAGATTTTGCCAAGGTTTCTTTTGGAGTTTCGGCGGTTGCAATATGAGAACTTTCCGCTTGCTTTACCAGCTTTTCTAGATGTGCGTTAAGTTCTTCAAAAACCGACTCGGTATCGAGCATGATATCCCCAACTGTCTCATCTGTCAGACTCCAGGAGCTTTGAAGTTGATCTATGAGTGCCTGAAGGGTATCAAATACTTGCAAGAAAAGGGATTCTAGATGATTGTCTGCCTTAATCGGCGACTCTTTAAGAACTTTAAAGCAGTCTTCGAGACGATGAGCTGTTTTCTGAATACCATTTAGTCCTAACATAGCTGCCCCACCTTTGACAGAATGGGCAGCACGGAAGATTTCGTTGACCATTTCGGTATCTTCCATGGTGCTTTGCAGACTTACCAAACCCTGCTCAATGGTATTGAGGTGGTCTTTTGCCTCCTCAATAAAGTAACCCATGATGCGCTGTTGTTGTTCCGACTGCATAGCAATGTCCCTTAAAGAGTTTTGAGCGATGTAGTAGCTCCTACATACATCCCTTAGCTACTGACTATCTCCAGAGGTTACAGATTAGGGAGGGATCCAGTAACGTCTTCTGGTGTACCACCACCAGATAGTTCAGTTTGGGTTTTTAGCCCGCACAGGCTAGACACTGGTTTAGTCTCAGATTAAGAAGGTGGTGAATCTTCTTCTTCCAAGCCTCCGTGCTTGACGCGGAGGTCAATGACTTTTCGTTACTTCATCGATAGCTTTCATTGTAGCCAGTGTCTTTTGTTTTTTTAATTTAAGTTAGTTCTAGGCACAGCTCCTTAAAAAATGACATTACTTCGTTGTTGACTCGCATTTATGGAGTCTAATCTGAAAATAGGGAGTGGGGAGTGGGGAGTAGGGAGTAGGGGAAGAAACTTTTCATTCTTTCGTGGTGAGATAAGAGTTCATGGAGTCTAATCTGAAAATAGGGAGTCGGGGGGAGTAGGATTTTGATTCTTTTAAATACTACAGCTAGTAGTGGGGTGGGCAGTGTCATTGGTGTCAAGAATACCAACAACCAACAACCAACAACCAACAACCAATCACAACCGAAAACGATTTTGTTTCACATACCAGCGATGCCACTGTTTAGAGCTGCGAATCGCCAGCCAGAGTAACATTAAAGCGATTAATCCTCCCTGTCGCGGTGCATCAAGGGCTAAAATTACCAAAGCCACGCACAAAACATCCTGAAGAAAGACAACCCACAGGGGTATGCCCCGCAAACGGAAGAACCAGCCAGCTTGAACTAGCTGGAGTACAAACGCCACTAATCCGCCCACAATACCGACTATCCATACTGAAGCGCTGGGGGCTTGGGCAAACTGAGCCACTGCAATACCCATAATTGCTCCAACCACAGGACTCAACAGTAGCTGGAAAACTTGCAGAAAGCGCTGCCCCAACAGCTTTTTGGAAGCAAATAGCTCAAATACAGACCAACTAGTCAGTATACATAGCAAAACAGATGGATGAATGCGAGACAGCAAAGGGACTTTAGACCAGAGGTTTTCACTCTGTATCAAGCCAATAACAAGAAGAGGCAGGGCAATTCTCATTCCTGCTGCCGCCGATGCCGAGAGTGCTGCTAGGATTTCTATCATTGTTGCCTCGTGCCTGCAACTCAACTGAGTTGATTTCTCTTCAAGTTAACTTACAACTAGGTTCAAGAACTGCTCTGACACCGGGTTGTAAGTCCGCCGGGTAAAAGTTAGAAATCTTCCTTTGTTAGTGTAATTGCTATTCCTACTGCACAGAGCGATCGCTCCGGCTTAATTTATAAGTTTTCTTAAACTGTAGCTAAATATACAGTTTTTTCTGTTTTAATGTAGAAAAGACAGAAAGAATTAAACTTTCTTGACCAATATTGATTAAATTCAAAGACGATAAGTCGCGTTTGTAAAAGCTTCGCACACCAGGAAAAACAACAAACATATTAACTGGCGTTGGGGTCTGGTAGTTAAACATCTTCTTTTATCAGAAGATTTCGATGTGATGTGCCCAAAGCGAGTCTTCTTTTCTTCTCTTTGAACCAACATCTCCATCCCAATCCAGTTAAGTCAAAGGAGAAATAACGGAATGTCTGATTCATTATTTGCTGATGCCAGTATACGACTGCAAACAGCAATGAAATATGTCTCAATTTCTGAGGATGCACTTGAACGATTAAAGTATCCAAAATCAAGTTTAAATGTTTCAATTCCAGTCCGGATGGATGATGGCACTTTAAAAATTTTCCAGGGCTATAGAGTCCGGTATGATGACACGCGAGGACCAGCTAAAGGAGGTGTACGATATCATCCTAATGTTTCTCTCGATGAAGTACAATCTTTAGCGTTTTGGATGACATTTAAATGTGCGGTTTTAAACCTGCCATTTGGTGGTGGAAAAGGTGGAGTTACCGTCGATCCTAAGGCATTATCGAAGCTGGAATTAGAACGGTTAACTCGCGGTTATATCGATGCGATCGCAGACTTTATTGGTCCTAATGTTGATATTCCCGCACCAGACGTTTATACCAATGCCATGATCATGGGCTGGATGATGGACCAATACAGCATCATCTGCCGTCAAATTACCCCAGCTGTTGTTACTGGTAAACCCCTGACAATGGGGGGAAGTGTTGGCCGTGAAGGTGCCACTGCTACTGGGGCTTTCTATGTAATTGAATCCATTTTGCCGAAATTTGAGCAAGTGCCCCACGAGACAACTGTAGCAATCCAAGGATTTGGTAATGCGGGCGCATTGCTAGCCCAATTACTTGCAAAAGCGGGTTATAAAGTTGTGGCTGTCAGTGATTCTCAAGGAGGGATATACGCCAAAAAAGGGCTAGATATTCCTAGCATTCGACAATATAAAGCCTCTGGTAATGGTGTACAAGCTGTTTACTGTAAAAGCTCGGTTTGTAATATTGTTGAACATGAAGTGCTGACCAATCAAGAACTTTTAGCCTTAGATGTCGATGTTCTCATTCCAGCGGCATTGGAAAATCAAATTAATGAAGCAAATGTTCATGACATCAAAGCTAAATATATCTTTGAAGTGGCTAATGGGCCAACAACATCTGCTGCTGATCAAGTTTTGGAAGAAAAAGGAATCTATGTTTTTCCAGACATTTTAGTAAATGCTGGAGGCGTCACGGTTAGCTATTTTGAATGGGTGCAAAACCGCAGTGGACTTTACTGGGCGATAGAAGAAGTCAATCAACGCCTCAAACAGAAAATAGTGGAAGAAGCTGAACATATTTGGTCAATTTCTCAGGAACTAGCAATTTCACTGCGAACAGCGGCTTATGTTCATGGGTTGAATCGATTGGGAGAAGCACTCGATGCTAAAGGTACTAGAGATTACTACATTAATGGTCGAGTTTCATAGCGCCTAGAGTCCTATCAAATTTCAATTGAATATAACACGGAGCTTTGTAGGGGAACGACATGTCGCGCCCCTACCGTGTGCTACATGTAACTGAAAACCGCTAGAAGCTAAACCCGTTTAGAAGATGCTTTCTTTTTCTTCAGTAACCAACCAAAGAAACCTAGAACACCTATTCCTAAAACAGTATCAGACTCTGGAACAGCTTGAGGGCGCAATGAAGAGGTCACATTTCCAGAACCCTGTGCGCCATCTCCGAAATACAAAAAACCGTCAAATCCAGAGGCAATGTTTTGGAATATATTTAGATTAAAAGAGCTGGTGGAGCCTGGATCTTGAGCCGCTAAACTAAGAGAAGTTAATTGAAATGAGTCTCCAGATTGAGTGAATTGCAAAAGTGTTCCTCCTGCGCCACGCCGATAAGGAAACAAGTCTGCCACAGTATAATTGATATTATTAAAATTTAATGAAAATTCAGTAGGAAGGGTGACATAACCTAGTCCACCTGATGATGTTGGATCTGAGAAACTGATAGAAGAATCATCGTAACTGAAAAAACCAGTGTATTGGTTGCCTACTGATGATTGCAAGGCTCCGGAGCCACTAGTTAAATCTAAAGTGAAATCATAAGTGATAATTGCAGCTCGCACAGGAGTAGCTTCACTCACAACTAAACAGAGGGCAGCACTAGCAGTAGTAACAGCTAGTTGTTGGTAGATTCGCATTCTATTTTTTTAAGTCTTTAGCTTAGGTATTAGAAGTTATATATGAATTTTGTATAAACTTGACCTGATCTAATAGTTTTTGACATGAGGTTTACGGAATCTTCATTACAAGTTTCATCACAGTTCACACATTCTTTATAATAGACCTATCTTGAAAATAGCAGTCAGGAGTCAGGAGTCAGAAGTCAGGAGTCAGGAGAGAGTAATTTTTATCCAAGGTTTGTGTACAAAGTTCATAGAATCTCTTGCAAAAATAACTAGGACGGGCAAGATGCCTATCCACTCATAGTAATTTTTTATGGTAAGGTAGGCGTTCCGATTGCCCGGTAAATTGATGAAAATAAATTCCAGGAATAGATATAATTTACGGCATCAATTTTTGTTATTTGTTGTAGATTTTTCTTGAACAAACAACAAACAACAAACAACAAATAACACCGACTTCTAGGACTATTTAGACTATTTAAGTGAAGAATGTCGCTCGTCATGCATTAGTCGGGTGTGAGTCCTGGCTGTTAAAATCCAGTGAGTTTCTGGGCTTTAATTCGATGAGTCACATTGTTCTTAACATTCGTGCGCGATCGCATCATCAGGGCGTAATGTGTCAAGCAACGCCAAGAGCGCATTGTACAGCGCTATCATTGGGGGTTCCTAGCCAGTTCATCGCTAAAGGATTACTCGTGGTGCTACTGGGTACTCTGGGAATCCCGGTAAGTGCTCAACGTGCGATCGCACTTCCCCCAGCGCCAAAAGCGATCGCACTAACAGTATCTCAAACTCAAGCCCCATCCAAAAAGCCGCCGATTGCCCAACAATTACTAGGGCGGTGGCAAGCCAAAGACCCCAAATCCGACAAAGTATTCACCTTTATTTTCGCACCAGACGGCAAATTATTTGTGGTGCTACCGACACCTAACGAGGCTTCTGTTGCTTCCAAAATTGCTTACCAGATTAATCCGACAACTCAACCAATGCAACTGGACATGGTGCTGAGTCCCAGTGAAAAAGTCTTGACCATTTTTGAGTTAACCCCTGAAGGAAAGTTACGTGTCGAGTTAGAAAATCTTAACCCTGGACAAGCTAGACCAACTGTTTTTAGCTCCAAGTCCACGCTGTTTGAGAAGATTTCAGAGGCTACAACTGTGCCTGAAAACATTCAAGTAGTTGACCCTCAAAATAACAAGACAGGACAAAGTAATGTAGTTAAACAGTTCCTGACTATATTAATCAGAGCGCAGCAGGCTTATTTTTTAGAAAACGATAAATTTGCCAGCGATATCAAAGAATTGGGAATTATTTCTAACTTGGAAACTGAATTTTATCGCTATCAGATTGTACCTCAGAAGGATAATACGCGAAGTGTGGCGATCGCCGCCATTCCCAAAACTTCTCAACTTCCCAGTTACATAGGCGCTATCTTTGCGACAAAAGTGAACGAGAAAACCGCCACCGCTACCCAAATTTGCGAAACGGAAAAACCCTCTACTTCGCCTCCTGCCATGCCAACTGCCCCGGCGAGGGGTTCATCTGAAATTCAATGTCCAGCAGGTTCTCGTCCCCTCCGATAGAGCTAACTGGTTATAAATCAATAATGGTACTTTCCCCTCATCCTGACGCTCCGCACCGTCGAAGAGAGTTACGCTATTATCCCTCATCCCTCATCCCTCATCCCTCATCCCTCCTCCTTTTTTGGTCAGTCCTGTATATAGTTGGGATGTAGTCATCCTGTAGCCATCCATGCAGCTTTGCATAAATCCCAGCTGCCCTAAACCAGACGATCCAAAAAACGATAACAACCGCTTCTGTCAAAGTTGTGGTTCTGAAGTACTCCTACAAGGGCGTTATCAAGTGATGCGCCTTCTGAGTGACAAAAGTGGTTTTGGCAAAATTTATGAAGCCTATGAACGAGGTACGCCCAAAATCCTCAAGGTACTCAAAGAGAATCTCAACAGCGACGACAAAGCCGTAGAACTATTTGAGCAAGAGGCAGCGGTATTAGGACAGCTGAATCATCCCGGTATACCCAAGGTGGATGGTTACTTCCCTAATCAGACTAGAAATGGTTTGAGCTTGCACTGCATTGTAATGGAAAAAATCGAGGGTCTAAACTTAGAAGAGTGGCTACAGCAGCAAGGAAATCGCCCTATTTCTCAAGAACAAGCGATCGCCTGGATGAAACAGCTAGCAGAGATACTGGTGCTAGTGCATGGCAAGAATTACCTGCATCGGGATATTAAACCATCTAACATCATGCTCAGACCCAATGGGCAGTTGGTGTTGATTGATTTTGGCACAGCGAGAGAAGTAACCAGAACCTATCTAGCCAAACTCGGCGCAGGGCATGGCATCACAGCAATTATCTCATCAGGTTACACCGCACCAGAACAAGCTCATGGCGATGCGGTGACGCAATCAGATTTCTTTGCCTTGGGACGTACGTTTGTGTTTTTGTTGACGGGACGGCATCCGAATACGATGTACGATTCTCAAACCGATGTGTTGAAATGGCGTAGTTATACCTCTGGGATTTCACCCAGTTTGTTAAATTTAGTCGATCAACTGATGGCGCGTAACCCACGCGATCGCCCCGCCAGTGCCCAGGAGATTTTGCAGCGTCTTGAGGAATGCGAGCAACCAACTGCAACCCTCACTCAAACCCTTAAGGTAGGAGGCATTCCACAACCTCAACCCTTGCCGCCACCCCAAGAAAAGGAACGAGACAAATTACCTTTCATTGCTTTGTTGGCATTCCTACTGGTGGCATTAGGATTAATCACTCTAGCCGCCCTCGCATTCTTCAATCCCAACGTGTCTTTGTTTCCAACTCCCGCTCAATCTCCACAGCGCAAAGGTAAAGTGGACTACTTCCCCTATGTAGAAGGTAAAGATAGCCAAGGTAGGACTGCTGAATTTAACATTGCTGTTCTCTCTGTAGAGTATAAATGGAAAATTGGCAGCTCATTTCAAGTCAAATATAACGATCAAATCATCAATCTTGACGCCTTACAGTCGAGCTTTGAACAAGAAGGCATACAGAGAATAATGGAAAACCCAAGTGAGATTATTTCGGTTGGCACAGCCTCTTGTGAGGGTTCTCCACAACTTGAAGAGCGTAGAGCTTTTGAACGAGCACAGCAGATACAACTTTTAGGTAAAAAATTATTTAGCAATATACCCAGTGTCAAAGGGTATCGCTTATTAAATCTTGGTCAATTTAGGCGAAATGATTGTCAGTCAAATCAGGATTTAACATCCTACCAAAGAAGTATCATCATTATCGGGGTGAAAAAACAAACAGAAGGTGTCATTCTTGATGAAGCACTACGGGAGCGTTTAGAAAAGAAACCTTTCGGTGATTTCAAGCTGGAAGATTACTCCCTAGCCTCACCGGAGAAATTTAAAACAATACCCAGTAGGCTATAGCCTCTCAAGAAGTTAGGGGACGTGAGGAGGCGATCGCATCCCCATGCCAGCACATTGGTAAGGAAAGAGTGGACAGCTGTGAGTCCCTACGGAAGGTAGATTGGCTAAGCGCCTACATTTCTCTAAAATGGTGGGATGTTCCTAATGTCGTTGGTATGACTCTAGCTGCTAGCTTATAGGACATCACTTTCGATACTATGAAGCATGATAGATCGGGTCAAACTCAAGTCGGGGAACAACCACCAAGCTGCTCTGGATATGCCATGGTAGATAAAGCGTACATCAGGGAAGCCCTGCGTCAAGGTTGATGCCGCCTCGGCATGACTCTCATCATGATTCAACGACGTTGCCACTAAGCGGGTAGGTCAAGTTAACTTAAACTCCTCTCTCAGAGAGCTAACTAAATGCCTATTCAGTTTATTTCCATTTACACGTTTGATAAATTTGACTTAAGTTAGGTCAAGTTATAATCGCCATAAACGTAACATCTGTTCTAAGCTCTGAGTCAATGGCTGAACAAAAATCTCCAACCCATTTACTGATTATTGAAGACGACAAGGGACGTAAAGAATACGCCTTAAGGGATTCTGTCTATATCATTGGCAAAAGTCCAGATTGTCATCTTCAATTGTTATCACCGTTTGTCTCGCGCCGACATGCCACATTAGAACGGCAACAGAACTCTGATGGCACCTATGCTTACAAGATTATCGATGGTGACCCCAAGGGTAAGCGCAGTGCTAACGGAATTTTCATCAATGGTCAGAGAGTAACCGAACACATTCTTAAAGATCAGGATGTGATTGTCTTTGGTCCTCAAGTGAAAATAGTTTATTACCTACTAGAGAGTAAATCTGTTATAAGTGCGCCAGTAGATGAGGAGTTTGACATCACTCTGATTAGTCCCAATATGGTTGAAGAGGGTGAAGAATTTTAGTTGACTATAGCAATCCTATGGGATTTTCAAACAAGAGAGACAAGGGAAGGGAGAGGTGTTCGCCGCTCATATAGGATTGCCATAGATGAATTCTGATTTGTCCTCTGTCTTGAACATAGGGAGTCGGGAGTCGGGAGGCGGGAGTCGGGAGTCGGGAGTAGGAAAAAAGAAATTTTCATCCAATGTTTGTGCAAGCGATCGCGTGGACAGCTGTCTTGAAAATAAGGAGTCGGGAGTTGAGGAAAAAAGATTTTCATTTCGCGAGTTGTGAGCGATCGCTCATGGTGCCTAGTTAGAAGGGTACTATTTATTGGTTCAACCCCAGAATCAAGCACTCTAAGCAATAGAAAATTTGATTGAATAAAAACTTAAATCAGACCTTCAAGAAAGTAGGAGTGGAAAGATGAGTGGAAAAAAAATATTGATGTTGATTGGTGACTTTGTTGAAGACTATGAAGTGATGGTACCTTTCCAGGCGTTGCAGATGGTGGGACATACTGTTCATGCCGTCTGCCCGGATAAAAAAGTAGGAGAAACAGTTCCGACAGCGGTTCACGACTTTGAAGGCTACCAAACTTATACTGAGAAACCAGGTCATAACTTCAAACTCAACGCTACATTTGATGAAGTAACGGCTGATACCTACGATGCCTTGGTTATTCCTGGAGGTCGTGCTCCAGAATACATTCGTCTCAATGAGAAAGTGCTAGAGATTACCCGTCACTTTGCTCAGGCAAATAAGCCTATCGCTGCCATTTGTCACGGATTACAGGTATTAGCAGCGGCTGGTGTGCTCGAAGGCAAGAGTTGTACTGCACACCCAGCTTGTGGGCCAGACGTTACTCGATCTGGTGGACTCTATGTTCATATCCCACCAGATGAAGCGATGGTTGATGGCAATTTGGTGACAGCACCAGCGTGGCCTGCACATCCCCACTGGCTAGAACAATTTCTGAAAGTTTTAGGCACTAAGATTGAGCATCAACAGACGGTTGCTGTTTGAACTTGTAGCCTAAGTTTTTAGAGTAAAAAGGCGGCGTTGTTGGTTGTTTGTTGTTGGTTGTTTGTTAATAAATACTTGTTCATCCTTATAACAAACAACCAACTCTAAAACTCAACGGGATTTCACTAATTCACTTTCTAGCTGCAACCAATACTTGGGGGACAGGTAATAAGTCAGTAGGTAATGAGCAATAGCCAATTTCTTCCCCATTACTCATTACCCGTATTGATTTGCCGCAAATTTTAGTGAATCGGTATCAGCGATATATCGGTGCTACCAATTGTCTCGGAATTTCTTCACTCTCTGTTGGTGCTGAATCCTTACCCGTGATTAGACGCACGCCATTGTTGTGAGTTAAGTAACTCCATGCCCACTGAACGAACACAACCACTTTGTTGTCAAACTCAATCAAGAAATAAATGTGCAAGAAAGTCCAGATTAGCCAAGCAGGGAAGCCTGTAAATTGAAAGAATCCAACATCCACCACTGCCGCGTTACGGCCAATTACAGCTAAAGAACCTCTATCGGTGTAGTGGAAGTCTGGTATGGTTCTACCAGCTAACCGACTCTTAATCAAGTTAGCCATGTATTCTCCCTGCCTCATCGCTACAGGTGCCACTCCAGGTAAGGGTTCACCATTTTGATGAGAAAAATTTGCCAAGTCGCCAATGACAAAAATATTAGGATAATTAGCGACGCTCAAGTCAGGCTCAACGACAACTCTACCCGCCCTATCTAGTTCTACACCTGTACGATCTTTGATGACTTGGCCCATACGAGATGCTTTCACGCCCGCTGCCCAGAGTATAGTTTTAGCGTGAATTTGTTCAGTGATATCGCCAGTTTTCAAGCTAACAACATTATTGTCAATTCCAGTCATCCTGGTATTGGTTTTGACTATCACTCCTAAACGCTTGAGTTCGCTTTCTGCTGCCGCCGATAAATTTGGTGAATAATTTGGCAGCAATCGCTCATTGGCTTGGAGTAGATAAATTTCCGATTGGGTTGTGTCAATTTCTTGGAACTCATTTCTTAGAGTCTTGTGGGCAATTTGAGCTACAGCACCTGCTAATTCCACACCTGTAGAACCCCCACCAACGATTACAAATCTCTGCAAAGCAAGGCGTTTTTCTGGATCTGGCTCATCTTGTGCTGCTTCAAAGGCAGAGAGAATGCGGCGACGCATTTCTAGGGCATCCTCTACTGTTTTTAATCCAGGTGCTAATTCTTGCCATTCGTCTTTGCCAAAGTAATGATGACTGACACCTGTAGCCATAATCAAGGTATCGTAGCTCAGTTCATCGTTTTTCAGGATGACTTTTTGCTGTTCTGGGTCGATATCTGTCACCTCTGCCATCATAACTTTGGTGTTTTTGTGACTGCCTAAAATTCCCCGCAATGGAGAGGCAATATCACCAGGAGATAGACTACCCGTTGCTACCTGATAAAGTAGGGGTTGAAATAGGTGAAAGTTACGCTTATCGATCAAGGTTACCTTGACGTTTTTTTCACGTCCTAGTGCTTTAGCAGTGTAGAGTCCACCAAAGCCGCCACCAATGATAACCACATGATGCAAGTCTTGATTTTGGGTATTCTTCTGCATACTGAAAAAACTCCTAAAGTGAGGGATTTGTCAAGGGGGAAAGATGACTTAAGTAATGGCATTGCCTGGGTAAGACTGATGTCTTACTTTCAACGAGGTTGTGTCGATCGCTTTCAGTAGAACTTTGTAGATAATTACAGCTTGTAACAACAACCTGATTGGCACCAGTAAAGATCGAGGCGTTAAGGCGCTAACTTAGGCAACGGTATTCTTCACACAAAGTCGGTTGGTGACTTGGTTGTTAGTTGTTGGTTGTTGGTTGTTTGTACGCTACTGTACATTTAATTCGCTTATTCTGAACGTGCTTTTGGGCCCATTCCACAAGAAATCTGTCATTGATCAACTTGCCAGTTAAATGTGCAACAGCTGATACAACTACTCTCCAACAAACAACAAACAACAAACAACAAACAACAAACAACAAACTTCACGTCCTTGATGGCGTGAGATGAGTTAAACGATGATAGATTTTGTGAGTGCGATCGCTTCTCGCACCGGAGGTAATCCTGTAGATATTGACATTGAATTAGGTAGCTCAGGTAGGTGACTTGACTGGTGCCATGAAAGACGCGAGAGGAGAAAGCTATAAGTATCGCTTCACTATCGCGTCTTTTCAATTACCCAAAATGCAAGAGAAGGAACAGTCTTCTCTTCAAGGGTAAAGTGTCTGGCGTTATTAATTTTTATATCAGTCACACCAAAACAGAGCAGCGCTTCTAACTGGGTTAAGAAATTATTAGATTAATTAAGGCTGTACTCAAAGCCTTAAACTCTCAACCCATAAGCGTTTCAAATTTTGTTTGGTATAGGGGTTCTAGTATTTTCGGGTAGGGGTACGAGTATTTATCGGCTAGGGGTCTGGTATTTTTGTACTCAAGACACAACCTAAGCACAGCCTGGGTTTAAAAGCAATTTAATACGTTTTTTTTAAGTCTTTACCCTGTACTCAAAAACTATCTTCAGAATGCATCATAGGGTTGACAACTTCTATCCAGCCATTTACACACTGTCTAAGACCTAGACATAGTGCAGGCTATCTCGTACTTGATCTCATCCTTTACCTGTTTTTAATCAGAACATAATGGACGTTTCTGTACAATAACAATGTATCAGAAATTGCAGAAATAAACTTAAGTTAGAGTATTAAACTACCGCAGAAGCATTGGTAATCAAGAACAACTTTCGGAGCTCTTTGTGACTCATCCTTCTAGCCTCCTTTGGGTACAACCAACCTGGCTTGAGCAAGCCAGTAATTGGATTGAGCGTGAGTTGCATCGACAAGGGAGCAAGCGTATTGGTTTGATCGAGCAGCCTCATATTCGTCATTGGTCAACAGTGCTGCGAGTACCCACGAGCATAGGCGATATCTACTTTAAAGCGGTTGTACCAGAGCTTGCCTATGAATCAGCACTCACCCAAACTCTGTCGCATTGGTATCCTCACTGTATGCCGCAAGTTTTAGCAACTGACATAGAGCAAGGCTGGCTGCTCATGTCTGACGGAGGGATGAGACTTCGCGAAACTCTAAAAACGGAGGATGACATTCAATATTGGGAATCTCTCCTGCCAATCTATGCCCAATTGCAGAAGGAGTCTGCCAAGCATCTCAATGAATTTTTGGAACTGGGTATACCCGATCGCCGTTTAGCAGTTTTGCCTGCCAGGTTCCAAGAACTCCTGAGTGATACCGAAGCGTTAGCTCTTAATCATCCCAGTGGACTCAGTTCACTTGAATATCAGCATTTGCAGGACAATGCTGATTTATTTGGCAGGTTGTGTCAACAACTAGCGACTTTTGGTGTGCCAGAGACACTTCATCATGGAGACTTACACGATGGAAACGTCTTTATCAATGATGGACGTTACAGATTCTTTGACTGGGGGGACAGTAGCATTGCTCATCCTTTCTTCAGCCTACACAGCATTTATGACAGTTTGGAGAGGAGATTTGAACTGGGAAAAAGTTCATTCTGGTTTAAGCGACTCAGAGAGTGTTATTTGAAGTCATGGGCTGAATATCAGACTCGGGAAAAACTAGAAGAAGCATTTGAGCTAGCCCAAAAATTGTCAACTATTCTCTCAGCCTTGAGGTGGCTTCCAGTCCTATCCAGTATGGATGCAACGACTCGAAACAAATATAGAGAGGCAATTCCAAGTCTGCTGAGAGAGTTTCTCAGCACGATACAAGCTGATGAGGATGAACTTTGATGAATTCAACAGCATCCTAACAATTACAAAGTCAAGCGTACTTAGGGTAATTGTTGGAGATAATACTTGATAGGAGGTTGCTGCAATATGTGAGATCAAGCCAGTTAGGTGGTACAGATGGATGGCGTAGTAATAGCGGTCAGCCGCAGTGCGACACACACCTTCACTAAGCCGAATCAAGGAAGTATCCAACTTCTGACCGGGCTTGGGGTCGAGGGAGATGCACATATGGGTAAAACAGTCAAGCATCGTTCGCGGGTAGCAGTTGACCCAACCCAGCCTAACTTACGTCAAGTGCATTTAATTCACGCTGAACTGCATGATGAGTTGCGAGCTGCTGGCTTCGTCATATCAGCCGGACAAATGGGTGAGAATGTGACAACGCGCGGTGTCGATCTGCTTAGTTTGCCGACTGGTACACGGCTGTATTTGGGTGACACAGCAGTGGTTGAATTGACTGGTCTGCGAAATCCCTGCCGCCAGTTGGATCGATTCCAGCCGGGACTGATGGCGGCGGTGCTAGGGCGCGACGAGCATGGCAAACTCATTCGCAAAGCTGGTGTCATGGGCATTGTCGTGATTGGTGGCGAGGTATGTCCCGGCAACCCGATCCGAATCAAACTGCCACCACAGCCACATCAACCTCTTGATCGGGTATGACCCTTCGGCTTCGCTCAGGGTCAACGGTGAGTTTCGACAGGCTCAACTGCCGCGAAGTCGAACCGTTGACACATCAATACTTAGCAAAGCATTGTCCTGTAGTTTGGCAAGCTGAGTTATTCAGGCTGATTCTGGTAGAGTTCCAGCAATCACAGGACTTACGCATGGACACAACATATACAGGACTTAGGCAGAACCTCTACATATAAGGTGGGCACTGCCCACCCTACTACTAGCAGTAGCGTTTAAATCAGCAATTTGCGTAAGTCATAAATCAGTTGCTATCCCAATAGGACGCTTCAACCTTGTGACCGTCTGGATCGCGGACAAAGCAACCATAGTAGGGTTCACCATAGTCTGGCCTGGGGCCTGGAGCACCATCGTCTATGCCTCCAGCAGCTAAGGCTGCCTGATAAAACGCATGAACCGATTCTTTAGTCGGGGCGATAAAGCCAATATGGGTACCATTTCCAACAGTTGCAGGCTGCCCATCAATTGGCATTTGTACCCAAAATTCTGGGTATTGCTTTCCATAGGCAATGGCACCAGGATGTTCCATAATCCGCTTGCAGCCTAGCGTTGGCAGTACTTGGTCGTAGAACGCGATCGCTCGTTCAAAATCATTGGTGCCAATTGAAATGTGCGAGAGAATGCTTGGGCTATCGTCCATGGCTGAATCCTCCATCGGCTTTGGTGACGTACTCATACCATACCGTCAGGTTGGTCTGAGTACATCACTCAATATCATCATTATTAAACCTCTTGCAAAAGTCCATTTTTACTACGCTAAATTGATACTTTGAGAGTCGGATTTCGCATTTATGCAAGAGGTCTATTGATTAGTGTTTGCAGAGTTAGCAGGTAAGTAGAACTGCCAACTTATCCAAAAACCAGCGATAGTATTCAAGCTAGACACCAAAATTGCTGCCCAGAAAAGGCTCTGCTGGTTAGCAATGATAGGATTGATGAAAGAAAGAGCAACCGCAGCCCAAAGATTGTTAAACAACCACCGAATCTGAAGCCGAAGTCTTTGACGATCCTCCGTTGTCAACAAAAGCCCAAAGCCAAGCACATCAATGAATAAAACAATAACAAAAAGAATAAAGAAATGAGGATACAGTTGTTTATAAAAACTTAGAACCGTGAAAGCAATACTCTGGCTTATAACAATCACAAAATTTATGAGATATGATTTACCCTCAAATCTTGTTCTATCAAATGTTTTCTCAAGAGACATCCAGTTGCCATAAAAGAAACGAATAAGATTTAATATTAATAAACCAAAAACAAATGTTTCTTGAAACCGTGAAGGTGGTGTAAATCTTTTAGGCCACTCTCCTACAATAAAATTTTGAAGCGCATTAGTCAATGCTAGCCCCAGCATGACTACGACAACTTGCTTCAAAAATTCAACTTGGTGAGTGACCGTATCTATATCAGGAGTTACTCTTCCAGACATCGTAGATTAGCTCAATATTTTATTCATTAAGAGTGGCGTTAGGCAGCCTGAGCAAGTTACAACTTTTAGTTCTAATCCACACAAGTCTAAAGGACTTACAAACACTCTTTAGACTAATTGTACTTGGTCGGATACAGTTAGAAACAATTGATAATTTGGCGACTGCTTCCAAACGAAAACCCTACCGATATGTCAGAGTCGCATAACTATTAATTATACCGCCTTTACTCAATATCATCATTATGGGCATCGTATAATAGGCGACAGAACTATTTGCAAGTCTTTTCTTTACCTATAGTTTCTATGATTTTTCCTCCCTGGTAATCTTCTAGAACCCAATCCAACCGGCGATTCGCCTTACAACTAAGGCGGAGAGTTTGTTCGTGGATTCCTCCTCCGATCGCTAACGCCCTTGAAGATGTTGCGTTGGTGTTCAAATTTTGAGGACGGGAGAATTTCACGATGTCATTGGATAGTAAAAACAAAACGACCAGGACTGTAATTGTATTAACGATTATCTTCCTGACGATTGAGTTATTAGATGAGCTTGTGGATGGAGTGAGGGGTGCAGCTTATCCGTTGATTCGGAATGATTTGCATCTTTCCTATATACAAGTGGGACTGTTGCTGACGGTACCGAATACAATCAGCAGCTTGATAGAACCAATTCTGGGAATTTTAGGAGATCTTGGTCAGCGACGGCAATTGATTTTGGGGGGAGGCGTTGCTTTTGCGATCGCATTACTCCTCATTTCCCTCAGTCATCACTTTTTCTGGTTATTAGCCGCGTTTGTACTGTTTTATCCCGCCTCTGGCGCTTTTGTCAGTCTTTCCCAAGCCACGTTGATGGACATCGAACCAACACGCCACGAGCAAAACATGGCACGTTGGACATTAGCGGGTTCTGTTGGTAATGTAATTGGACCTTTGGCTTTAACAGGTGCTGTAGCATTCAATCAAAGTTGGCGAAGTGTCTTTTTAATTTTGGCGGTACTAACGGTATTACTGGTAGGAGTCTTGTGGAAGTATCCTATCGTAACTCTCACTCCATCATCTCAAGTTGATGAGCCAATACAGAGTTTCAACGATGGTATCTGTCATGCTATCAACGCCTTAAAACGAGGCAACGTACTACGTTGGTTAACTTTGTTGCAATTTTCAGATTTAATGTTGGATGTTCTGCGTGGTTTTTTAGCGCTGTATTTTGTGGATGTCGTTGGTGCAAGCAACACACAGGCGAGTTTTGCTATTACGGTATGGTTGGGGTTTGGCTTACTGGGAGATTTTCTCCTGATTCCCTTACTTGAACGAGTGCAAGGACTCGTTTACTTGAGGTTTAGCGCCATCACTGTTTTGTGTCTTTACCCAGCTTTTTTGGTTGTGCCCAATATTGATATCAAGTTGATCATTCTCGGCTTTCTGGGGTTCCTGAATGCGGGTTGGTACTCAATTCTTCAAGGGCGATTGTACACAGCGATGCCAGGGCAGAGTGGGACAGTTATGACGCTCAACAACTTAGCGGGTTTTGTAGGTGGTTTAGCCCCGCTTGTACTCTCGTGGGTTGCTCAACACTATGGGTTGCAACCTACAATGTGGATGTTACTTGCAGCACCTATCGCCTTACTCATTGGGCTTTTTAAGGTTTAATTAATGGTGGAATCTGCCTCTTTATGGTTTGTTGATGTTACTCATCATTGAATTCCTTGACTACTGTTGAGGCAATTTCAGCCATTAGTTTTTCCCGCATCTCCATAGGTGCTTTTGAGCCAGCAATAAAGACGGATATAGCAACTTGCTTTCCCGTTGGAGAACTGATAATTCCCACATCATTAGTAGCAGCGCCAACTCCTACAACCTCTGGGCCTGTACCTGTTTTATGAGCGATCGTCCAACCAGGCGGTAATCCAGCTTTGAGCCGTTTTTGTCCGGTGGGTGAATCGGTCATAATTTTGAGCAATAGAGCTGTTGAATCCTCAGATAATAATTGACGTGCTTGCAGTTTTGCCAACAGATTAACCGTAGCTTCAGGTGTTGCTGTATCTCGCGGATCGGTGAGATATTTTTCTAGGGCTGCCTTCTTAACGGTATCGGGGATCTGCTGAACTGCCTGTTTATATTTTTGCTCATCCACTAATTCAGGACGAAAGTTAGTGAGTCCGACGCAATCGGGCTGTAGCTGTTGTTCCAAGCGATCGACACGAACATCACGAAGGTTCATTCTGCCCAAGATAGCTGTGACTTGCTCAGGCCCACCCACCAAGCGAACTAATGCATCTGCCGCCGTGTTATCACTATCACCAACGGCTCGCTGCAAAAGATACTGGACTGTAAACTGGCCGCGATCGCCTTTGATTTCTTTGAGAATTGGACTCCATAATGGCACGAACTGTTCGCGAGTAATGGTGACACTTTGGTTGAGCGAAAGTTTACCTTCGTCTACAAGCTTTAATACAACGATGCCAACGGGAAGCTTGAATACGCTTTGCATCGGAAACCGTTGCTTGCCATTGCGAAACCAACGTTCACCGGTATCAAGGTCTAAAACTCCAATACCAACATTACCTTGAGCGCTGGAGAGATCGAGATTGTTGAGTTGTTCTTGTAGGCGTGTTGTATTGGATTGTACGGCGACAACCTGTGCCTTTCTTCTGCCATTTGCCACCGATTTTAAGGAATTTCTGGTGTCGGTAGATGCTGCGATCGCTACAAATTCGCGGGCTGGATCGGGCGAGTATACGCACCCTGGCAGTACACTACCACTTACTAAAAGAAACATTAATAGAATTTGTTTGTTCATAGATACTGTTTTTGTTCAATATAGATTCTATTTTTAATGAATTAATTCCCATGTCAACGTCAGTTATATGCTCTTTTTAAAGTGTTTATGGGGGAATCAAAATCATGGCAAACAACTATCAACAATTAATTGGATTAGATTTAGACGTTTTCAGCTCAGTTTTCAGCTCAGTTTTAGGGTCAGTGCTGCTGTTTATCTACTAGATTTTTCAAAAAATGCTTTATATTAAAACTGTTTTCAGATATACTCTACATCCTTTCCATTTACATCGGGCATACTTTCGAGCGCTTCCGCAATAAAAAAAAAACACTCCTTTCGGCTGATGAACTGCGGTGGCGATCGCAGCACAATCAATATTTCCAGGACTGGCTCCATAGTTTAACGGAGGAAAATGTCTAAGAATTCTTTAGAAATTAGAAGGCACAAATACTTCCAGCTCAGTTCACAAATTGCTCAGTTTGATAATGCACAATTACGTTCTCTATTGGACAACAGTTGGTCGAATGAGTCGAGTACAGGTTGGGGGATGCATCACGTTATCATCCTTGAAGAATCCAAAGTCTTTGTGAAGCGCGTTCCGGTTACGAACCTCGAATATGACAACCTGTTCTCTACTAAAAACCTCTATGGCCTGCCCACTCATTATAATTACGGCATTGGTTCCACCCCTGGTTTGGGAGTTTTCCGTGAACTGGTGACCCATATTAAGACAACTCAGTGGGTATTGGAAGAGGCGATCGCCACCTTCCCCCTGATGTACCATTATCGGATTATTCCCTTATGCGAGACGTGTGCGGATGTAGAGATAGATATGAAACGCTGGGGAAATAATGCAAACATCAAGAATTACGTGTTAGATAGAGCGAACGCCAACTATGAATTGGTTCTGGTTCTGGAGTACATCCCCTATATGTTGGAAACATGGCTGCGAGAAAACCCCAACAAACTTCAGCAACCGTTCAATGAGTTATGCATGGCGATCGCCTTTTTGAGGACAAAGGGGATCATCCACTTCGACGCCCATTTTCGCAACGTCCTCACCGATGGCGAACAAACCTATTTGACCGATTTTGGTTTGGTACTTGACAAGAGTTTTGCCTTGACGAAAGAGGAAGAGTCTTTCTTTGAACAGAACACATTTTACGACTATGGAGAAGTTCTACGGAATCTGGGTCATTTGATTCGATGGTCGTATGATTCATGTTCAGAGAACGATAAACGCAGAATCTTAGAAAAATATGGCATCAAAGAAGGACAACCTTCTTATAAAATAGGAGCCATATTACTCGACAACATTGAGCAGATATATGCTGATGGAGACATGAATTTAGATGAGTTCTACGTTGCAAGTATCGTTAAATACCGCAGCCTTATTACGCTGATGCAAGACTTCTTTTCTGAGATGTGGGGGAATAGCAAGAAGGATACAAAACTTCCTCACGAAAAACTGCAACTGCTGCTCAAAGAGACGGGGTTTCTTCCTACTCCGTAAAAATCAGATGAAGAGTGGGAGAGAGGGAGAGGGGGAGAGGGGGAGAAATTAGCCACGTCAGCCAAAAAAAGGGTACAAAAGGCGGATTTGGTATCACCCCATGATAGTCGCTCACTGAAAATCAACGACGTGTACTTTTATGCCATGCGATCGCAATTGTTCAGCCCTCTTTTGAGCACTAGATTGGTCAGAAAACGAACCCGCATCAATGTAGGCACCTGACTGCGAGTCAGCTAAATAAGCCGTCTTCACATACTGGCGCACTTCTTGCAGAGTATCGGGGCTTTGAACAGGGACAACTACCACGTAGTTGCGATACTTCTGCAAAAGTTTCTGAGTGTCGGGGCCTGCAATGCCGTCAGCCACTAACCCTCTAGCATTTTGAAACTGTTTGACAGCACTTACTGTTCCCAACCCAAATATCCCATCAACCCGATCCATATAAAAGCCAGCATCATTTAATTTTCGTTGCAGTTCTGCTACTTCTGGACCTTGATCGCCAAGTTGCAATGGCAGACTTAACGAGGCACTGATTTCTCTGAGGTTTTTAATAGCATTTTCTAATTGCGTACTTGCACTTCCCGATCGCTGGAGTAGAACATTCAGCCGTTCTTTTTCGAGTTCTGCCTGTGCGTAAGCCACCTTACCGCGAATTTCTTCAAGCTGTTCTCTGACGTTTTTTTTGGCTTCAATTTGCCGCTGCAAACTTTGTTCTAAGCTTTGCAAGTCTTTGAGGAGTTTTGCGGTGCGTCTTTGGCGCTCTATATCCGCCCATACCACGATTGACACAGCAACAATTAAAAGCAGTACGAATCCGATGATGCCTCGGCGAATGGTTTGCTTTGCTTTTTTTTGAGCTGCGATTAAAGTTTGATTGGCTTGGGTTAGAAGTTGGCTGGCTTTTTTTTCTGCGGCTAGGGCGAGTTCAACGTGTCTTTTCTCTAATTCTTGGCTGGCAGCTAAAAACTGATAGTCTCGATCGCTGAGACTTTTATCAGCGGCCCAAGCGAGTGCATCTTTTAATGCTTGCCCTTGACACAACCGGGATTCGTCTTGACAATCGGACTCTAACCAAGCGGCGATCGCTTCTCCATACGGACGCAACAAGGCTAATTCTTGTTTAACCCAATTGTGATTAAAAACTGCCCCATAAATGCGGTTATAAACCTTTAACAAGCCATTGTGCTTAACAACTAACCCGGATAGCTGCAATTTCAACTGCTCGATACTGTTATCTGCGACAATTTCTCCCCGTTGCAAAATTTGCTGGTATAGCCCCAATAATCTACCCGTGCGCTGTTCGCTACCCAAAAGGCGATCGCGTATCGTTTTAAGATGCTCCGGTACATCCTGTGCTTCCCAATTGGCAATTAGACGCGAGTCTACTAACTGCTCGATCCACTCGGATTCGCGCCCTTGGGAAACGTCTTCCTCATGGGTGAGGATGAGTTGACAAAGCTTTTGGGTGAGGAAAGGTTGTCCCCCTGTCCACGCTAATACCTCTGCTAGCACTTTCTCAGGATTGCTGACTTTTCCCACCAATCCTAGGGCTAAGGGTTGAGCTTCCTCAAGGCGAAACCCATTTAACGCGATCGCTCGACCAATATTAAACGGCGTCCGGTTTCTGTCAGCAATCAAATCAGAGGGCAGTGCCACCCCAAATAGTGCAAATCTCAGGCGATTGTAGTCAGGTTGGTCAACACGCTGGTTGTAACAGGCGCGAATTAAGGCAAAAAAATCATCTAGCGAGAACGACAGACTGAGAACGCTATCAATCTCATCGACAAAAATTACAATTTTGCCATCCATCGAAGGTAGCAACACCGACTCGATAAACTCGCTCAATCGCTGTACAGGTGAGAGCAATTCGCGCTCGCGCCACCAAGTCCGGAAATCAACCGTTCCAATTAGATTAAAACTTCGCCATAGATCGCAGACTACTCCCCCATACCACTGTTCAGAGGTAACTTTGCTACCAATTCTTGTGAGGTCGATAGAGGCACAGGCGAATCCTTCCTGTTTTAGCCTCTGCATGGTTTGAACCCGCAAACTCGATTTGCCCATCTGCCGCGAGTTCAAGACGTAACAAAATTCGCCAGCTTTCAAGCCTTCATAAAGGTCTTGGTCTGCCTGTCGCACTACATAGCTTGGAGCATTAACGGGTAGACTTCCCCCAACTTTATATTTGTAGACCTGATTTTGTACTGTGTTCATCCACCCGCATTCATCACCCTCTCACAGGTTAAATCCAAATCTGGCAACATCGGCGAAACAATCCGCTCATCCTTCTTTTGAAAAACCTGCTCCTCATACAACCCTTCAACCCATTTCAACACCGTAACCCGCTTGTTTATCGGGTCAACAATCCAATACTCTGCAATCCCCCGCGCTGCATACTCAGACCGCTTATAACGATAATCTCGGTCAATGCCTTTCTTCCCTGGAGACACCACCTCAACCACCAACTCAGGCGGCGGCATATCAATCATCACAGTAGACCGACTCGCCCCTTTTAGCGCTGTTGCCAGTTCCTCAGACAGCACCATCAAATCTGGTAAGCGCGTTGTCGCCCGTGAACCACTCACCACAATTTCAGTCCCAACTCTCAAGCGATAAGAAGGAATCCCCTGCTGTAAAAAGCAAGCCAATAAAAACATGGCAATGCGCTGATTCAAATCGCTCTCTGGCGGCATAACGACCAACTCTCCATTCACCAATTCATAAAGAGTATCTGTCCCATCGTCATAGTTAAGATACTCCTCAAGCGTCATTTTCTGGGATGTGATAGTCATGGCTGCCCTGCCTCTGATAAAGACATACCTGCGCTTACTATAGCGATTTTCACTCTTCTTGAGGTACAGTCGCATTTCCAACTCCTGACTTCCTCAAAAGTTTGTAAGCTGTTAAGCATTTAATTCGGATAACATCATGTTCATTAATCCAAAATCCTCCGTTATATTAGGCGATAGCGTTAGCAAAGCGAGACGTAGTCCAGCGCTGCCGCCTACAGCAGATCGCAAAAATACTGGCGATACAAATTGCAACGGGGCCTTACCTCATTGCCATTGAGTTGTACCAATCCCATTCTTTGTAGCTGATATATTTGCATCGGTTCTAGCTGTACGCTTGAGTCTGTCGTAACGACTTTTTTAAATACCATTGCTAATTCTGGATTCTGTTGCAAGCTGAAAAGATGCCTTCGTAAATGGTCAATAAAAATTCCGGATTCTGTAGGAGCTGTTTTCAACAGTTGTTCTAACGTAATATCCTGACAACTAATCCGATAGAGAGCCAGCCCCACTAGAAAAGGATGCCCTCCCAGCATTGCCATCAAGGGCTGAACTTGAAGCTCACTCCAATCGAGTCCATGACGTCGAGCTAAATCAACCAACTGCTTTAGGCTAAATTCTGGTAATTCCACAGATAATCCTACATTAAACGGGGATTGATGAATTTTTAGCGGGATATAAACTTCCGTAGAGTGTACCACTACAAGCCTGAGCCGTTGCCAAATTTCCAGATTGTTGGCTTCCTCATACCAGTTTCGCAGCAGGGGAAAAAAATCTTGAGCGATGTCGGGATACTCAAAAATCCACTCAACTTCATCCAAACTCAAGACCAATGGGCTATCAATTTGCTCTAATAAATAAGCCTGGAAATAAGTCGTGCAGCTAATCATACTTCCCATCAATGTTTCGTCCCAATAAGGGTCGAGCATTGGCTCTAAGTGTAATTGGGAGCTGACATTGGCACAGAACCAGCGCAAAAATTTATCTAGATTAGACAGAACTGCTCGCTCTGCTTGTCGTAAGTTCAGACGCACAGTTCGATAGTTTTGCGATCGCGCATGAGCTAAAATCCTGTTAGTTAACGAAGTTTTTCCCATTTGCCGAAGCGCTTTAATTCTGATGAGAGCGCCTGGTTCTTCAATCTCGTTGTAACAATTAGATTCAATCGGAGGACGCTCAACATAGAATGGAGAATCAAGAGAGACTGGACGCGCTGTAAATGCTTTACGAACCTGTTGAGCAACACTGAACTCTTGTTCTTGATTGCATTCACTTGTCTCAACTGGGGTGCTAACAGAAGTTTGCAGAACTACTTCACCAGTCAAACGTTCTTTTTCTTGCTGGTTTCCTGTCTCCCGCTCGTCAAGTTGAGCTGAACAAGAGCCAACCAGTGCTCTTTTGTCAACGATAGATTCCCACTTCTCTAGCCCAACTGCCTGACAAATAGCTTGAAAGTAAGTTTGTTGGATGCGACGGCCTTCCCAAAATCGCCTCAAAGTAGTTGTTGAAACTCCGGCACATTCAGCCCAATCTTCATCCAATTTGTTCCAACCCTTAAGTTTTCTATATACATCAACGGTTTCTAGCCCATATCTTGAAGCTGAGAGAGACGCTGCCATGTCTATTGTTTGCCTTGAGGGCTTGTAGTTTTCAGTCTTCTAATGATACTTAGTTGTTATAAATTTAGAGCTGAAAATACTACTGAGCTTAAAACAGATTTAATTACATTTTTATCGAAAACACTAATTTAGCTTTCTGTTTGTAAGCCCACTAAATCTCCCCAGCAAATTCTTCCTGAGTGAAGTGCGATCGCATACACACCAGTAACAGCTGGAAACATGACACCAGGAGCAAGGGTAACACTGGCGATTCGATTATGCTGTCCTACGGTTCGCAAAATACCTGGATCGCGTTTCGGAAGTTTCAGTCTCTCATCCAGTGTGCAGACGACGCTCTAGTTTAATGATTGAATATTCAATCCCAGCCAAGTTAGGCTACCGAAAATCGCTTGAGAACTCTTTTATTGTGCCAAGCTCGTGTAAAGCGTTGCCATCCCTTGCGGTTCATGGCTGTATTTGCCACTGTGCCACGGTTGATACGTCTCGTTATACAAACAGAGGCTATCGGGATTTTTCATCACAAACTGCATCATCTGCCGATGCGGTTCACCTCGAAAGAACTGTTTGAGATCCTGTTCACAACGCCAGTAACTGACCATGATCACTTCGTTAGGTCCACAAATTCCAGCTTTTACTTGCACACAGCCTTCAGCTTGGGCTGTGGCAGTCTTGATCCACAACAGATTTTTCCACATCCAGAAAAACCCCGTGCGATCGCGTGCCAAAAAGCCGTTGACAAAGACAACCGCCTCCGGGTGTTCCGGCAGATTGATTTGGTAAATAGAATAGTTCCTTGCACTGGCCATCTTCAGACTCCTTTGCCGTCTTGCTTCCTGTGAGCTATATACTCAACAAAACTATTATTCATAAAATTGAGTACACACTCTTTTCGATTATATTCAACTTAGTGAATATATCAACCCCTAGCCTATGTCCCTTACCTATGCCATTGTGTCGGTCTTGGTCAGCGCCCCCAACAGCGGCTATGACCTTGCCAAGCGGTTCAATCCCTCAGTCGAAGGGTCGGTTGGATTTTTCTGGAACGCCAGTTTCCAACAGATTTACCGAGAACTAAACCGCTTGGAAGAAAAGGAGTGGCTGCAAGCCGAATCCGTGCAGCAGGAAAATCGACCCGACAAACGCATCTATACCGTGACGGCATTAGGTAAACAGCAGTTATGTCAGTGGATTGCTGAGTCTGAGGAGATGGCACCGATTAAGGATGATTTGCTGGTGAAACTCTATGCTGGGCATCTGGTGCCTTGCCAGACAATAGTGGCAAAGCTAGAAGCGCATCGTCAGCAACATCAGCAGCGATTAGCGATTTATCAAGAAATTAAGAACCAGTACTTCAAAAATCCGCAACTGTTGTCGAAAACCCTAAAATTTCAGTACATGACATTGCTGCGCGGAATTCACTACGAAACAGGTTGGCTGGCTTGGTGTGACGAGATTCTGCCGTTGCTGACCTAGGTGCATTAGGACAGGACTTACGCAACTTGCTGATTTAAACGCTAGTGCTAGTAGTAGAGTGGGCAGTGCCCACCCTACATGTAGAGGTTCTGCGTAAGTCCTGTAGGAATGGGCGATCGCGTTTATGCCTCTTGAATGTCCATTCGTTCGATTAAACCATCCGCAAAAGTGTACATATGGTGAACCATTTGATCCACCATCAAGTTCCCATCTAAATCGCGCACCACTTGATGAACAGCAACCACCATTCGCCCGCTCTCATCGGGTTGAAAACCTTGAGGTTCAACATGAGGATTGATTAAATTCCACTGGCGAGTCCAATAATCACGCACCGCTTCATGTCCATGAACGTGCCCGCCTTCCATGCCATTTGCCCACTCCACATCGGGGTGCATCACCGCGAGAACGGCATCAATATCACGGGCGTTAAAGTCAGCATAAGCTTTTTTGAGTAAATCCTGCTGCGTTTGCGTCATGAAATGACTCTTGATTAATTACTGTTATCTTGCAACCATACCAAGATGTAAACTCCCATGCTTTTTTGTTTTGAATACATCCATTTCAGTTGATTCCAATAACTCAAGACTTACGCAGAACCTCTACATGTAAGGTGGGCACTGCCCACCCTACTACTAGCAGTAGCGTTTAAATCAGCAATTTGCGTAAGTCCTGAACTGATATTACCTGCTGCTTCAAACAATCAATGGCTCACTTACACAGGCTTCGATCAGTCTCAATACCTCTATTTCTGTGTTGTGGCTGGCAAACTCCTGTGCAAGCTGCTTCGCCCGCTCACGATACACCGGGTTGTCGAGTACCTCTCTGGCTGCTGTGCGTATACTCTCTGCCGTTGCCTGATTTGTTCTCAGGTCGATACCGACACCCGCCCACTGCACATGCGCCGATACTTCCTCTTTGTCCTCTGTCATCCCTGCCGAGACGATGGGAATTCCATGTGCGATCGCCAGACTAACTGTGCCATAGCCGCCGTTTGTAATCAGCAGATCTACATTCGGCAGAATCAACTCATAGGGCAGAAATGACGTGACATGGGCATTCGCCGGAATCTCACTCAGAATTGACTCGAGCGGCTGTCCGGCTGTGGTTGCCAGCACAATCACGTCTTCTTGTGCAGCCAGACCCGTCAACGCCGGGCCAATAACTTGCCCCAGGTCTCGGTTGGCGATCGTTCCTTGAGTCACCAAAACTAGGCGCTTTGTCTTGTCGAGTTTATGCCACCAGTCTGGTAGTGGATGTTGGCTTGGAGGGAGCGGCAGCAGCCCGACGTAGTGGATGTGCGATGGGAGAGACGCATCCTCTGCATACTGAAAACTCTCAATTCCCGGTTGCAGATAAAGATCGGGTAGTGCAACCATGCTTTCGAGCGGGGGAAGCGGGAGCGGAGGGCAGCCCAACTCAGCGAGTACCTGATCGACCATAGCCTTGGTTGGTTTATGATACACCTCGTCTCGTCTCTCACGCTTTGCCAACTGCTCCTGCTGTGTCATACCCGGTCGGGGAGGACTGTTCTTGGCGCTAAACAGATTCAGCAGCGAAATGCCCAAATGCACAATCGCCGGACGTTTCTTGCGTTGCCCTAGCAGCAGCGGCAGCGTCCCAAAGAATGTCACGTCTGTTAAAATCACATCCGCCGGAAAGTCTCGCAGTGCTTGCTTGAGTCCTGCTGCCTGCCCACCAATCTTTTGAGAAAAGTAATATTCCATGTCAAAAACCACCATTTCCAGATCTGGATTCTTCGTCTGCCGCTCTGGAAGCTCTAGGAACGCCATCAAATCGTTAAAGCTATTGGTGTCTGGAAGCTCCGGCATAAACGACACGCCTGCCGCCTCCACCATCGACCTCAACTCAGGTGCCGTCTGCACAATGACCTCATGATTGTGTTTGATCAGAATATTGGCGACTGCCAACAGGGGAGTTAAATGGCCCTGAGCCGGCGTTGATGCGATTAATGCCTTCATAGGAAATGATTCGCTAGGGTTCGGTTAGTCAGTAGCCAGGTAAAGTTAAATGTGGGATGGGATTGTCATTTGTCCTTCGTCATTGGTCTTTTGCAAACAACTAACAACCCATGACTAATGATCGTTTCTATCTAACGTTTCCCTGACTATCTGAATTGTCGTGAATGTCAGGACTCGATTTCTTTCAGATTCTTACAATGCTTTATCGGATTCTTATGGGGTTAGCGAACCTACTTTAAGGAGTTATCTGACCGAGTTCCCCGTCCTAGAAGGATTGATTAGTTATTTTATGACGAGTATTTATCCTACTTGTTCTAGATACTGGTTTACATCCTCAATGACGCGAGTTAGTTCAGCTTCCGTAGTTAGGCGGATGTGATCGTCTCGAAGCGTGATTAGGACTTTAGCAGCAAAAGGACTAGGCCAAATATTGGGATTACAGAAAATTTCTAGGAAGACATCCCCGGAATATTGGTATTCCATTGGTTTTTGAGGACTGGGTTTGCCGCCGCCACTAGCTGCCTGGGTAGCAGCTTTGAGGCTTTGCATCAATTGGGCGATCGCATTCTGTAACTCTCTAGCCGCTGAGGCTGTGAAACGGAAAGTAACAGAACCCTCGACCAAATTTAGTGTTAGTTGAGATGGAGCCATTTGCAATGAATCTTATTATGGCAATCTTAATCATAGAACATGTAATAGAGTTGTTTGTTGTTTGTTAAAAAGTACAAATAATAAAGAACTGTGGCATCCCATAATTAAAATACTCAGATGAGTTAAGAGCGAGTGGGTGACATTTGTGGTACAAGATAACCGCTCTGAAGTTCGTAAAGTTTTACTGATTACTCTGCTGCTCAATCTATTTGTGATGGCATTGAAGGCAGTAGTGGGATTGTTAACGGGGTCTCTCAGCGTGCAAGCCGATGCCTTACATAGCGTGACTGATAGTGCGAACAATGTTTTAGGTTTGATTGCCAGTCGGTTTTCGTCTCCTCAACCCGATCGCGATTATCCTTATGGACACCAGAAATATGAAGCGGTGGGAGCGTTGGGAATAGCAGCCTTTTTAGGAATCGCCTGCTTTGAAATTCTTCAAGGAGCCATAGAACGGCTTTTTCACGGCCTTACCCCAGTTAAGATCTCTGCTCCCGAACTGTGGTTGCTACTGGTTGTCTTGGGTGTGAATATTTTCGTTACCTACTATGAGAGAAGTGTGGGCAAGCGAGTGGGTAGCCCTATCTTGATCGCTGATGCCCAACACACAATGAGCGACGTTTGGGTAACTATTACCGTCCTTTTGGGATTGATTGGAGTTTGGCAGGCACGATTGCTACATCTGCCTCAACTTCAGTGGCTTGATGTGATTCTGGCTTTTCCCGTTGCTCTGTTAGTATTCATCAGTGGCTGGAAGGTTTTGAAGGAGAATTTGCCTTGGTTAGTGGATGAAATGGCGATCGCACCAGAAGCAATTCGGGATGTCGCCATGGAAGTTCCCGGTGTCCTTAACTGCCACGATATTGCCTCTCGCGGTTTGTTGGGGCGTCAAGTGTTCATTGAAATGCACATGATTGTAGACGCCAACGATGTAGAAACTGCACACAAAATCACCGAGAATGTGGAAGCTCGCTTAGAAGAACGTTTTAGGCCTGTTCGAGTCTTGATTCACGTTGAGCCACCCGCTTACCAGTCTGACCACATCAGCTTTGAGCCGTGAAAATTTTTATAGACACCCAAAGTTTTCCACAGACATTGGCACTTTTCCACAGAATTTGGCGAGTTTTCCACAAAGATAAAGAAAGGATAATCGATGCGATCGCTTTTCTTAACCCATTAAAATTGGCACTGTGAACAAATGTAAACGTAGTTGGAAATTAAGTTACAGTTTCCTACCCTTTAAGCAGACAACTGTCCGGTCATATCCTCATCTTTTTGAGCATTGGCTTGGGATGCTGCCAAGAGTTTTTCCTTATCCCGCTTGCGTTTTTTGGCGTAAAGTTGAATGGTTACTGCCATCGCTATAATCATTCCGAAAATTCCCCAAGCTGTGATATCTGTCGGCAGATTATTCTTGAAAACTGCTAGCAATACAATCGATACCAGCAGAACAGTTGGCGCTTCATTAAGAGCACGGAACTGCTGACCACTCCAATTGCATTCCCCTGCTGCCAGACGCCGCATGATTCTACCGCAGTAAAAATGGTAGGCAACCAGAAGGGCAACAAAAGCCAGCTTGATGTGTAACCAACCATCTTTGAGAACTTCCGGTTCAGTAATCAGTAGACCAATTGCCATTGCCACTGTCACGACCATTCCTGGAGTGGTAATGATGTGGTAGAGACGTTTCTCCATTATCTGATACTGATTTTTGAGAATCGTTTGGGCTGGTTCTGGCTCCTGAGAAGCTTCAGCATGATAGACGAAAAGACGCACGATGTAGAATAACCCAGCAAACCAAACGACAACGCCAATCAGGTGAAAGGCTTTAAACCAGAAATAAGCCATGAATGATTTCCTCTAAAGTTCTTTTATTAATACTCTTACGTTTGTGCCACGATAATCAGGCGTTGGCTATCCAGCTCTAGGGTAATACCTTCAGTTCCGTAGTACAATTCTTGGGATATCTTACAAGCAAGACTTACGCATTGACACCACTTATAGTAGAGGCAAATGGCTAGAAAGCCCCTAAAAATGGCGGTTTAACAGGAAATTTGCGTCAGTCCTGACAAGAAAGCCTCAACGTCCTATTAGGTCTGACGGAGAAGCAACTTGACTAATAATCAGACGCTGAAGGTATGGCTCGAAACCACCGCTGCCATAGCCTGCGTAGTCTCTGCCACTACCGGGTCAGCTAGTGCGGCAACGCTGACACCTGGAGCGACCTTCAGCACATTCCTTGAATGCGCCAACGACGGGATATCCTTGGTAGTTGGTCAAAACCCCACTGATGCCGCAGGTTGGCAGTACGCGATCGACACAACCAAAGCTCCCAGTAAGCATACAATCGCATTTGAGATTGATAAGTCCGTATTGCCTAATAATGAGCCTGAAGCTGTTCCTGAGCCTGACACCATAGCAGGTTTCGTATTGCTGGGTACTATCGTGTTCGCCCGTCGTCACCTGAAGGTGCGAGTCTAGGGCGTTTTTTCTCGCCCCAGAAGTGGCTTAAATTGTAGGTTGAGTGGAGGAACGAAACCCAATAAACACACAGATGTTGGGTCTCATAACTTCGACCCAACCTACAAAATTTACGCCCTATTTAAGGCTAGACACGTCACTACCACAAGAGACCAAAAAACGCGCCCTAGTGAATCATTATTCCCACTCGATAGTGCCAGGGGGCTTAGAGGTGATATCGTAGACCACCCGATTGACTCCCTTGACTTCGTTAACAATCCGGTTTGAGATAGTTTCTAACAAATCGTAAGGCACTCGTGACCAGTCAGCTGTCATACCATCTTCACTATTAATTAAGCGCAAGACGATAGGGTAAGCATAGGTGCGTTGGTCACCCATCACTCCCACACTCCGCACTGGTAGCAATACTGCAAAGGCTTGCCAAAAATCGTGGTACATTCCCTGCTGGTGGATTTCATCACGAACAATGAAATCAGCATCGCGCAAGATATTCAACCGTTCTGCGGTGACTTCACCAATGATGCGAATGGCTAAACCGGGTCCTGGGAAGGGATGCCGCTGTACAATTTCCTCCGGTAAGCCTATTGAACGACCAACTTTGCGTACCTCATCTTTGAAGAGTTTGCGTAAAGGTTCAACGAGTTTGAAGCGCAAATCTTTAGGTAAGCCACCAACATTGTGATGGCTCTTGATTTTCACGGCTACTCGTTCGCCTGTTTTGGGATCGACGTTGGTGTCAGCTGACTCAATCACATCAGGATAAAGTGTGCCTTGAGCTAGATAATCAAACGGACCTAGGCGTTTGGATTCTTCTTCAAAGACGTTAATAAATTCGTGACCAATGCGGCGGCGCTTTTCTTCAGGGTCAGTGATGCCCTTGATTTGTGCAAGGAAGCGATCGCGAGCGTTGACATATTCTACTGGAATATGAAACTGCTCGGAAAATAGCTGTACTAACCCCTCTGGTTCGCCTTTTCGCATAAAGCCTTGGTCGATGAACATACAAGTCAACTGGTCACCAATTGCCCTGTGGAGTAAGAAGGCGAGAGTAGATGAATCGACACCGCCGGAAAGAGCTAGCAGTACTCGTTTATCTCCTACTCTGGCGCGAATTTCTCGAATCGATTCTTCAACAAAGGCGGCCGTTGTCCAAGTGGGTTGGCACTCACAAATGTGGTAAACAAAATTGCGGATTAGCGGTAAACCCCCAACCGAATGCACAACTTCCGGATGGAACTGAACGCCGTACAGCTTTTTGTCGTGGTGAGCGATCGCCGCACAAGGAGTATTGTCAGTATGTGCCAAGATTGCAAACCCATCAGGCAATTCCTCACAAGAGTCTCCATGACTCATCCACATCGTAGAACCGTCTTCTACATTCGTCAGCAAGTCTGTGGGGTCATCAATAAATAGAGAGGCTTTACCATACTCACCCCGTTGGGATCGCGTTACTTTCCCGCCCAGTTGTTGTACCATCAACTGCATTCCATAACAGACCCCCAGTACGGGTATACCTAGATTCCAAATTTCTGGGTCACAAAGAGGCGCACCCTTGTCATAAACCGAACTCGGACCACCAGAGAGGATAATTCCCTTGGGATTGAGCTGTCGTAGTTGTTCGGCGGTGGTGCGATAAGAAAGAACCTCGGAATAAACTTGAGTTTCGCGAATCCGACGAGCAATGAGTTCGGAGTATTGAGAGCCAAAGTCCAGAATGACGAGCATCTGGCGATTAATGTGCTCTGTTAGAGATGTTTCGGGTAACGTCTCTACGTGATGAGATGCTTGTTGTGTTTGTAGTGTCACTGATGTGTCCGCGATACCAATTGTGTGAGGGTGCAACTATTTCACTGCCAAAGTACGTCTTTGGAGCTGCGAAAATGTATTGCAGGAAACAGATAGATTGAAACCTTATGGTTTCTATAGTTTAAGCCTGTAGAAATTCTTACAAAGCTAACACAATTGGGACAATAACGCGGCACCCTTTTCACTTTTAATAATGATTTGGCGATCGCGATCAAACAGCACACAACCAACGCGTACCTCTTGTTCGCTGTGCTTGCGGATGTAGTCTTGGGAGCGAATATCAATGGTAGAAGCGATCGCACCATACACCAACTTCACCCAAGTCTTACCCTCGCTAGCGTCCAACTGACGAAGATAGTGCAGTGCGGCTTCAGCCGTTGTACTAGCAAAGACCTTTTGTAACACTGGCGTTGGTAGACCTAGAGCCGCGCAGTGAGCCGTTAGAATTTCCAGGCGTCCATCAGCGAGGTGGTGGTGAGTGTGAAAAATCCCGCCTGCTAGTTTGATTAGTTTGCCGTGATAGCCAAATAGTAATATTGCTGGAACTTGCTGCACCCCAGCTGCCACCAACAACGGCCCTAGCCAATTAGCCGTTTTCACCAGCTGCTCTGGATTAATGCCCAACTTTTGGGTCAAATCTAAACCATTTTCCCCTACACAAAACACTAAGCAGTCAAAGCGGCTAGCTTTATCTTGTAGTTCCTCCCGGTAAGCTTCCAATTGACCCGGGGCGCTTAAGGGCTGGGAAATTCCGGTAGTACCTAGTAAAGATAGTCCTTCCACAACACCGAAGGCAGCATTCGAGGTACGTTCTGCTAGTTGACGCCCTTCTGGCAGGATAATCGTCACCTGAATTTTTTCTTCTGTTGCTAGTTGACGCCTCAAGTTTTCTTGTAACAGACGTTCAGCGTAAGTGTAGATTGCGGCCTTCCCATCAGCATTGAGTTGTCGGCCAATTCCCTCACCGCCGAGTAATAACACCTGTTCTGCTTGTTCCAATTGCCCCCATTCTACTAATGCCCAAATCGGGGTATTGCGTGTGAGGTCAAGGTTATCACCAGGTTGAGAGCGAGTAACAGCTAGCGCCATACCTTCTCGAATACCAGCAACTTGCTCAATAGGAATTTCCGCTATTTCAGGGGGTTCAATTAAATCCACTGGTACAGTTTTGAGCGGTTGAAATTGGCGTAACCAATGGAGGGCCGCCATAGCAGCCGCACAAGCAAATACTGGTAAGGTATATCCAGACTGAGGCTCGAATATTGTCATGAATGGAAGTTAAAAATACCCTGGATTCAAAAGTTGGCACAGATTGATAGGTTAAGTATAGAAACCGATACTCAACTTCAGCCGAAGTAAGCTCTGCGGTCATGTCACAACCTACTCCTCTCCCGAAAACAGACGAAAATCCTCAAGACTTACAGACTAGAACTCCCACAACGAAGAAAAAAGGTAAATCACTTCCTCCAAAGCTAATTATCAAGTTAGGAAAGTTTGTCTGGACGACTCTCTGGCACATTATGATGTCAAATCTCGCTCCACGCAATAAAGAAGGAGCGTACATTCGTCCCACCAGTCAGTTTCGGAACTTCATTGGCACAGAGAAAGGGAACCCCTCCCAACCCGAGGCGGGACGCTACAACCTCTATGTCGGCCTCGGTTGCCCTTGGGCGCATCGAACCCTCGTCGTTCGGGCACTTAAAGGACTAGAAGATGCAATATCGGTGTCTTTAGTGTCTCCTTCACCGATTGAAGGAGGTTGGGTGCTCAACCAAGAGGAGGAAGGCTGCCGCACGCTAGTCGAACTGTACCAACTGGCAGAACCTGGCTATAGTGGGCGTTCTACAGTTCCTGTGCTTTGGGACAAACACACGAAGACAATAGTCAACAACGAAAGCGCCGAGATTATCGTGATGCTGAACTCCCAGTTCAACGAGTTCGCTACGAATCCCACCCTAGAACTCTATCCGGAGGAACTGAGGGAGAGAATTGACTGGTGGAACGAGAAAATCTACTATTCGGTAAACAACGGCGTATATCGTTGCGGGTTTGCTCAGACTCAAGAGGCATACAACCAAGTCTGCGATGAGCTGTTTGCAACCCTAGATGAGATTGACGCAGCGCTAGAGACAAGTCGATACCTCTGTGGAGATAGGGTCACGCTTGCAGATATTCGTCTTTTTACCACGTTGTTTCGCTTTGATGTTGCCTACTATGGGCTATTCAAGTGCAACCGCCGGAGAATTCGAGACTATAAGAACTTAGGTACTTATCTTCGTGACTTGTATCAGCTTCCCGGAGTCGCTGGCACCTGCGACCAAGAGAGTGTGAAACAGGACTACTATGGAAACTTGTTCCCGCTCAATCCAGGTGGCATAATCCCCTCTGGGCCTGATATGACGAACCTCCTTGAGCCACATGGGCGCGAAAGAGTAGGCAAAGAGTCAGCGTTGCAAAGTTAAACGCGAGACTGTTACAGGTTGTTGGTTATTTGTTGTTGGTTGTTTGTAAAAAAATACTCGCTTGTCCTGATAACAAACAACTAACAACTAACAACTAACAACAACTCACAACCTTAAGTTAGCACCTTAACACCTTTATCTTTACTGGCATAAACGCGATCGCAAGCACACACTGTAATTACCCTCTCAATTGAGAGGTACACCCACATCCCTCAAGTCTCTACATCGTGGGCGTGGCAACCAAGAAAGCCCATGAGCGCTGTCAGAAAAGGAGCCTTAGAAGCTATGAATCCCCCTGCAATTACGGCTGAACTCTCAACGCTTGAGCCAGAAACTCCCATCCTTAACCCGATTGAGCGACCCCAAATTACTCAAACTCTATCTGAAAATGTCATCTTAACCAGCGTTGATGACCTCTATAACTGGGCGCGTCTTTCTAGCTTGTGGCCGTTAATGTTTGGAACCGCTTGCTGTTTCATGGAGTTTGCCTCATTTCTTAGTTCTCGGTTTGACTTTGAGCGTTTTGGCTTCAAGCCTTGGTCAAGTCCTCGCCAAGCTGATGTAATTATTACTGCTGGCACGATCACAATGAAAATGGCTCCTGCCCTAGTACGCCTCTATGAACAGATGCCAGAACCTAAGTATGTAATTGCGATGGGAGCTTGTACAATTACTGGCGGAATGTTCAGTGCTGACTCACCAACGGCAGTTCGGGGAGTTGATAAATTGATTCCAGTAGATGTCTATCTGCCCGGTTGTCCCCCCAGACCAGAAGCAATCATTGATGCCATTATTAAATTACGGAAGAAAGTAGCCAATGAGTCGATGCAAGAGCGAGGTGGACTTTCTCAGACTCATCGCTACTACAGCACTCCTCATAAAATGAAGTCGGTGCTGCCAATTCATACTGGAGAATACCTCAAAAGTCCAACACGAGCAGCGCCTGTTCAAGAACTAGCTCAAGGAGAAGGTAGTCCAATCGCACCTGTTGTGAAAGTCGCTTCCCAACAAGAAGTTGAGTAGTTTAGGCTGATTGCTTCCTGCTAATGGGTGAACCAATAGAGTGAATCTAAATCATCCAACTGGATGAACTACATTGTGAGGCGAAAATGTGTTTGTCAATAGTAATTTGGCATTAAATGTGCACAATACTGTTATTCCGGTACTCCCCTCATACTGAGCAAAAAATTAAACCTTGGACGGCTTTTACGCTGCGTCTAAACCGAGAATCAAAATGTTGCTGAGTAAGCGATGCTTTTAACAAGTCGCAGTACTTCTCAATCCTAGTGCTTTGTATAAAATAACCATGACCACACTCCAAGAAAACAAGACAAAAACTGCGGCAAAAGTGCCTCCTGAATGTCAGAGTCCATTATGGCTACAAACTATCCAGGGAATTTTTTCTCCCATGGAATTTATGGAAGCCACGAGAGAGCGTTGCGGTGATACATTCATTATTCGATCGCCTGGATTTCCTCCAACTGTGGTCTTAAGCCACCCTCAAGCAATTCAGGAAGTCTTCACTGCTGACCCCAGTGTGTTTGATACGGCGACCAGTAACAAGATATTACAACCTTTACTAGGCCAATACTCACTCCTACAACTGGATGGGGCACCACACCAGCGTCGGCGAAAGCTGTTGATGCCTCCCTTTCATGGGGAACGGATGCGAGCTTATGGTCAAATCATTTGTGACATTACTCAAGAAGTGATGAGTCAATGGACAATTGGCAAGCCTTTCTCTGTCCGTTCATCCACACAAGAAATTTCTCTACGAGTCATCTTACGCGCTGTTTTTGGCATTGATGAAGGAGAGCGTTTTGAGCAACTAAGACAACTTTTGGGTTCCTTGATGGAATCTTTTAATTCTCCTTGGCGTTCCAGTTTTCTTTTGCTTAAGTTCCTGCAACGAGATTTAGGCCAGTGGAGTCCATGGGGGCATTTTCTGCGCCAAAAGCAACAAGTTAATGAACTTCTAATTGCTGAAATTCGCGCTCGCCAAAGTCAACCCAATTCGTCGGGTGAAGACATCCTCAGCTTAATGATGTCAGCTCGTGATGAAGATGGTCAACCGATGACCGAGGCCGAGTTACGCGATGAGTTAATGACACTGCTATTTGCAGGACACGAAACCACCGCCTCAGCTCTAGCATGGGCATTTTACTGGATTCACCACCTACCAGAAGTTCGTGAAAAGCTTCTTCAAGAGTTAAATATGCTGGGTCAAGATGCAGATCCAAATGCCATTTTCAAACTTCCTTATCTCAATGCCGTCTGTAGTGAAACATTACGTCTTTATCCGATAGTTTTGTTTACCTTCGGTCGAACTGTAAAATCACCGATACAGATAATGGGCTATCAATTTGAACCCGGTACAGCGCTTGCCCCCTGTATTTATTTAACTCATCATCGCGAAGATATTTACCCGGAGTCAAAGCGTTTTAAGCCAGAGCGCTTTTTAGAACGTCAGTTTTCTCCCTATGAGTTTTTGCCTTTCGGGGGTGGGAACCGCCGTTGTCTTGGCTATGCTTTTGCCTTGTTTGAAATGAAACTGGTTTTAGCGACTGTTTTATCACAGGTTGAATTAGCGCTGGCTGATAATCGTCCCGTTAAACCTGTACGTCGTGGTATCACCTTTTCACCCTCTGGAGGTGTACGGATGGTTCTGATTAAAAATAGGGAGTAGGGAGTAGGGAGTAGGGAGTGGGGAGTGGGGAGTAAGGAGTAGGGAAAGGAAAAAATTTACTTGGTAATAGGAGGACAGGATGAAAGCAATTGTCCGCGAACATTTTGACGCAGAACTTGGCAAAGCACAAATTGCCATTGATGAGAAAAACTTTGAGTCGGCATGGATAGCCTTGCAACGCGCTCATATTCTAGGTCAAACTGAGCCGATCGCTCATACAATTGCTCACTGGACTATGTTTAAACTTGCCTGGAGACAGCGTGATGTTAAGGAGATTGCTGGACAACTGATGGCAATGCTTCTGGCGATACCTCTTACTCTTGTAGCTGGACAAAGGCGATCGCTTAGAGATGGCAGAGTCAATATCAGCAATACACAGAGAATGTCCATTCCAGAAGATATTCAACAAATTTTGAATCTGTAAATCTACTTTGTGTGTACACTTCACCGATGTTGTACTTTTGCCGCGAGAAAAGTATGGAATAGTTCTGCTATTACTGTGCTGTTGCTGGAAGCGGGCAATCCAGCCTCCGATAACGCCCATCTTTGCTTCCTTGCGGCAATCTTCTGCAGTGGAGTGCATAATTCGCCGGGTGAGGCCGATCTTATCGTCGTCGAAGAACAAAATACCCCGGATTGACGATCTCGGCATCAGAGGTCGTCCGGCTTTCATCCCGACGCTGATCCTACGGGTACAGCGCCGGGCTTCCCGCCGTTAAGCTAATCCTCTCTTTTCAAGGCGTTAGTCAGCGAAAGTACTTTCTATAATGAACGCATGAGAAGTGTTACATCTCTCAAGATTCCAGCATGACGATCAAAACACTAGACCATGAAAGTGCACTCTGCGCTTCTCCTAGCCCAGAGGCTTTGCCGTTTTCATGGCCGAAGGGCTGTATACAGCAGCGCTTGGCGATCGACAAATGTTGGTCTACAGCAAAAAAAATTTATCGATTAATGAGGCAACCTTTGAGTATGGCATCGCTCAGTACCTGGTTATTTCGTCCGCCAGCCCTATTTAAATAAGGGGGCTTGTACTATTCTCAGCGTTACCCTCGCAACGCTCGTTATCCTGGGCTGACGCCGAGCTAACGCGATCGTCCTTTTTGGTCAGGTACTCTTTCAACGCAGAAACTAACAGAGAATAATTCCTTAGATGAACTCCAACAATCTCCTGCAATTACTGCAAACCGGGTTTCGTGTCTCCTTAGGGGCGACAACTTCCCTCATCGAAACTCTACAAGATCCTCAAAAACGAGAAGAAAACTTTTCTCAGCTAAATTCGCAGTTAAGACAACGGGTAGCTGAGTGGGGCGAAAAAGGAGAAATAACTGAGCAAGAAGCCCGGAGACTGATTGAACAGATGTTGAGGCAGCAAAGTAATCCTGAACGTCCACCGACAACAGAAACGTCGAGTGACACCGTTAGCAATCCCTCTACAAGCCCTATCTCGACTAACGCACAGCTACAGATAGAAGAACTAACTGCACAAATCGCTGCTATCCGAACCGAACTAGAAAAAATACGCAACCCTGAGCCCAATAGTTAAACTTTCGGAAATTCGCCTTCATTTCTGATATTAGCTTTTTGCGGGGGGGGTATAGGTGAGCTATTGGGTCAATACTATACCCCCTAGACTGTAACGCTGTGAGGATGTTAATCCTTGATGCGATCAGGACTTACGCAGAACCTCTACATGTAGGGTGGGCACTGCCCACCCTACTACTACTAG
>DALYIW010000033.1:4710-43096 GCA_031970155.1 Coleofasciculaceae cyanobacterium CTOTU46601 | reverse complement strand
GATACCACATATAGTAGGGGTGAACGGCCGTTCACCCCTACAAATGGCGGTTCGTCATTGAAGATGAGGGGGAGAGGGGGAGAAACCCCAGTCAACAAAAAACAAGTAACTCAAGTATCCTGTTTGACAATGAACAGCAGCTTAGCAATGAATCAAAGTAATGGGTTGATGAATCGGCGCAGATTCTTGAATTTAACAGGATCTAGCGGCATGACTCTAGTGGCTGCTGTAATGGGAAGTGCATTGTGGAACCTACACTCAGATCAGGCGATCGCATCTCCATCTGAACCACTCACTCCCGATGCCGCCCTACAAAAGCTGATGGACGGAAATAAAAGATTTATGCAGCACAAGGGCAAGCATCCAGATCAATCACAGGCACGAATGAAAGAAGTTGCCCAGGTACAACACCCCTTTGCAACTGTGCTGTGCTGCGCTGATTCACGGGTGCCCCCAGAAATTTTGTTTGATCAAGGAATTGGAGACTTATTTGATATCCGTGTTGCCGGAAATATCGTGACTCCGGAGGTGTTGGGCAGCATAGAATATGCTGTGTCTATAGTCGGCACTCCTGTGATTATGGTTTTAGGGCATGAACGCTGTGGTGCTGTCACCGCCGCCGTTCAGGGGGAACGTCTCAAAGGTCATATTGGTTCTTTTGTCAAGGGCATCAAACCCGCTGTCTCCAAGACAAAAGGTAAATCAGGCGATCCAGTAGATAACGCTGTGATTGCCAATGTTCAGTATCAAATTCAGAAGTTGAAATGGAGTTCAGCGATCGTGTCTGGGCGATCGCATAATGGCAAGCTCAAAATTGTTGGAGGCCGCTACGACCTTGATACTGGAGAGGTTACTCTGATTTAGGTTCTCCCGTACTTGTGGTGGAAAACCGCATTTTTGGGGTTTTGGGTAATAGGTAATGGGTAATGGGTAATTCCATACCTAAGTCCTGATAGACCTCTTCCTTGTCTCCCCTTGTTCACGAATCAAATAGACTCGCTATATTGATCAACGCTTCTCACGTTCACCATCAGCCGCCAGTTGAGAATTTTTCCCAGGCAAGGGCTTCTTGGGTGCTGGAGGCATGAGCAATGACTCGTTGTGTGTATGCAACGGCGTTGAGGGAGTCACTTGTTCAGCGTTAGGTTGGGATTGTTGATTAGTCACTGGACTAGGGGGAACGCTGGAAACAGTTGTATTGAGCGCAGCGCTAACGGGTTCGAGAGTCTTAGCCACCTGAACTTGCTGTTCCAACTGCTGTGTTGAAGAGACTAGGTTGCCCAGTCCATTCACTAACTGCTTAAGATTGTTGCGAAAAGCTGGGTCGCCTGTCAGCTCATCCAAATCTGAGGTAATCTTTTGAGCATTTTCAAAGGTTGCTCGCGCTGAATCCAAGGTTTGTTGTAGCACCACTACATTTGAGGGATTGTTTAAAGTAGTGGTAATATCGCGCAAGTTGGCTGATGCCTGTGCGGCATTGGCTGAAAGGGTTTCTAAGTTCCGTAGCAGTGTTCCGACCTTTACCTCACCAGCAGCAGTGTTCAGCTTACCAGAGGCAGAGTTAAGATTACCGACGGTGGAATTGATTTGTGCTAGAGCAGGTGTCAAGTTGCTTAAGACGACGCGCAGCTGATCGCTGGTTTGAGTGACGCTATTCAAGGTTTTGACAAGACCTCCTCGATTTGTGACCACTAGTTCATTGGCGGAGGCGACGAGTTTATTGAGTTGAGCGGCAGTCAGACTATATTGATCAGCAGTATTACCAAAGCGACTGGCTGCCAAACCCACTTGATTGAGAGAGCGATTGGCTGAACGTCCTAATTCAGTAACCGTTTGATTAGTCGTCGAGGTAAGGGAATTGGCAGAGGTTGAGAAGTTTCCCACCTCTCGTCGGAGCGATCGAGACAAAAGTGACAACTCGCTGGTGAGTTGCGCCGCCCCAGTTGCAGCAATAGAGGCATTTTGGGTCAGCCTATTGACGCTATCGAAAAAGGCTGGATTACTGTAAGCATTAGAAAAGCGAATGGTGCTACGCAGCAGTTCGTCAAAACTGACGCCAATTTGACCATTGAGACGAGCTTTGTTACAAATAATCCGCTTGGAATCACATGTAGAACTGAGGGGATTGAGAGACAGCGCGTCTTTTGGTAAAGATTTTAGAGGTCTGATATCAATCGAGGTTTCGCCAACTAAACCAGCTTGATTGGCTTCAATTACCACATCGCGAGGGATTAACAAGTTAGCGGGGGTAATTTCAACTGTGGCATCCACCCCATTAGTTCTGGCTTGGACTTCTGCGATTTTCCCAACGGAGACACCACGATAGCGTACACTGGCACCGACTCTCATGCCAGCGACGTTAGCGAAGTTGACGATAAATTTGTAGCTACGATTAGCTAAACTAAGACCGCGTAGCCATACTACTAAGCCTACAAATACACCCAGTCCGACCAGGATTAACAACCCAACGGAGCCTTCTCGAATCGTTCGCGATCGCATAATCTCCCCTCTTTTAGCTGTTAGCTATTTACTGTTAGCGTTTTGTCCTTTGTCTAGAGAAGGCTTGCAGGTTGCTTTTGGAGAACCAGTAAAGCATTTAATGGCCTAACCGACTACTTGAATCGGTCCGTGGATACTAGCGCTAAAAAATTGTCGCACTAAAGGATTATCGGTAGTATCAATCTCGCTAACCTTGTCTTGCCACTGTATCTTGCCTTTGTAGAGAAACACAACCCGGTCAGCGGTGCGGCGAATTGTACTATCCTGGTGTGTCACCATCACGTAGGAACCACATCCTCCGTCTGCACACTGTAGTTGGCGGACTAAATCCTCAATCACCGTTGAGGCAATTGGGTCAAGTCCCGCCGTTGGCTCATCGTAAAGTAAAACTTGTGGGTTGTCTTTAGGATTATCTGGGTTAGCCATGATCGCACGAGCAAAACTAACCCGTTTTCGCATCCCTCCCGATAACTCAGACGGATAGCGATCGCCAATTCCAGACAACCCCACCATCTCCAGCCTTTGCTCTACCAGTTCCCGAATTCGCTTACGTCGCAGTTTGGAATGCTGGTAAAGCAAAAAACCAACATTCTCGTCTACTGTCAGCGAGTCGAACAAAGCCGCTTGCTGAAACACCATCCCAATGCCGATTGGGTCTTCACCATCTTCTATTAAACCTGTACGCCGCTTCCCCTGCACATAAATTTCACCCGCATCAGCTGGAAGTAAACCCGCAATAATTCGCAGAATCGTTGATTTACCCGTACCAGAGGGTCCAATAACCGCCAGCGCCTCGCCCTGATGAATTGTTAGGTCAACATGATCCAGAATGATATTGCTACCAAAAGACTTGCAGATTCCCTTCAGTTCAATTAGTGGCTCTGTCATCTTGAGCAAGCAGGTTGCAGGTTAATAGATTGAAGGTTATTAGTTTACAGGTTAACAAGTAGAAGATTGAAACTTCTAAGCTGACGTGCATTTAAATTGCATCATCTTCTCCCCCTGCTTCTCCTGCTTCCCCTGCTTCCCCTACCTCCCCTGCTTCCCCTACCTCCCCTGCCTCCCTTGTCTCCGCTGTGCACTACGTTCAGCGAACGCCATTGGCTGTAACTGCTGAATTTTCCTCTGACGCCTCCAAACCAAAAATCCGATTGAAGGTTTTTTCTACCTTATAACCTGAGTCAATTGACTCCAGAGGGTCTTTGCGTAGTCGGTGGCGCAGACATAAGGTGATGACACGGCGGATATCGTCAACAGTGGCTTCGTTACGTCCTTCAAAAGCAGCTAGTGCCTTAGCTGCTCGATTGGTAACAATATCACCCCGCAACCCATCCACATCTAGTTCTGAGCAGACTTGAGCAATTTTCACCCGCAACTCATAGTCCATCTCAACTTTAGGAAGTCGCTCTTGAGCCGTAATCAGCTTTCGTTGCAAGTCGTCTTGAGCAGACTGATGATTCTGAAGAAATTCCTGAGGATTTTGGTCAAAAGCCGCTCGTTGTTCTACAATTTCCACTCGCATGGCTGGTTCTTTGACGGTGCGGATTTCTGCGTGCATCCCAAAGCGATCGAGTAATTGGGGTCTCAGTTCTCCTTCTTCGGGGTTGCCGGAACCGACTAAAACAAAGCGTGCGGGGTGACGAATGGAAATTCCTTCTCGTTCAACGGTATTCCAGCCACTAGCAGCGGAGTCTAGCAAGACATCGACTAAGTGGTCATCAAGGAGGTTGACTTCATCTACATAGAGGATGCCGCGATTGGCTTTGGCTAAAAGTCCCGGTTCAAAGGCTTTGACGCCCTCTGCTAAAGCTTTTTCGATATCAATGGTGCCGCAGACTCGGTCTTCTGTTGCTCCTAAGGGCAGGTCAACCATCGAGACTTTTTTCTTGACAATTGTCCTGGGTTGTGATTTCCCATTCTCGTTGAGCCAGTCGGGGTCGTTGGGGTCACTGTTGAAGGGGTCATCGGCAATCACATCTATTTCTGGCAATAAGTCAGCCAATGCCCGGATGGTAGTGGATTTGCCTGTGCCGCGATCGCCCATAATCATCACACCGCCAATTTTAGGGTCAATCACATTCAACAGCAGAGCCAGTTTCATTTCTTCCTGACCCACAATTGCAGTGAAAGGAAAAACCACGCGGCGAACAGTATTAGGCGCTTGGGCAGTCGGACTCACTATCTATTACCTAATAATTAATTTTTCGATACGCTATTCATTTTGCCACACAGCGACCGTTGGGGTGGACTCACCTCCAAAAGGGGCAGGTACGACAATATAGCCTGTTGCTGCATCACCTAGCACCCAATTGCGATCGCTACCCCAGTACCACCAGTGGGCTGCTACATAAGCACAGATTAGGCTATCTAGTTGGTCTTCGACAGCTTTGAAGGCAGCACCAGTAGTAGGAATTTCAGGAAGAAACGAACGATTCAAAGGCACAGAGGAAGAGGAGAGATTTAGCCTTGGCGTCAGGGTGGGTAAGATGTCGAGAATATACTGACGCAGTTTCATTAGCTCTAATCGACGCTCAGCAAGGGTACCTTTTTTGTATTTGAGGATACGATTGAGACTAAATAAATGCACGATCGCAGGATGAGGATATACCTCAATTTGGAAGCGCCCTAACTGTTGAGGTGCAATTACAGGCGCGTGAGCAAAACCCCGTGCTTCCAGACTCAGACCAAACTCTACCGTACGTTGAGCAAAGGGGCGTCCAAGATTGGCAGGGTAACAACCCGCGTGATAGTGGCGAAAGTGCTGATGGGTAAGTTTGTCGGGAAGGCGCATCCCTGTAGCGTTGGGAATAAGCGTTGGGGCATCTACCGCAATCATCGCTGCTTCTGTCGGTGATGCCCATTTGTCTACCCAATTCAGGATATCTGTTGTTGTCTGTTGTCGGTTTAAGTCTAATAGATGCAGGCATCCAGCTGACCAACGCAGGCAACATAAACCACTTGCGCCAGAAGACCAGCCTAGGTCAATTCCTAAAAATTTCATTGCTGTAGGTAGTGTCCAGATGGTTGGGTTGGTGCGATCGCTTCAGCCAAAATATTAGCCAAAATAGTTTAATCAACAACGGTGGGTAGAGCAATGACTAAAGCGACAACCAAACCACTAAGTTTTCAGGAATTTCTAGAGCAACTTCCTGATGAGGAGGGTATCTACGAACTTGTCAATGGAGAAATTGTGAGGATACAACCGACAAGAGGACATGACGATGTTGCTGATTTTATCTGGAAGTGCCTCGATCGCGAAAAAGACCGATTGAATCTCAACTATGTGGTGAAGCGGACTGTTCTGATTAGAACTGAAACTAAAACAGGGCAAGAGCAAGGACGACACCCTGATGTGTGTGTAATTGATAAAACTGTATGGAAATCAAATATCTCTGCCGCCGCTGCCTTGACGGAACCTTTGTCAATGGTTGTGGAAGTCGCTTCAACGAATTGGAAAGATGATTACATTGACAAGTTGGACGAGTATCAACGGTTGGGTATTCCTGAGTATTGGATTGTGGATGACTTGATGATGGCTTCGATGAAATACTTAGGTAAACCGAAAGTACCCACAGTTTTGGTTTATCAGCTAGTTGACGGTAAATATCAGGCGACCAAGTTTCAAGAGGATGAACAAATTGTCTCTCCCACATTTCCCGAATTAGATCTTCGGGTTAATCAGATTGCTGCGGCTCGATTGGGATGAGAATCGCGATCGTGCAGTTAAAGCTAAACTCAATTTAATTGATCTCATGGAACAAGCACTGATCTACATGGAACTTTGTACTTTTAGGAGACTGTGATGACCAACCTAGAGCAAGAAGCCATTATCGACGCAGTTCTGGCAAATACTTTGGCAGAACAAGAAAGGACAGGGCCTGATCTCCGACAACTTCACCCTAAAAGTCATGGTTTGGTTTGGGGAGAATTTATCGTTGAAGAAAATCTTCCAGACGCCATACGATGCGGTATTTTTAAGCACCAAAAAACTTATCCTGTCTGGATTCGTTTTTCTAACGGTGGCAGCATAGAGGAAAGAGGGAAATTTAAGCCTGATCAAGAACCTGATGCCCGTGGTATGGCAATCAAGCTAATGGATGTGGAAGGAGAAAAAGTTCTGGACGATGAAGAAAAAACACAGGATTTTGTTCTAATCAATAGTCCCATCTTTTTCCTGCGAACTCTCCAAGGCTATGCAGACCTTGCCAAGGTGCAGAAAAGGGAACTCGATCCCGCTTCGATGCAATACGAATTCGGCATCCTGGCAAAAATTCGTGCCCAGTCAGTTCCTAGTCCACTGAGTATTCAATATTGGAGTACAACGCCGTATCAATTAGGAACTCAAGCGATTAAATTCTCGGTACGTCCTCATCCTGACAATGAAGTTTCTCATTCATCTATTGATTCCGAAAACTATCTACGAGAAGCGATGGTAAACCATCTCACAACTGAGGTGAAAAATGCTTATTTTGACTTCCTCGTTCAGCTTTACGTCGATGATGAAAAGACTCCCATTGAAGACGCAACAATTGAGTGGCAGGAGACAGATTCACCATTCATTAAAGTAGCAACAATTAAAATTGGGAGCCAAGTATTTGATACAGAAGCACGTAAAAGATTGGATGAGGGTTTATCCTTCACGCCCTGGCATACTTTACCTGAACATCAACCGCTAGGTAGAGTAAATTTTGCTCGAAAGAAGATCTACCAAGAAACGACTCAAAATCGCCGAGAGCATATGCAACAGCGTCTGAGAGAGCCTCAGCCTTATGACCCTTCTAATTCATCTTGGGACATTTGACCAGCTCAGTTATCAGTTATCAGATTTAAAAGGCAAGTGCATGGTACAAGCCCCTTAAGTTATTAACATCTTGGCCGAGTGGCAGCTGAGCCGGTAGTTGCTCGATTTACACAAGCTCTTGACCTGAGTTGGGAGTGTTATTTGTTATGAAAACAAACCAATATTTTTTTACAAACAACAAACAACAAACAACAAACAACAAACAACAAATTAACTATTCATCTAACTTATTACGGACGCCTTGAACAATTCTAGACAGTTCATTCTTCTCATCAACACTAATCCGAGTAGGAGAACCACTAATAACTCTTTCGTAGTTGCGGAACGAATCTTTAATTTCTGGTCCATCCTCACTGATAATGTACTCGCGAATCCCTGTATCGTGCCAGGAACCACGCATTTTAAAGACGTTGATAGCGCGAGCCATGTCACCACGAATTTCTACGTATTGCAGCATCAAAATCGTATCAGTAATTGTAGAAATATGGGAATCTGTAATCGAGTTAGACCCCATAAACTGGTCGGTAGTATTGGTGAAAAAGCCAGTGATTTCTTCTTGTTTGGCGTAACCAGTAACACCAATCACAAACTGCCGGAAGGCGTTATTACTAACTCCTCGCGCCAAAGCAGAAAGTGAATCAATGGCAATACGAGTTGGCTTAAATTCGGCAATTTCCGACTTAATGATTTGCAAGTGGTCTTCTAAACCCGCTGACTCTGGGTAGGTACAAAGGATTTTCAAAAGACCCTTTTGTTCCATTTCTTCAAAATCAATCCCCCAGGAAAATGCATTACGAGACAGTTGGGCGCGAGATTCTTCATAAGCAAAAAGAATTGCTCTCTCTCCCCGCAAGCAAGCATCTTGAATAAACTTGCTCACCAACAGCGTTTTGCCTGTACCAGTAGCACCAGTGGCTAGAATAATCGAATCTTTGAAGAAACCACCACCACACATTTCATCAAGAGTTTTGACACCCGATGATACCCGAACATTAGAAGAACGTTGGGTTAATCGCATTGCTCCTAAGGGGAAGATATTAATTCCCTGATTAGTAATCGTAAACGGGTATTCTCCTTTCATGTGAGTTGTGCCACGCAGCTTGAGAATTTCGATAGTACGGCGGCGACGTTCCCCTTCCAAAACGTTACGGACAATGGCTACATTATCTGAAACAAACTCTTCAACTCCGAACCGCGCCACTGGCCCGTATTCCTCTACTCGTTCGGTAGTCATTATTGTTGTTACGCCAATTTGTTTAAGACGTGCAACTAAGCGAAAAATTTCTCGCCTGACTACAGAAGCCGCATCGTACTGTTGAAAAATAGCGGTTATTGAATCAATAGAAACCCGCTTGGCTTTATATTTGCGAATCGCATACTGAATCCGCTCAATCAGTGCAGAAAGGTCAAAGTTTCCAACGACTTCTTGCCCTTCTGGGTCAGGTGAAGCGTCAAGAATAAATAGTTTCCCATCATTAATTAGTTCTTGTAAATCCCAACCTAAACTGTGAGCATTTTTAATGATATCTGTAGGAGATTCTTCAAAAGTAACAAATACACCAGGTTCATCAAAATTGCTGATACCGTTGTAGAGAAACTGTACTGCCAACAAAGTTTTACCTGTACCCGATGTTCCGCTGACAAGAGTGGTACGACCAATGGGTAGACCTCCATGACTAATATCATCGAAGCCTTCAATCATCGTTCGTATTTTGTGAACTTCCATCCTTTCAAGTTCACTGGGTTTTGGCTCTGTTGGGTTAATTTGATTCATATTTTAGGGGGTGAGAAAAAGATATTACTCAAAACAAAAAAAGTTAATTTAGCTAGCTCCTGCCAGGTACAGTGTTCTATAGCTTCTGAATTTTAACTAAAAATCATTAATTTCTCCTTCACGCAGCTCTTCATATAGAAGATCCAATCCGATTAAAACTTTTTCTCGATCTGAGAGATCACCAATGATTTTGCGGACAGGAGGTGGTAATACTTTCGCTAGAGTTGGTGTCGCCAAAATTTTATCTTCTTCAGCTAGCTGGGGGCTTCTTAGAACATCAATCACTTTTAGAGCATAAACTCCTTGATATTCTTGTTCTAAGATATTTTTGAGTGTTTTCAAAGCTCTGACAGAGTTAGGAGTATTACCAGCCACATAGAGCTTGAGAACATATGTTTTTCTTAAAGGACTCATAAGTTAGTAATTAACAATTAGTAACTAACAAAAAGGGGTGAAATAAAACAAGAGCAACCGGAATGAGCTATGAGCTAAAGTCTAGTTTAGTGCTTACTTAACGAAAAGCTTATCGTTAAATACTGATATCATGTCCGGTTCTCGCTGATTGTTCTCCTTGAGCTATCAATGTCCCCGATTAATTTAGTGCCATTGCCTATAGAACAATGTACAACCGGACTAGCTTGTTTAAGTTAAGTGGGTGGCAAGGCACAGAAAACCCCCTGTAGTGGCGATTCCTTAGGGGGATGGTGTATCCAGAGTTTGCATTTTGATGTTTTTTCACGTCCACCTACTTAGCTAAAAGCTGATATTACAACTCTCTAGGAATGGAGCGACGATACATTTCACCTAAGTGAGCAATAACATCGATCAGCGTCAAACGATAGTCCAATAAAACATCCTCATTTCTCCCTTCCAGCTTCAATTGCTTAGAAAACTCCTCCATTAGTTCCATGTGGATTTCCACAATCCTAGAAATTGAAATATCGGCAAAAAACGCTTGATCAACAAAATTATCAATTTTTTGATTTAGGGTATTCTCTTGAGAAAAGTATTTTAAAACAATTTGACGATACTCTGATTTTAAGGTTTCTAAGAGCTTTTGCTTCTCATTGTCCGGTAGATTGCGTAAAAACAGCTGGGAATTTCTTTTGTAGTACACACCTAGGTATCCTAGTCGCTCCTTAAGTTTTTCAGCTAACCGATGCTGTTGCTGCATCAGGAAACCCTGTGTGGTTAGATCGGTTGTGGTAGATGGCGAAGGGAAGCTAGAGACAGGAGAAAGGGAGACAAATTGAGCGATCGCCTTGTCAATGAAGCCTCCAATCTCCGCCAATTGGGCTACACCGAGTCGGACTTCGGCGGCATGAAATAGAGGATTTTCCTCAGTTGAGAAAAACTTCTCTGTTGTGGCCGTTGTGCCTGGAGGGTTGTTGGTGACAACACTATAAGTGATGTCTTCTGATTCCTTGGGAAAAATGACAACAGGAAGCAGTGTTCCTTGTTTATACAATCGATTAATGATACTCAGCAAAGAGCCATCATCCTGTAACACTAAACAATCGAGTTGCTCCTTATGTTGCTCGAGAAAGTCAAAAAACTCAGGTTCTGAGCCAGTAGCGTGCAAGATGTAGCGATCGCTACTCAAAACCTGGCTCAAGGACTGAGCTAGGGATTGTGAATGCACAAATGTACAGATAGTCAGCTTGGGAGGCAAAACAATACGCGTTAAAAAATAGACTTCCGATTGACGATCTAACCTCGTTCGACCGGAGTATATTTTAACAATTTCTATATAAACTAACTTAAGATTAATTTAAACAATCTGCGAATTGTAAGTATTTGTAATTGATTTGCTCTTGATAGGCCTAATCAAGAGCAATAATTGAGCTGTAATGGTTCTTGAAATCCTTGAGATTTTTAGTTTGGCTTTAGTCAATCCCATTGTCAGTTCCCAAAAAGAGGATGTTCTGCCTCGGCAAGACGCCTCCTCTATTCCAGTTTCAGCAAGATTGGTTATGTCTATGCCAGCCCCCAGCCTAGAAAAATTCGCTCAAGCCATACCTGTTTGTTCACAAACATCTAATCTTGCTGCCGTACTGGAGGTGTTTCGCTCTACAGGATGCGAGGCGATCGTTGTAGTCAGCGAACAGCAACGCCCCATAGGTCTAGTCAAGCTTCAGCAGATCTTGCCCCACCTGCTCTCATCTGGACTTTTAGGGGAAACGACCAGAGCAAATTCTATAGAGGATTGGTACAAACCTCTAAGCGATCTGAAGCCGCCCATCCTTGAACCCTTGGCAATCTTACCAGCTCAGCTGAGCTTGAGCCAATTTTGGGGTTATCTCCAAGAGTCAAAAATACAAAAGGAGAGGGAAAGCTTATCAGAAGAACAGAATTCCAGAGAAGGAGGCTGGGGGAATTGCACAACTCCAACCCAGGATTGTCAACAAACCTTTCCCTCCGGACTTAAGCCTGCTACTCCTACTTCGATCCTGCCGGAAAAAGGGAACCCTAAAGCTCCTGACTTCTTTAACCTGGCATCAACACTCACACTCACGCGAACAGCACATGAGTTGGTGCAGGGGCATGAAACAAAGCCAGCCCGTAAACACAGTTCAAAGGCTAACACCCCCTCAGCCGTTTACCCAAGGATTGCCTCAACACAACTCAAAAATCCACAATTGCCACAATTGATCGATCAGCAATGGGGATTAGTAGACGAGGAAGGCAAGTTCCTAGGACTGCTCAACAGCTGGCTGCTGTTAAAATACCTAGCACCAAACTTCACGACAACCGATGAGAGTACATACGCGAGTGTTGAATCCGACGAACTACCTGGCCTCAAGCCATTGGTACAACTATTAGAACAATTGCCCTTACCACTGAGTATCCAAACAGCGACAGGGCAAGTGCTGGCTCAAAATCTTACCTGGCGTCAACAGATTGGCACATCGCCAGATTTAGGGTGGGTCAGATGCACCACGGCTACAATGTTAGATTCTCCATCGGTTGAGCCTCGATCTGCACCGTCGAACAATCCTGTGCCGGAGAGTCCCGGCACGCTACCTCACTCCAACTTGACGGTAGGAAATGCCTTCCAACAGTGGTATAAGCCTTCGGCTCAGGCTTCTGTTCAGCGCTACTGCGCGATCGATACTCCCCGCCTAGCCACAACGGTTTCTAAAAGTCGAGCAGTTTTGTCAGCACCAGCAGAGTGTAAAACCCAGGACCCCTCACCATCCTGGAAAACCTCTATACCAGCGTCAGAACCCTGTGACAAATGCCAGGATCGCGTCTTCTCGTTTGTCAAAATTCCGCTGTCGCCGTCGCTTGTCAAAGAGATGGAGAGAGAGAAACAGCAGGAAAATAAACAAGACATCACTCATTCAGCGGTTGAACCCTTTACGGCGGATCTGTACGTCGTGCTAGCTCAAGACACCACAGAACAGCAGCAGGTGGCAAAAGAACTAGCCGCGAAAAATGCAGAGTTAGTACAACTTAATCGACTTAAAGATGAGTTTTTAGCCTGTATCAGTCACGAACTGAAAACACCTCTTACCGCTATTTTGGGCTTGTCAACACTGTTGAAAGACCAGGCATTAGGGAAAATGAATGACCGTCAAGTTCGTTATGCTCGGCTGATTTATCAGAGCGGGCGTCAGTTAATGACGGTGGTCAACGATATCCTGGATTTAACCCGCATGGAGACGGGTCAGCTGGAACTGACACTAGGGCCAGTACAGATTCAGACAGCGTGCGATCGCGCTTATGCCCAAGTCCGACAACTCCAGCAGGAGAAAGACCAAGCAGAAGACTCCACACCAGAAACAAAATTCACCCTAGAGATTGAACCCGGATTAGATATGCTCGTTGCTGACGAGCTACGCCTGCGCCAAATGCTGGTGCATTTGCTTTCTAATGCCATTAAGTTTACAGAACCTGATGGTGAAATTGGTCTGAGGGTCAATTGTTGGGAAGGCTGGATTGCATTTACCGTCTGGGACACAGGGATTGGTATCCCAGCCGAGAAACAACACTTGATCTTTGAGAAATTCCAACAGCTAGAACAACCTCGCACCCGTCGCTTTGAGGGAACTGGTTTGGGATTGGTCTTAACTCAACGTCTCTCGCGCCTGCATGGTGGAGATGTCTCGTTTATCTCCAAAGCAGGTGAAGGAAGCGAATTTACTTTACTATTACCGTCGTGTCCGCCCCAGGAAAAGGGACAAAAGTCAAGGGTTGAACAAGGATTACAGGCTGGCAGGTTGAACGCTAAAAGTTCTAACCTTTCCCACCTATCCTCCCGGAACACCTGCGGTGAACAACCTTCAACTCCAGGCAACCGTAACTATTTAGTGTTAATTGTTGAAACTGTACCCCGATACTTGGAAAGCTTGACACAACAGCTCAATAGTCTAGGCTATCGAGTAGTAATCGCTCGCTCAGGACCAGAAGCGATCGAAAAAGCCCGTCGCTTGCAACCCCATGCGGTGTTACTCAATCCTCTTCTACCACAACTTTCCGGTTGGGATGTTTTGACTCTCCTTAAATCGGATGCTCAAACCCAACATATTCCTGTCTTAGTCACGACCACACAGGCAGAAAAAAAGCAGGCTTACTATAACAAAGCAGATGGCTTCTTAAGCTTCCCAGTACAAAAGCAAGCCTTACTAGAGAGCCTGACTGGACTGAGGGAAAACCAGCGCCCCACCCGCAGCAGTATAACCATTCTGCATCTAAACCCCAATTTAGATAAGAAGCACTCAGACTCGTCGGTACTCACTACAGAGTTAACTGACCTACTGAATCTTCAACACTCAGAACTCAACTACCGAGTTCTTGAAGCCGATGATTTAGAGCAGGCAGAATTATTAGTTCGTGTTTGGCGTCCAGATGTCGTTTTACTCGACGGTGCTGCCCTAGGAGACCCTATTGCCTACTTGAAACACTTCTCATTGCATAGTAGCTTGGCCTCCTTACCACTGGTAACCCTAGATCACCAGACGACAGAAGCGGCAAATCAAATAACTGATCTTTGTGTGTATCCTTGTTTAGCACCAGATAATTCTTCAAAGATAGCTGCCCTGGTACAAGTGATTGAAGTTGCGGCCGGTATTAGTCGTAAACCAAGCATTTTAGTCATGGAAGTCAGCGGCACCCAACAAGAGTTAGAACTGTCGAAGGTTGAAGACCAAAAGTTACATAAAACTGTTCAGCCAAAAAATCGGCATCGCAGTTCGTCTAACTCATTACCTGTGAATCCTCACTCTTCATGGCTTCAGGCACTCACTCAATATCTCCAAACCGCTGGGTATAGAAGCTTACTCTCGTCTTCTTGGGAAGAAGCCTATGGTCAAATCCAAACTCAAAGTGTTGACTTACTGCTGATTCGTATAAAGGATATCAGTGATTCGGCGGCATTGGTCAAACAACTGATTGCCCTAGAAAAGCTGGAAAAGCTACCACCGATTCTGGTGCTGGATCATCGATTAGATACTGATAAAATTAGCCCATCGGCTCCTCTAGAGCTAGCGACCAATCAAGAAGCGTCACCGTTAGATAAAGCGGCGAAGAAACAGAAAGACTCTCGTTGTGAGCTAGAGTCGCTACTGGTTTCCCTGGCTACTCAAGTTTTGCGCGGTTCTTCTGAGTCGATGGCCAAATTATTAGATCAGATTGATTGGACTTTATCAAATAAGGGAGTTTAAGGAGCTATAGTACGGTAACCATATTGTGAAATATCCAATCCCCCGCCATACTCATAGAGTTGGTGGAGGAGCATATCAATTAACTCAATATTTGAGGTCTGGTGATTTTTGTGCATTACTTTGTATGGAGAGTAGGATGAGGTGATTAATGATCGCTGCTCCCTTTCCTCCAGTCAGGGCAAAGCATTGGACTGGATTTCTCGATGGCAAACACTTTGAGGGCGAGGCATTTGACCGAAAGTGGCTGTCAAGACCTTAATTTTTATGGCGTGTTTGCTTTGCCCCAACTTACCCATGTCTTGGATTTGTGACCCTCTGGATGAAGAGCGATGAGTGAAGCTGACACCCCAAATAACCAGCCCCTCCCTGAACCTACTGCATCGATAGATGACAGTGTAGCTGAGTTGGCAGATGAAACGGGAACTGTAGAGAACCCGCAAGTGGTCAACCTGACAGACGAGTTGCCTACGTTTAAAGATTTTGTTCAGCAATCCAGACAAGAGCAGACAAACGAGATAGTTAGAATTACGCCAGCATTGTCAACTTCCCCACAGACAGATGACTCTGGCACTCAGACACCTGAAGCCTGTGAGCCTGAGCGAACCAAGGATGCTGATTGGTTTGCGCTAGCTCAAAAAATGCGGCAGCGAAATCGTCGGTTACTAGAGCAGGTGGCTCAACTAAGGCAAGCGCTTAAGGAGAATCAGGAGGCGTTACTGACAGAGCAAATGCGATCGCATGAGCGCGACCTTTTCTTAGCTCAGCAGACTGACGAATTCAAGACACTCCAAGAACAATTAGCCCGTTTGTTTCAGACCCTGGAATCTTCTCATCAAGCTGCCCAGCGGCAGCAAATTTTGATTGAAACTCTATCAGAGCAGTTACAAAGCTCTCAAGAACGGGTTGCCCAACTAGAGCGAGAATGTGCCCTCACTCAGCAGCGTTACAACGAGCAGTCTCATCAGCTGTTGCAATCTGCCAATACCTGTCGAGAACTCAAAACCCGACTACACCGACAGCAACGCCAAACTTTGCAATTTAAGGCAGCTTTAGAAAAGTCTCTAGAAATGTCCTCATCGAGCAACGCTGTACCAAAACCACAACCTCCCTACAAAAACAGCAATGCTAATCAATCTCTAATCCATAAGGGACAACCTATTCAACCCTGGTCAGCCGAACCAGTATTAGAGGAAGACACCTCTAACTTGGATACCATCTGGAATGAGCCAGTACGCCTCGATCCTCTCTTGAGAGGCTATTCCTCACAACCAGAACCGTTTAAAGTTAAACCTATTGAAGAAACCGCTCTTCCCTCAACAGCAGATATCTCTGGTTCAGCCGAAGCAGCGATAGAAAAGATTAGCAACCTTACCCCAATAACTCCAGATAGCGTTGAAGCAAGTCCGTTCGCGCAGGAAGCCCAAAACGCCAGACAGGACTTAGTCGGGTCGTTCGGCACACAAGCAACACAGCCGCTAAGCATAGTACCTTTCACTGCTTCCCAAGACAGTGTAGACATAGAGCTGGAATTAGAACAGCAGCTACTGGCTGAGATGACTTCGTTAGCAGAGGCATCTGGGCTGTCAGAGTTCCAATCAGATGTGTCGGATACGTCAGCGCCTTTGACACCACAGCTAGAAACTCACGTAGATGAGTCTGACACTTCTGTGGTATTCATGAGTGACATCCAACAGACTCAGGCTCCAGGAGATCTTAGTGAGTGGGACGATGATGTAGACAGACCGAATGAAGAATTATGGGAAACTTCTACCAACCGTGAATTAGCTCAGCTTAATGAAGTAGTTCTCCCTCAATCTAACTGGCCATCACCAGTACTCTATCCGCTACGTCCCCCCAAAAAGCGCAAGTCACTGGCGGCAATTGAATTACCCAGTTTTCCCCGTCAGCGGCCTGGTTGAAATTAGTTTTCCCCTGGTAAATTTTTCTCACTCACTACGGGTTGTTCGAGTAACTGCTGAAAGTCCTCAAGGGTAGGAATGGCGATCGCTTGTTTGAGAAGCCGTTTCAGCACAGATGCATCCTCTATCTGATTGACGGCTTCAATCATCTGTGATGGCACTACTTCAAACCGCGTCTCTAAAACTTCTAGCACCATTTCATGAGCAGTTTGCAAAATTCCTTCCTCAAGTCCTTGCTGGCGTCCCTCCTCAAGTCCTTCTTGTTTCGCTTCCAGTTCAATCCTACTTAGTAAAGGCATCTGACTATCCTCCTGATAACGTTTCAGTTCCTCTTTGAATTCCCGTTGCAACTCTTGGGGTAAAACCATCATCCAGTCAATTAACCGGAACAGTCGTACTATATCTTCTCTACTATATCCACGTTCAAACAGCCTCCTCACCAAGCTCCACTTCCACTGCTTGCGCTCTTGAGGGACTCCCCGTGTAGCTTTAGTCTTGAGATGAGCCATCACCATCACCGCAAACGGATTAGTGCTTTCCTCCAAAGACTGCCACTGGGCTTCATAGTTGCCCAAATAAATTCTCAATTTATATTGACAAAATTAATATTTTATGATTTTATTCTCGTTCGCAGAGTAGGTTTTTGTCTTCTAGGCCTACTCCCCACTCCCCACTCCCTACTCCCTGCTGTTACACTTCCCCAACCAGATAACTTGATGCCAACTCAGCAGGACTCATATGCTCGTAATGTTCAAAAGGCTGATGAATCCAGGGATTGTCTGATAAGTAGTCCACGTAGAAATTGGGTGTGATGATTGAACAGTCTTTGTACCAAAGGACAGCAGTGCGAATCTCTTCAATTTCAGCATCGTGATGAGACTCTAGCCAGTTAATAGATTCCCGAAGACTGATTCCAGAATCTACCAAATCATCGACTAGCAGCACTCGACTGCCTAATTTTTCAGTGGTCATTGCTAGGTGTTGGGAAAAAGCGATCGCACCTCGCACACGATTCTCTGGCCCCCCATAAGAAGAAGCAACCAGAACCGCTAGCGGCTTCCGGTAAATTCGGCAGAGGATGTCGCCAACCCTCAAACCCCCCTTAGCAATGCAGACAATCTGATTAAAATCCCAGTTGGCTTCATAGATTTTCGCTGCCAACTGCTCGATTTTTTGGTGGTACTCTGACCAAGAAATGTAAAGGTCGGGCATAACAAGGGTCTAGAAATGCGTCAATCAATAGTACAACGAACGATTAAATCTCTCACTCTGCAATAAAATGACTGCCACAGGTTATGTTATCGTTGAGCAATTTTAAGTCTTGGTTGCTAAGTTCTATGCTGCTATGAGTAACACTTCCTCTTCTGACTCTTCTGTGCCCCAAGCAACACTTAAGCCAGAAAAGCTGAGTTTCAGTACCAAACTTGCTTATGGTGCGGGCGATTTAGGTCCGGCGATTACGGCTAATATTGGTGTGTTTTTTGCGTTGTTTTTTTTCACCAATGTGGCGGGTTTGAGTGCTGGATTAGCTGGCAGCATTCTGATGATTGGTAAAATTTGGGATGCGATTAATGATCCGATGGTGGGGGTGTTGAGCGATCGCACAAAAAGTCGCTGGGGTCGCAGGTTACCCTGGATGCTCTATGGTGCGATTCCTTTTGGCATTTTCTTCTTTTTGCAGTGGGTTGTCCCCCGCTTCAGTGCTGACAAAAGCACTAACCAATGGGGGCTGTTTTGGTATTACGTGATTATTGCAATTATCTTCAACACCTTTTACACAGCAGTTAATCTGCCTTACACTGCCCTAACACCAGAACTGACGCAGGACTACGACGAACGAACTAGCCTCAATAGCTTTCGCTTTACCTTCTCGATTGGAGGCAGCATTGCATCGTTAATTTTGGCTCAAATCATCTTCGCTCAGTTGAAAATTCCTGTTGAGCAACAGTATCTGGTTTTAGCAGGGATTTGTACAGTTTTCTCGGTTTTGCCTTTATTTTGGTGTGTGTTTGGGGTACGCGATCGCGTTCTTGGTTATGAAAGCCAACATCTTGAGACAGAACAACCTGAACACATCCCTATCTCAGAACAGCTGCGAGTTGCCTTGAGCAACCGCCCTTTTTTAATCTTGGTGGGTATTTATCTTTTTTCCTGGTTAGGTGTTCAAGTCACAGCCTCCATCCTGCCGTACTTTGTGGTCAATTGGATGGGTTTACCGGATGCTGAGTTTCCCAAAGTTGCGATCGCTGTTCAAGGTACTGCCCTAATCATGTTATTTGTCTGGAGTGCCGCTAGTAAGCGATTCGGCAAAAAAGCTGTCTACTACATGGGCATGATTGTTTGGATTATTGCTCAAGCTGGTTTATTTTTCCTGCAACGAGGTCAAATTGGCTTGATGTACTTCCTAGCCGTCTTAGCTGGATTTGGCGTCTCCGCTGCTTACTTAATTCCTTGGTCAATGATGCCAGACGTGATTGAACTCGACGAACTCAATACAGGTCAGCGTCGGGAAGGCATTTTTTATGGTTTCATGGTGTTACTGCAAAAAGTTGGTTTAGCCGTTGGGTTATTTATCGTCGGGCAATCTTTGGAATTGGCTGGTTTTAGGGAAACTGTTCCAGGACAACCCACACCAATTCAACCCGCCTCTGCACTCTTGGCAATTCGGATTGCGATCGGACCACTACCTACAATTGCCTTAATTTTCGGTTTGATTCTTGCCTACTTTTATCCGATTACCCGTGAGGTTCATGCGGAAATTCTCTTGAAGCTCAAGGAACGAAATTCAGGAGGAGAAACGGACTAAGTTTAAATTAAAAAACGCCATTTTTAAGGGCGAATAGCCATTCACTCCTACTATATGTGGCGTCAATGCGTAAGTTCTGATGATGTTACGCCTGTTTGACATTCTCCTTGAAAAATTGGCTCTGTGTTGAGGTAGCCTGCTGTGATGCACTCTTCAATAATTTGCTCAACTATTGACCAAAGAGCAGGTGCACCCTCTTTAATCGGAGCCATCCGTTGCATTACCTGGTTCTTAGTAATGCCATGAAGTCGCCAAGTTCCTCCCTGATTTTGTTGGTTGTGTAACAGCGGCTGTAAGCGGTCTAACGCCACAGCAAACTGAGCTGTAGCTGTCTCAAATGCCTCGAATTCTTCCCAGATATCTCGCAATTCTTGCCCTTGCTGTGCTGGTAACATTCCAAAGAGCCGAGTTGCTGCTTTTTCTTCTCTTGCTGCTTTATCTTGATTACTCTGTAGGTCATAGCAGAAGGTGTCGCCTGCATCGATTTCAACCAAATCGTGAATGAGCAACATTTTGATGGCTCGCAGTAAGTCAATGTTGGGGGGTGCGTACTCGGCAAGGACAATTGCCATGATTGCTAAATGCCAGGAGTGTTCGGCACTGTTTTCTAGGCGAGAATTATCAGTTAATCGAGTTTGGCGGAGAATTCCTTTGAGTTTGTCAATTTCGATAATGAATCGGAGTTGTTGGGTAAGTCGGCTATTCATGTGCCTTAAATTTTGGCTTTTCTCTTTAGCAACTTTGCCATTTCATCTTAAACTCCACGCGCTTTAGAGCTGTTGGCGACTAGATAAATAGGTGTAACGTTGTTGCCAGATGGCTTCTAATTGACCTAGCGCTTCTTCTGTATAGCGTTGGGCTTCTTGCTCGATAGCTGACCAGAGGGCTTTGAGGGAATTCAAGTGGCGGCAGGCGCGAATCAGGGTACGACAAGCAGCAAGCCACTGTTGAAGTTTTCGATAGCTGATAAAGTAGCCGCCTCTGCCTTCGAGATGCACCCAAAGTACATGCTCCCATTTTTGCCAGTTGATAATTCGCTGAGGGTTAGTTTTCAAGTGCTTTGCGATTTGCCGAAGGGTGATTACAAAGGTTCCGATGTTGATGCGGCGGCGTAGAGGTAGCATAACCTTTTAACTTTGTGGATAGATTGCTAAGGAGGCGAAGCCAGCGACCGCTTCGCCCATACGTATTCGCCACGATTAGCGGATGGAGAACTGGCGGATGAGGATGCTGATGACTTCTCCTGGTTTGGCTGTCGGTTGCAACGGACTCCACTCGGTTACTTCGGCAAACTTCAGACGGTACAGGGTTTGAATCATGTTGTTGACTCCTCTGGGAGAACCAATCAGCAAGACTTTGACGGATTCGCGGCTTGGGGCTGGAGCAGTGGTGGTTGCGCTGGAGATATGAAGCGTAGGGGTTTCAGTGGCATCGGTCAGAAAGCTTTTGTCCATTAAGATGTACCTGGTTTCTAATTTTGGAGTCACTACATAAATATAGTGATTCAATCTTAGCTGATAACTATATAAATGTAGTTATTTACTAGCTCCTAATCCTCTGACACGATTAGGGGCATGGGAAGAGCAGGCAAAGCCCTCAAGCAGGTCTTACAGATTTACGGCATTAGCCAAAACAAACTAGCAGTAGCTTTAGGAGTTAGAGCTTCTGTCGTCTATCGCTGGTTTCACGAACTGACAGACCCCACAGGCGACACCATTGCAGAGATTGCCAAAGCGCTTCAGAGACTTAATCCTGCGGCCGCCCAGGAGTTTGTCAGGCTATATCTAGGTGACTTTATGCAGGGTGGAGAACAGCGTCAAGAGGAGGAGTAAGCGATCACAGGCATGGGAAAAGCAGGCGCAAGTCTCAAGCTGGTGTTGGAAACCTACGGGATTAGCCAGAACAAATTAGCCGTTGCTCTAGGGGTCGAACGTGGCAGTGTTTACCGTTGGGTTCATGAAATTAGAGATCCAACAGCAGAGACGGTTAGAGATATGGTGAAAGCGCTCCAGAGAATTGAACCTGCTGCGGCTCAGGAGTTTGTCAGGCTATATCTGGGTGATGTCCTTCAGGATGGAGAACAGACCTCAGACCAAAAGTGAACGTCGCAGTTATGGGAAGAGCAGGCAAAGCCCTCAAGCAGGTCTTACAGATTTACGGCATTAGTCAAAATAAAGTGGCAGTAGCTCTAGAAGTTAGACGCTCTGTGATTTACCGTTGGGTTCACGAACTTACAGACCCCACAGGCGACACCATCGTAGAGATTGCCCAAGCGCTTCAGAAACTTAATCCTGCTGCGGCTCAGGAGTTTGTCAGGCTCTATCTGGGTGACTTTTTGCAGGGGGGAGAACAGCGTCAAGAGGAGGAGTGAGCGATAAGCAAGAGCGGCCTGCTTCGCTAACGCCTGTGATGGGATGGGGGAAAGTGCGATCGCCTATCTGTAATTGATCAACTCTTTGTAACACACCAATTCAGGGCATAGTCGGTTGGGATAGTGCATTCGCGGCTACTGTACTGGCTGCCTTGCCTGAACGATTTGAACAGCTTGGTTGAGAATCTCAGAGGCTTTTTCCTTTTGTGACCTTGCTGCATATTGACCAGCGATCGCACTCAGGGCTTTGACTTGGTTGGGTTTGCCCTTAATGGTTTGAGTCACCTGAAGCGCTTGGTCAAACTGTCCTACTTTTGCATACTCGCCAACTATCTGAAGCAATATCGAGTCTGTGTTGTTGTGCTCAACAGAGAGAGCCTCGATGGCTTGAGCAGTCTGAAGAGCCTGGTCAATTTGTTTGGCTTTTAGGTAATAACTAGCGATTCGAGATAACGCACTGACTTTGTTGAAAACATTACCCTCAATGGTTTGGGTGACCCTTATGGCTTGCTCAAGTTTTCCGGCTTCTGCATAGCGATCGGCGACTTGAAGTAACGCAATGACTTTGTATCGAGTATTGTTGTCAATGGTTTGGGCAACCCTTATCGCCTGCTCAAGTTGTCCGGTTTGCACGTAATGATCAGAGATTACATTTAATACACTAGCTTTCTGCTCAGCATCACTTATTGTTTTGACGATTTGGAGAGCTTGGTCAAGTTGTCCAGCTTCTGCGTAATGACGAGCGATTCTACTCAACGCACCAGCTTTGTTAGCAGAATCGTTGAGGGTTTGCGAGAGCTCAAGGGCTTGGGACAATAGCTCATTCGCTTTCACCTTCTGGTTTTCTCCCACATACTCACCAGCGATTTCAACTAACGCATGAACTTTGGAGTTAGTATTGTCCAGGGTTTGGACGACTTGGAGAGCCTGGTCTAACTGTCCGGCTTTTGCATACTGCACGGCGATTTGAGCTAAGTAGATTTTAAAAAAAGAATTTTCGATAGTTTGAGCGTTGGACAGGGCTTGGGATAGAACCTTGATAGCTTGGGTCTTTTTTCCGACTTGTATATACTTGCCAGCGATGTCTACCAACCTGCTGACGTAGAAGTCATCGTTCACATTTTGAGCGGTCTGAAGCAACTGATCCAGAACCTTAACGGCTTGAGCATTGTGTCCTAGCTTAATAGTGTGGTCAGCGATCCGAGACAAGGCAACGGCTTTTGAGGCGGTCTTGTCGATGGTTTGCGCGATCTGAAGAGCCTCGGCTAGAACCGCAGTTGCCTGGTTGGCTCGTCCCACTTCTGCTAGCTTGGGAGCGTAGTATGCTAGGGCAACCGCTTTCATTGTGTCATCGTCTAATTCTCTAAGGATCTGGAGAGCTTGGTCATATTGTTGGTTTTCCCAATACCACTCAGCAATGTCTCCCAGGTTTTCCAGTACATCGTCGTTGCTCGAACAGCCTTTTGCTGTCTTAGCCATCTGAATCGCTTGTGCTAGGAGCTGCGAACTTTTGGCTTCCTGTCCTGCGGCGGCATACTGACGAGCAATTGCTGCTATAGGTTTTGGTTTGTTGCAGTCGTCGGAAATGTCTTGAACTAGGGGTAGGGCTTGAGCTAGGAGTTCTGCGGCTTTATCCTTTTGTCCTACCTCGGCATACTGACCAGCAATCTCAGCTAACATCCAGATTTTGTAGGGGTCGCTCTGTCCGAAAGCCCAGGCTCCTGGCCAAATTACAGTTAGTACTGTTGTAGTAGCCAGAATTCTGAGCTTTACTTTCCAATGACCTCCGGTTTTAAATAGGGCTAGAAGACTAAAGCTTCCCAATGCGCTCTTGCCGCCCCGTTGGTTATTTTGAGAATTATTCATGTAGTGCCTAGCTTTTTTCTCTACAACTTCCCTATTTAAGTGTGTCAAACCCAGATGGCAAGCTGTAGAGTTGTTGGATGCTATACGAGGGAACTGCCATATATTCTTTTGTTTAGCCTTGCAGCTGTATATAAGTGACATTCAATCCTTGAAATTATCCGTAAGATTATTCTGACCTTGCAACCAATCCGTCAAATCTGAAGTACTTGTAAAATCTAACACCGCTTCTCCTAAATTCTCTAATTGCTCAATAGATAATCGACGGATAGCGCTCTGGATATCAGGCGCAATTTCACCCACACGACGCTCTAAAAGACGAGCAATTAATTCTAGTTTTCCTTCTTTTATGCCTTCCTGTATGCCTTGCTGTCTACCTTCCTGTCTGCCTTCCTGTATGCCTTGCTGTCTACCTTCCTCTATGCCTTCCTGTCTACCTTTAATAATTGCACCCCGCTGGTCTTCAAGAAACATCTCGCGCTTCTCTAAATCTTCCAATTCCTCAAGACTCAAGTTAGCTTGATTGGCAATTCTCAAAGCTTTACCTATTTCCGGTACTGTCTCCATAGTTTCTGGTACAGTCTCCAATTGGTTTGTGTTTTTCATAAAATAAATCCATTTTTCAGTAAGAGTCTCTAAATCATCTAACTCCTTATTAAATTTTGGTAATTCAACAAAAAATAACTCTAACTCATGATTTGGATAGTCAAATAAATCCTCATTCTCTTTAAAGACAAAATGTGAAATAACTCGCTGTTGATTTTCAAACATTTCAAAATCTGTAATAGTCAAAGCAATTACAGGTTTTAACTTAAAATAGCCTTCTCCCGATTTGAGTTGCGTTGCATAGGTTTTAGCGGCATTGTACAAAACTCGTTTATCAAAAGCAGCTACATTCAACACTTGCATTTCGATAATCACAGTTTTGTTTCCGGTAATCTTGGCTTTTACGTCTAGGAATGTCTCCTTAAGCCCTGTAACTCTAGAAGCTGAATAAGGGTCGATAATCTCTAAGTCTTTGATAGTAGATTGCCCTCCATATAGGATGGCATTCAAAAAGCTAATAAGAATGTCCTTGCTATCGGTAGATCCGAAGATTTTCTTAAAAGCAAAATCGGTTTTGGGGCTGATAAATCTCATAGTATTCAATCGTTGGTGTTGCAAAAATAGTTAATCCATCAACAACAGGGCTTGGATATACCAAAAAAGAATTTAGGAGTCTCTCGAGTCAGAATAATGGCTTCAGTTTTCCTCAGTAGAATTTTCCTCATTCATCGGGGGTTGTTTTCAGCTAATGTGCCTAATTAACCGGAACAGCCGTACTATATCCTCTTTACTATATCTACGTTCTAAACAGCCTCCTCACAAAGCTCCATTTCCACGGCTTGAGCTTTTTGCTGCCACTGATAGTCTTTCAGTAGATAGTTGCCCAAAAAATTCCCTGTGTATATTGACAAAGAAAACATTATGTGAGTATTCATGGCGAGCAGTGAGTAGGTTTTTGTCTTCTCTACCCACTCCCTACTCCCTACTCTTGATTTGCAGATTAGGCACCATGAGCTACGCTCACAACTGGCGAAATGAAAATCTTTCTTCCCCGACTCCCGACTCCCGACTCCCGACTCCCTATTTTCAAGACAGGTGACTATAGTGACCGATTGTGGTATGTTTCTAGAGAAACGTAATACATTAGCATACAGTCGCTTTTTTTCAATAAACAAATGCCATGTTTTTAGATTTAAGTGGCTTCGCTGCTAAATTGATGCAAAAGCTAAACCCTGGTTCGGGCTAATCCTCAAACAAATTACTGAATGAAACACAGCTTAATTACACGGGTGCATCCCAATGGGTGCAATAGTATTCCCTGAGGTAAACGCGGAATGAGATTGACAAGCTTACTTAAAATATATGCTTGCAAATGTGGGATGCACCCAAATATATTCAAGCATTTTTGTTACTCAAAATTGATTGGAGTAATTCCTACAGAGATAGGATGAACTCACGCCACATCAAGAGTATCGATACCAAACTGTAACTTTTTTGACAGACAATCTTCTAGCTAGACACCATGAGCGGAAGCTCACAAAGAAAGAATGAAAATTTCTCTTCTCCTACTCCCGACTCCCGACTCACTACTCCCTATTTTCAAGACAGAACAAGTCAAACTTGCTTTTTTGACATCAGTCAAGAAACTCTATCGTTGAATTTCAACGGATTCTAACCTAACCTACATCTGCCGTATAGATTTACTATGAGAATCGCTCAAATTGCTCCTCTTTGGGAACGTGTTCCTCCCTTCCGCTATGGTGGAATTGAACTAATTGTAAGTTTATTATCCGATGAATTAGTTCGGCGCGGTCATGAAGTGACCTTGTTTGCCTCTGGCGACTCCATTACAAAGGCGAACTTAAAAGCAGTGCATGACCGTGCTTTGAGATTAGATGACAAGGTTAAAGAGCCAAATCTTTATGAGCAAATGATGCTCTCTCAGCTGTATCAACAAGCACATGATTTCGATATTATTCACTCCCACATTGGCTGTGCTGCTCTGCCTTATAGTGTTTTTGTAAAAACACCGACTGTACACACAACCCACGGAATTTTCACGCCAGATAACGAGAAAATGTTCCGGCAATTTGCCTCGCAACCCTATACCAGCATCAGCGAGGCTCAACGGGAACCCCGATTAGGACTCAACTACATTCACACGGTCTACAACGGAATTGAACCAGACGCTTATCCTTTCCAAGAAAAGCCGACTCAACCGCCTTATCTCGCCTTTGTGGGACGCCTCTCGCCAGAAAAAGGCCCTGAAGGAGCGATTAAAATTGCCCGTGCTACGGGCTTGCCTCTGAAAATGGCCGGTAAGGTTGATTCAGTAGACCGCACTTATTATAACGAGCAGCTAAAGCCTCTCATTGATGGGGAACAAATTGAATATCTAGGTGAAGTTTCCCACGAAGAGAAAGTACAGCTACTTAGTAATGCTACGGTGACTTTGTTCCCGATTACTTGGCGAGAACCATTTGGTCTAGTGATGATTGAATCCATGGCAACAGGGACACCAGTAGTTGGGATGGCATTGGGTTCTGTCCCTGAGGTGATTGCTCATGAGAAGACGGGGTTTGTCTGCAACACAATTGAACAAATGATTGAAGCGGTGCCAGAGGCAATGAAATTAGACCGACTGACCTGTCGAGACTATGTTTTAAACCGTTTTAGCGTTAGTACAATGACCAGTGAGTACGAACGGGCTTTCGAGAAAGTCTTAAGTGAAAAGGCTTAACTGACAGAAATTTTGTTGGTTGTTTGTTGTTGGTTGTTTGTTGTTTGTAAAAAAATACAAGTCACCAATAACAAACAACCGTAGTCTAACGGAACAATAGAGGATATATTTGTCGCCAGGCCAACACGCAACAGACACTAATCCATAGCAGTATCCACATTAACTCTAAGAACCAGAACGAAGGTAGCCCCAAAGGCGATCGCAACAAATCAACGACCGACGATAGGGGCAACCAACCTGTTATCTGACCTAGCAATGGCGGTAACGTACTACGAGGAAAGTAAGTGCCGCCGAGGGTGAACATCGGAATGATGAACAAGAAAATCGGCACATTAATTTGATCGATGGTACGCACAGTTCCCGCCATCAGCATTCCCATGACGCCGAATAACATGCTGCCCAAGATAATTACTGGCAAAAATATCAGCAAGTGCCCGACAGAGTACAATCCCCAGATAACTGCAACGATACTGGTCAGAAAACCAGCCAGTACCCCTTTCGTCGTCGCCCACAGCCAATCTCCCAAGAACACTTCCGTGAAACTCAAGGGCGCTGTTAGCAAGGCTTGCCAAGTTTTTTGATAGTTCAAGCGGAAGAAACTACCGTAAGCCCCTTCAAAAAATGACTGAAACAGTACTCCACTTGCCATCATCCCAGGAGCCAGAAATTTTAAATAGGGGATAGTTTGACCACTGTATAGAACATCTCCCACCAAAGGAGTCAGACCATACCCAAAGGCAAAAAGACTAATTAGAGGTTCTGAAAGCGGGGGCAGACTATTAACTAACCAGGTTTTTTGATAAACCTTGGCATGACGATGCCAGACGGAGTAAACTCCCCAAGGTGTTACTGAAATACCTTTCATTGGTTATTAGTTGTTGGTTGTTGGTTGTTGGTTGTTGGTTGTTAGTTATTGGTTGTTGGTTGTTGATTATTGGTTGTTGATTATTGGTTGTTAGTTATTGGCTCTCCAACAAACAACCCAACGACCAAGCTCAGGGCAAGCCAAATAACAAATAACAAACAACAAACAACAAACAACTATTCAAGCGATGTTCCTGTAAGTCGCAAGAACACATCTTCTAAATTGGTGCGGCGGCGCGTCAGTCTTCGGGATGCAGTAGCACTCAGCTGTTCCCATAGTGGCTGCGGATTGTCTATCGGTAATCCGATTAGATAGCTGCTGCCGAAGGGTCGATACCAAGTTCCTGCTTGATGAGCCAGCTGTTGGAGGGTTTGTTCAGAGAGTCCCTCAATTTCTACCGCTTCTCGACCGACGGTGCGCTCAATGAGTTCATCTGGAGTACCTTCGTCAATCATTTTGCCATGCTGGAGTAAGATCAGGCGATCGCACAATCGTTGCGCTTCATCCATGTAGTGAGTAGTCAACAACACTCCACAACCCCCTTGCTTCAGCTGGCTAACCAACTTCCAAAAATCCTGCCGCGCATCTGGATCAAGTCCAGTTGTTGGCTCATCCAGAAACACTACTTGAGGCTTATTAATTAAAGCGCGTGCTAAAACTAGACGCCGCTTCATACCACCAGAAAGTTCATCCACCCGATTATTGGCATAATCTTGCAGTGCCACTTGGGCGAGTAATTCACCAGCCCGATGGCGTGCTTCTTTGCCTGTGATGCGGTAGTGATGGGCAAAGTGAATCAAGTTCTCAAACACAGTAAAGTCCGAGTCGAGATTATCTTCTTGAGTCACAATCCCCATAGAAGCGCGGGATTTTCCTCCCTGTGTTTGCAGCTGATTTTGTCCGAGTTGGACAAAGCCTCGACTGGGAACAACTGCTCCATACATCATTCCTATGGTTGTTGTTTTCCCAGCACCATTTGGACCTAAGAGACCGAGAATTTCTCCTGGATGGAGGGTGAAGTTAACGCCTTGAACCACCTGCCTGGAACCATAGGTTTTCCAGAGGTCGTATACCTTTAAAGCCATTGGTTCAGTGATTTGGCTTCTAGATGCAAGTCTCATAAGTTTTGAGCTGTGAGCTATTCGCTATTTTTTTATTATACTACAAATTTGTATTACATTGTAATTAAAAACCCAAAACCCTTAGTCCATATGGGATAGGTTCTTGGCTCTCTAACAAACAACAAACAACAAACAACCAATAACCGTTTAAGTTTTCAGTTCCCTCAGAATACGATGGTTACTCACTGACGTACTTCATCCAACTAGTTCACCCGATTGGGTGATTGACAACAGATTTCAAAGAAGGGAGTAGGGAGTAGGGAGTAGGGAGTAGGGAATTGGGAGTAGCAGAAAGATAGTAGATAAAAAGTAGGGTGGACAATGCCCACCCTACCTGCGTAAGTCTTAAAAACTTGAGCGTGTGGGTTTAACCAAAAGCTAGCTTATTGAAAAACATTAATAGCTGGAGCAGGAATCTGATAAATCCAGATGCCACCTATTGGGCTGTTGAGTACCGTCATTGGCTGACTATGACTACACCTTTAGGGCACGATAGTATCGTGCCCCTACCAACTACTCGTAATGGACTCAATTGAGAACCACTGTAATGCTTAATCTTCTACTTTCCCAGTGACCTTATCAACTAGATTTTTCGCTCCTTCAACTACGCTGCTCTGGCTGGGATTTTCTTTTTTGTAAGCCTTCAAATCTTGCTCGTAAATCTTTTCTAAACCTTTTTTGGGATTTTCTACTGTCTCTGCTGTTTTCTCGTAAGCTGTTTCTCGATCTTCTTCTTGAACCCCTGCTGATTTATTAAGATTATAAACAGGGTCGATTGTTTCTTCGGGCTGTGATGATGTTGCTGCTAAAGCTGGTTGATTAGTAATAGTAAATAGACCGGAGAGGCTCAGCAAACTCATTAGACCAAAAATCAAAATACGCTTAGCAAAAGCTTGTCCAATAGCTGAAAAAATATGTTGCATGTCAATCTCCTTTTTTTCGTAGGACGGTTGCAATTAATTCAGAACAAATGATGGCAAACGCTAGTTTTGAGCTTCAAGCATCAAAACTGCGCTCGAAGAGATCCTAAGGGTTAGGCGATCGCAATACCTTCTACCTGAAGATACATTCAAGATGTATTTCAAGTTACAGATTATTACTCAGTGTCTGATTACTGTTAACTTGCTCAAAAGCGTCAAGTATCTGAGGGGGAATTGCTCTTGGGCGCATTGTATGAGTGTCCACCCAAACCCACAAAGCCTCTGCAGTTACCAGCAACTGATCATCCCCTTTTTTCCGGATTTCGTAACGACGAATTCCACGAGGTCCCCGCATTGTTTGCAGCCAGGTGAGTACTTCCAACGTGTCGCCAGCAACTGCTGGGCGGAGGTATTCAATCTCGATTTTACGCATGACAAAGATACCACCTAGTTCTTGGCAACGCTGCACACTCAAGCCGAGATGTTCTGAGTGTTCTACAGCGGCTTGCTCTAAGTAATGTTGGTACACGGCGTTGTTGACGTGCCCTAAGGCGTCCATCTCGTGGTAGCGCACGCGCAATACAGTTGTGAATTTTTTCATCGAAAATCTCTGTTGGATACCTCACACCCAGAAGTCGGGTTTCTTCTGTGAAACCCGACTTCTCGACCTCTGTAAGTTTTAAGTTTAATTGTGTCTATGTCGTGTATCGAGCCTCAGTCCTGTATAGAGTTTAAAGTCGAGAGACCTTTATAGCAGAGCGATCGCATTTAAACTCGGTATCCAAAGACGCATCGATCAGTTCTTAAACTTCGATATGGGACTGTGAGTGCAGGTTCTCGGTGCTAATCTGACGTTCATTTGCCTCAATAGTGACATCATCGGTGCGATCGCTTTCCTTAACAGGAGTACGATCAGTGCGATCGCCATCAGTGTGAGGCGCATTAAAAATTTCCCAATCCTGAATCCCCCGCTTCCTCAATATAGATTCAGCATTAGCCAGTTCTTGATCGTTGCCCTGTACCATCACTAAGTAATCACCTCGGCACACACGCTCAGTATAAGCATGGGTTCGTTCTTCAGGGATGCCTAACCCAGCCAATGCTCCTACCCAACTATCATCAAAGCCTCCAATCGCTTTGCCACCCAAAATAGTAGCTAGAGAGGTTCTTCCACTGCCTGCTTCGATCGCCGTTCCTACTCCAGCAATTGCTAAAGTACCAAAACCAACCAATAAACCTAAGCTGCTGCGTCCTTTTCGTCCCGTGCCTGTTACGGCACCCGTTGTCGCCCCTCGTTGAGCTTGAGCGGCTAGGCGATCGCTACGCTGAGAGTTGCCCACTTGGCCATCACAATCCGAGTCTTTGGTCATCACTCCCACTTTTTCTAGAGAAAAGCCAGAATCTCTAAGTTCATTAAGTGCAGATTCAGCATCTTGACGCGTCGTTAGAATACCGACACCATGCTTGTGTTGCTCCTTAACCATATTTTCCTCCTTTAGCAAGACACGACTAAGTACGCGCCAAGCCCGAAACAATTTTTTATCTTAAACTTATAGTTTTGCGCTTTTAGTAAATAAACTCCTCAATCCACCGGAGGATTCTTCTCCTGTTTTATCAACACCCAAACCCTATAAATACCTATCATGCTACATTTGATATTTTTTTGTATTCAAAAGTACAGACACAAGAAACAAATAACATATGTCTTCAGGTAGACGAGTCTAATAAGTAACCGTTTTACATTGTGAAACATAACTACAGTGTAAAAGCTGCCTTACTGCCAAAAGGCTACGCTCTTCTACAAGAGCAAACGCCATAGAATTTCTGAAAGTGAGGAAGAATCACACAAAGCGGCGAGGACTCGCACTCATTCCTTCAAGGGAGGAAGAGTTCTTCTGTCCGTCGCTTGGTTATTGGTTGTTGGTAGTTGGTTGTTGGTAGTTGGTTGTTAGTTGTTTGTAAAGAATACTTGCCAACAAACAACAAATAACAAACAACAAATAACCCGAAATCTCACGACTAAAGGACGTGGGATTAGTTAATGATTTTTCATCAATTAAACAAGAACAACAATTACATGCAGAGCAACACAGTTATGCTCCAAAATGCTATTTTTCAAGCAACTAGTATGCCGAGGGTTCAACTAACAGTAACAAACTACGAAGAGGCTGAGCAGGAATTTACAAAACTGCTTGAAATGGAGGAACTCGACCAAAAAATTGAGGCACAGCCATCACTTATCAGTAACTTTGAAAAAGTGCTAGCAACAGCACTAATAGATGCATACGAACACGAGTCTGGTGATGATGCAGCACATCGCTTTCTCCAGCGCATTCTTTATCGTATCAATCGGCTCAAGTTATTTTGGTACGATGATTTGCGGCACTATACCAATGAGCGATCGCTTTACTTACGAACAGTACGCGATCGCATAGAGGCACCTTGGCAGCAATGGGAACTCTCACAATTTGACGTAGCGGCACTTCAACAACTGGATGTCAAACAAGCGCTGATTGATCGGGCGGCGGCTGATCTTGATCCACCGTTGTCAGATGATAGTCGGTATCTGCGGGAACAGATGAGTGAGGTAGGTTACCGTCATTTATTGGCGATCGCATCTTTCGATGGATTAATCGAAGCCAGCCGACTCTCTCGCATCTTGGGTGGTGCCGCGAATGAAGTGCAATGTACACTGACACGAGTGTTGATTGAAGAGTACGGTAACGGTCGTCTTTCTCGCAAGCACTCTACATTCTTTGCCCAGATGCTTGCCGAGTTGGGAATGCAAACAGAACCCGAAGCCTACTTCGATTTAGTACCTTGGGAAGTGCTAGCTAGCATCAACCATAACTTTCTGTTGACTGAATGCAAACGTCATTTCTTACGCTACAACGGTGGCTTGGCATATTTTGAAGTGGCAGGACCTGCCGCTTATCGGAATTATCTAGCAGCAGCCAAACGGTTGGAACTCTCACATGCAGCCATGGGTTATTGGGAGTTACATATTAAGGAAGACGAACGACATGGGCGCTGGATGATGGATGATGTGGCTTTGCCACTAGCCGAGCGGTATCCTAATGAAGCTTGGGAAATTGTGCTGGGATATGACCAAGAGAAGTCAATGGGCGATCGCGCTGCTGCTGCTGTAGTGAAAGCAGTACGTGAAGCAGAACAGATTTCGTTATCCAGGTTTGATGCACAAGATTTACCCATGGATACCACCTATGGTAGGGGCGAACGGCCGTTCGCCCCTACAAATGGCGGTTCGTAATTAGAAATTTGCGTAAGTCCAGATGCAGCAAGAGAAACCGTAGAAGCGCGATAACTCTAGAGGGTTATCTATCAAAACTTGACTTTTTAAGCATCTTGTGCATTGACCGAGCGATGTTCGCTTCGCTTTTGAGAGCAATATTGGCTGGAGCGATCGCATCATCCTCTTTTGCTGTTTTCCTGCAACCCATCAGATTCTTGCTCCCCCTATTTCTTACTCCCTCCTTAACAGGGGGGGGAGTCGATATGTAGCGATCGTTTTCTATCAATACCCAATAGGATTCAACACAATTTTCTGTAGGGGAACGATATTATCGTGCCCTACGATGTCAATTCTGAGCTGATTCTTACTTACCGTTAAACTCAGTTATGAATTATGAGTTTTGAATGTATGAATATTTTTTTATTCAACACTCAACACTCAACCCTCAAAACTCTCAAAGCTTCAATCTCTGTCACTTTTGAACAGGTTTAGGTTTAGTTTCATGAAAGACATATTTTTTTGCCCTGAAGAATCTAAGTTTTACTCTCATTGTCTAGAGACATTAGTTCTCAATGGATGTAGAAATTCTGAATCTTTGATTGAGTTTGGTTCAGGAGATGGCAGTCCTGTTATTAATGCCTTACTTAGAACCCGGTTTCATGGTTTAATACATGGCTTTGAACTCAACAATTCAGCCTGTAAATCCGCAAATTTAATCATTGAAGAATATAACTTATGTGATAAATATGTAATCCATAATCAATCATTCTTTGATGCTTCTAAAGCTGAGGCTGAGTATCTTGTATCAAACCCTCCATATCTTCCAGCACCTGATGATGATATCTATTTGCCAGCCCTACGAGGAGGCAACGATGGTTCTACACTTACAAAACAGCTTTTGTCGCTAGATTATGAAAATGTTTTACTGATGATATCTAGTTTCTCTGACCCAGAAGGTACCATCAATCATGCCAGAGAAAAAGGTTACTACATAGCTGACTTTGTAGTTGTACCTCTGCCTTTTGGTTACTACAGTTCTGAGCCGAAAGTTAAAAACACCATAAAAGAACTGCAAAAAAAACAAAAGGCCTTTTATTCAGAGCAAATTTACTTTTTGGCAGGTGTTTTGTTTAAAAAAGCCGATAAATCTTCTACTGATTTATCAAGTGAACTAGTCAAAGTAATGACTGCTTTGTGAAGTCTGTAGGGTGAATGCGGGTGCTTGCTTGTCGATCGCAAACCGAAAAGTTCACGTATAGCACCTAAGTGAACAATTGAGATATTTGTTTTAGGTCTACATTACCCCCAGTAATAACAACGCCAATTCGAGCTTCGGGCATTCTAACAACTCCTTCAAGTAAGGAGGTTGCTGCTAAAACACCTGTGGGTTCGACAACAATTTTGAGGCGTTCCCATAAGAAAAACATGGTGTTTACAATGGCGTCTTCCGACACAGTTACCATGTCATCCACGTAATGCAGCACCAGGGGGAAAGTTAGTTTACCTAAACTCGGAGTTCTAGCTCCGTCAGCAATTGTATCGGGATTATGAACGGTTTGTAGCGTCTTGGTGTAAAAGGAACGTGTAGCATCATTGGCTTGTGTGGGTTCTACGCCAATGACACAGCAATTCGGACACAGTGTTTTGGTTGTAATTGCACATCCTGACAATAACCCACCACCACCACAACAAACTAGCAGCATATCTAGCTGACCAACTTCTTCGATCAGTTCTTTAGCTGTTGTACCTTGTCCGGCGATGATGTGGGGATGATCGTAGGGAGGAATGATGGTAAGTTGGCGATCGCTTGCCAACTTCTGTGCCAAGTCTTCCCGTTTCATTTCGGCGCGCTCATATAAAATTACCTCAGCGCCATAGCCACGAGTCGCCACTTGCTTAACTTCTGGAGCATCGTAGGGCATAACTATTGTGGTAGGAATGCCCAGCAACTTTCCAGCTAAAGCGATACCTTGAGCATGATTGCCGGAAGAAAAGGTAAGGACACCCTGCTGTTTTTGTTGGGCTGATAGCTGTGCTAGGGCGTTGTATGCGCCTCGAAACTTGAATGAACCCGCACGTTGAAAGTTTTCGCACTTGAAGAAGACTTGAGAATTTGTGCGCTCGTTAACAGTTTTGGAAGTTAGAACAGGTGTTTTGTGAGCAACACCTGAAAGGCGTTCAGCTGCTGCTTGAATGTCGTTATAGGTGACAGAAAAAGCTTTTGCTTCGGTGGCAGTAGATGCGGTAGAGGTCATATTTGGTAAAAACTGAAACAAATTTTGCTCTACTAACATCTTGCACCAGTTGCAGGACAGGCAGGATGCTCACCCCTAATCCCCCATCCCTAATCCCCCATCCCTAATCCCTAATCCCTCATCCCACATCCCACATCCCTCATCCCACATCCCTCATCCCTAAACTTCCCCCTCTTCAATAAACTTTACAATTATCAAAAATGACTCAACGCTCAATCTCCCATGCAGATAACATATTTTGGAGCCAATAGCTGGCTACTCGAACTAGGACAAAAACGCATCCTGATTGACCCCTGGTTAGTGGGTTCCTTAGTCTTTGGTAATCTCCCCTGGCTGTTCAAAGGCGATCGTCAACCCATAGACTCTCTGCCTGATCATATTGACCTGATCTTGCTGTCACAAGGCTTAGAAGACCACACCCATAAACCCACCCTAGAACAACTAGACAAAACAATTCCCGTGGTCAGTTCAGTCAGTGCACGTCAAGTAGTAAAACAGCTAGGCTATACCCAAGTAACAACCCTCACCCCAGGTCAAACGTTCACCCTTGCCAATCAAGTAGAAATCCGGGCTTTACCGGGAGCGCCAATAGGACCTCTACAAAGAGAAAATAGTTATCTTCTAAAACAATTAGACAGCAGTACAACCCTCTACTACGAACCCCACGGTTATCCCCCCTCGGAGATAAAAGATTATGCTCCTGTGGATGTAGTAATTAGTCCAGTCGTTAACTTGGAACTCCCTTTAGCTGGGCCAATTATCCAGGGCAACGAAACGGCATTGCAGCTAGCGCAATGGGTAAAACCCCAAGTGTTTTTGCCAACAGCAGCAGGTGGGGATGTGGAATATGGGGGATTGATTAATTCTGTGCTTCGTACTGTCGGCAGCGTGGAGGAATTGCGATCGCAACTTGCTCAAGCCTCCCTACCAACCCAGGTGATTGACCCTCAACCTGGAAAACCTATCGAACTCACGCTCTTGCATCAAGTCTCGTAGAACACACTCCAGCCATACCTCCAAGACCTCTGACGACTCTACATGGTTGCTTAGAACAGGAATGGCTGGACTGAAGCTTAATATATCTTGACCTTATGGCAAAGAACATAACTTATTGTCTCATCAAAGCCTCATCACTACTAAAGATAGTCAACAAAAACTTATAAAGCTTAAAGCCTGTTTAAAACTCTGCCTCTTTAGTAAGAAAAGAACCAAAAATTGCTTAACAGTTCTCTACCTTTTGATTCTGCCCTCTGATAGAGTGACCTTTTTGTGCAAGTTGATATTCTGAACATAGAAAGAGACAGAGGAAACTTAATTTATTGAATTAAAGAGGGAGAAAAGCAAATGTACGGTATTATCGCTTGGATTGTTTTAGGTTTAATTGCTGGCGCGATCGCAAAAGCACTCTATCCAGGTCCACAAGGCGGCGGTATTTTTGCAACGATTGGTCTAGGTATTGTCGGTGCTGTAGTTGGTGGCTATCTTGGACAGATGCTGCTTCCAGGCGCGGGAGCTTCAGCCGCTTCAGTAGGAGCTTTAACTGTACCAGGCATCATCTTCGCGGTTCTCGGTGCCATGCTCTGTATCTTCATTTGGGGCTTGCTTACCCGACGTGCTTACTAAGTTTCTAAAAGACGCCCCATTTTAATAGCTACAAACAAGAAAACACTTTAACAACTAGGGAGAAAATCAAATGATCGGTAGTCTTATCGCTTGGATTGTTTTAGGTCTGATTGCTGGTGCGATCGCAAAAGCTATCTATCCAGGTCACCAAGGTGGCGGAATTTTCGCAACAATTGGTTTAGGAATTTTGGGTGCTTTAGTTGGTGGTTGGTTGGGCTATACCTTATTGGGAAGTCCAGGGGCTGCAGGAGCAGCGGCAGGAGCTATAAGCCTACCTAGCATTCTCTTCGCGGTTATTGGTGCTATGATCCTTATCTTCTTGTGGGGCTTATTGACCCGACGCGCTGCATAACTGATTTTTTTTGAATCATCTGTTTGATTTGTTGCTTAGCCAGGCTCCCCCATCTTTCTAGATGGGGGATTTTCCACTATGAGACAATTTTTTCATCATGAATAAGCAATTTATAGGTCTTCTTTAATTAAAAAAGCGTTAGATTGACAATGTTTCTATACCCAAGAGGAGATACAAAATGCTGGAGTTGTACCAATTTGAAATGTCGCAATATTCTGAGAAGGTGCGGCTTATCCTGGATTACAAAGGCCTCGCTTATCGCAAGATTGAAGTAACACCAGGAGTAGGACAGCTAGATCTCTTCCGACTGTCTGGTCAACGGCGGGTGCCGGTACTCAAAGATGGCAGTACAGTGATTAGTGATTCTACTGCGATCGCCATGTACTTGGATCGCCAGTATCCAGACAAGCCGCTGATTCCTGTAGACCCCAAAGAACGGGGAGTGTGCTTGCTCATCGAAGAGTGGGCAGATGCGTCAATTGGCATTAAAAGTCGAAAGGTGCTGTATGGGGCGTTAAGTCAAAATCAAGGTTTCCGGACATCCATCTTACCAAGCGGAACCCCTGATATTCTCAAAACGATAGTCGGTGCCGTACCTCCAGAACTACTCGACATTTTGGGTACTGGTGTCGGTTTTGGTTCAGACGCCGTAAAAGAGGCAAAAGACGACCTCAAGCAAGACTTGGAAGCTCTCAGTCTCTTACTATTGGATCGTCCTTATTTGGTCACCAACTATCCTTGTTTGGCGGATTTCGCAGTAGCTGGCTTAAGTATGCTACTCAAGTTTCCCGCAGGCCCTTATCTAGATTTGCCCGAAGACCTCAAAGGGAAGGGCATTCCTGGCTTGGCTGATAATAGCGCTTATTCAACATTTTTTGACTGGCGCGATCGCCTTTATTCTGAGTACCGCAAGCCCTTAACAGCTACCACGGGAAGCAGCTCAACACCAACATCAATAGATATTGAGTAAGTCACTCTAAAGGATGAAGGATGAAGGATGAAGAATTAATAG
>DALYIW010000033.1:0-4573 GCA_031970155.1 Coleofasciculaceae cyanobacterium CTOTU46601 | reverse complement strand
ATCCCTCATCACTCAACCCTCATCCCTCATCGCTCATCCCTCATCCCTCATCCCTCATCCCTCATCCCTCATCCCTCATCCCTGTTTCAACCTTTCAACTCTTCTTCAACTAAGCCGATTTAATCTGAGTTTCCTGGTCGAATAAAGTCAGGATTTCCACACCGTCCTGAGTGACTGCTACTGTATGCTCAAATTGAGCAGAAAGCTTTCCATCTTTTGTTATGGCAGTCCACTTGTCAGCAAGAACCTCAACTTCCCAAGTACCTTCGTTAATCATCGGCTCAATCGTAAAAACCATACCAGGGCGCAGACGCTTACCCTTTCCTCTCGTACCATAGTGAGGAACCTGGGGGGCAGTATGGAAAATATTACTAACGCCGTGTCCTACAAAGTCCCGCACCACAGAAAAGCCATGTGCTTCAGCGTATTCCTGAATCGCGGCACCAATGTCACCAATCCTTGCATTTGGCTTAACTTCAGCGATTCCTCTTCTCAAACACTCCTCAGTTACCTCCACTAGCTTTTTCGCGATTGGGGAAGGAGTGCCCACAAAGAAAGTTTTAGAGGTATCTCCGTGGTAACCCTCTAAAAGCGGCGTTACATCAATGTTGATAATATCGCCATCCTTAAGTACTTGTTTGGCATGGGGAATACCGTGACAGACTACCTCATTGATGCTGGTGCAAATAGACTTAGGAAAACCGTGGTAGCCAAGAGGGGCGCTTTTTGCCCCATGAGCTTGTGTCCAGCGCTCAGCTTCGTCATTAAGATCTAAAGTGCTGACTCCAGGCTTTACCATCGGTTCTAGGTGGTGTAGGAGTTCAGCGGCTAAACGCCCTGCGCGGCGCATCTTTTCTATTTCTCTGCTTGATAAAAGAACGATGGTTTCGGTTGCCATGAGTTTCTATTCCAACAATTTCCCCACCTCATGGGGAGATCTATCTATATACTCAACTTTGACATACTCCTCTGCTCGTGTTCTACGAACTCAATAGAGGCCGCAATGGTGCGATCGCGCTGCAATTGTTCCAGGTGATGTGGCGGTTGAACAACAACAATGAAAACCCCGTTATACACTGAAAACAGTTTGTAGAGGCAACCCGACAAGAGAGGATGATGGACGTCAAAGCAGCAGTAGCCCATGAAGCAGGCAAGCCGTTAACCATTGAGACGGTTCAGCTAGACGAACCAAAAGCAGGTGAGGTTCTCATTGAAATTAAAGCCACTGGAGTTTGTCATACCGATGCCTACACCCTCTCCGGCAAAGATCCAGAGGGGTTATTTCCAGCAATTTTGGGGCACGAAGGCGCTGGTGTTGTTGTAGAAGTGGGTAAAGGAGTGACTAGCGTCAAACCAGGCGATCGTGTAATTCCCCTCTATACTCCCGAATGCCGTCAGTGTGAATACTGCCTCAGTCGCAAGACAAATCTCTGTCAGGCAATTCGCGCCACCCAAGGACGAGGTGTGATGCCCAATGGCACCAGTCGGTTCTCAATAGATGGCCAAATGCTCCATCACTACATGGGGACATCCACCTTTGCCAACTACACAGTACTGCCTGAAATCGCAGTGGCAAAAATCCGTGAAGATGCTCCATTCGATAAAGTCTGCTACATCGGCTGCGGTGTCACCACTGGCATTGGTGCCGTGATTTATACTGCCAAAGTTGAGCCGGGATCGAGAGTCGTAGTTTTTGGACTAGGTGGCATTGGTTTGAACGTCATCCAAGGGGCGCGAATGGTTGGGGCAAGCCAAATTGTAGGAGTAGACATCAATCCTGCAAAAAGAGCGCTTGCTGAAAAATTCGGCATGACTGATTTTGTTAATCCCAAGGAAGTCGAAGGCGATTTAGTTCCTTACTTAATTGACTTGACCAATGGCGGTGCGGATTACAGCTTCGAGTGCATCGGCAATGTCAATGTCATGCGTCAAGCATTGGAATGCTGCCATAAAGGTTGGGGTGTTAGCGTGATTATCGGCGTTGCGGGGGCGGGTGAGGAAATTCGTACTCGTCCGTTTCAACTAGTGACTGGGCGCGCTTGGATAGGTTCAGCCTTCGGTGGCGCAAGAGGACGAACAGACGTTCCTCAGATTGTGGATTGGTACATGGAAGGCAAAATCAACATTGATGATCTAATTACCCATGTCATGCCTGTGGAGCAAGTTAATGATGCCTTTGACTTGATGCACAAAGGCGAGTCCATCCGCAGTGTTCTGACGTTCTAGTAATTGAACCCAAGAACACCACTAACTCCTGACCAAGAAAGGATGAGGGATAAGGGATGAGGGATGAAAAAAAGCTTATGGAAAATCCTCTACCCTATCCTCCTTCATCCTTCCTCCTTCATCCTTCCCAATGACCTCAATCCTCATTCATAAGTTAAGTTGGAGTTGGGGGTCACAGCCTATATAACTTTTTTACCAAAATGTGTTAAAGGCTCGTTGTGTATTACGCTGTATAACAATAGTGTCCTACTGTGTTCAATAGGTTTGTCAGCCTCAGGCAATAACGAAAAGATACCTCCTCATTGCCTGAGGTTTTTTGTATGACACCTGAAAGCACTCAGGAGATATTCTATAACGTGCCGAACAGTTGGTCGAGCGGTTACGAAAAATGGGGATTGATCTAGAGCAGTTAGAGTGATGTGAAAAGCGATCGCCTCTCCTGTGTTCGGTACTGGTGAGTGTGCGATCGCCTTTTTGGGATGTAAACCGCTGAGGGCACTCTCCCTGTTAAAAAAGGCTCACTGCTTTTGACAACTAATTTGACTTGTTTGATGTATTGTGGGGCAACTCTTCGCGATCGCAACATGGCTTATCATTGAGCAAAGCTGCCAAAATCATAACTTTCCTTCCCATGAAATCAGGGAAATTCAACACCACAAACGCCGCCATCAAAGCTCAGCACTATCAATAAATTTATGTCTGCATCTCCTAAACTGGTTTCCGAGAATCGAAGCTTCGGCGGTACTGTCGGCTTTTACAGCCATCGCTCAGAAACCTGTAATGCAGAGATGCGATTTTCTGTCTATCAGCCGCCCCAAGCCAAATCACAGCCAGTTCCGGTTCTCTATTTTCTGGCTGGTTTAACCTGCACGGAAGAGAACTTCATGGTGAAAGCCGGGGCGCAGCAATTTGCCGCTAAATATGGATTGATGCTCGTTGCACCGGACACCAGCCCTCGTGATACTGGCATTGAGGGTGAAAACGATGATTGGGACTTTGGAACTGGTGCTGGCTTCTACGTCGATGCTACTGTTGAGCCTTGGGTGTCGCACTATCGGATGTACAGCTATATCGTCCGCGAATTGCCTGGTTTGATAGCTGAACATTTCCCTATTAAACCTGAACGACAAGGTATATTTGGTCATTCGATGGGTGGCCATGGGGCGCTAGTTTGTGCCTTGAGAAACCCTAAGCAGTATCAGTCAGTTTCAGCCTTTGCCCCCATCGCTGCACCGATGCGTTGCCCTTGGGGCCACAAAGCATTTACCAATTACCTGGGTTCTAATCAAGAAAACTGGCGTGCTTACGATGCTAGCGAACTGGTGCTAACGGCTGGCTATAATCGTCCCATGCTCATCGACCAAGGCACAGTTGACCCATTTCTCAAGGAACAGTTGCTGCCTGAGGTATTTCAACAAGCTTGTGAAAAGGCTAGTCAGCCTCTGACGTTGCGCTTCCAGGAAGGCTATAACCACAGTTACTACTTTATCGCCACCTTTATCGAAGACCACATCCGTCACCACGCCGAGGCTTTGTGTAACTGATAGAGTTAAAAGCGATAACCAAGAGCGGGATTTCTTCGGATCGCTTCCCTGAGGTGCGATCGCCTCTAATTAGCCTAACTAAGTCAGGACTTACGCAAATTTCCTTTTGAAGGGTCATTTGTAGGGGTGAACGGCCGTTCACCCCTACTATATGTGGTGTCTATGCGTAAGTCTTGTAAGTATTTCAAACTAGCTAAGCTGTTACGATTGCTGCTCTTCCGTATAAAAAACAGCTTCAAATAAAAGCGTCAAGCCAACAAGGCAGAAAAACAGGAATAGCAATACTCCAATCATAAGTATCATCTCCAGAGGAATTCCTTACCTCTTAGATAACTCTCCTGAGTCAGAGCGGATGCGCTTTGATTCAATTCTTAACAACTTTTTCCTGCATAGGGTGTCAAGCCCCTAGATGTATATATGAAGTTGCTCCTCATGCTCTCTTGTGACGTACCTCACAGCACTAGGCTTAAACAATCACATGTATTTAAGAGCCACCATCACAACAGACACTGAGATTTTTAGGGACATTAGAACTATCGACTTCTGTTCTATCGCTATGCTGCTTCTAGTGCGTCTGCTGATCACACTCTCGAATTTATTGGCTCAAACCACAGCGCGAAGGTCGTCTGTGCAGCTGATACTCTTTGACACTCTCCGCCCTAGAAGGGCGAAGATTCTTGGATCATCCAGCCCACTTACCAAGTTTAGTTGCCCGCACTTGCCAGAGGTGGTTCTGTCCTCAAGCTTTCGACTCATTACAGAGTCTTGTTCCCGTGTGCCCCACGGTACAATTCAAAACCTAA
>DALYIW010000032.1:33169-43570 GCA_031970155.1 Coleofasciculaceae cyanobacterium CTOTU46601 | reverse complement strand
GTATAGCTATACGCCCCTACCCGTTTGTCGTGTCTCGAGCGTAAGGCCTGGCTATATAACTTTTAAGTTGTTCTTAATCCTGAAGAAATTGCTTAGTGTTAAAACTGTCTAGTTGACAAGAAGGAATATTTATGGCTTTTCGCTGGATGAGTGCTTGTTGATTTTCGTTCTCCAAAACAATTCGCCCTTGGATGTGAGGCAACAAAGCTTTCATTTGCATTTCACTCAGGTTTCCCATCAATGATATTTCTAGGCCATCAGCAACATCTAAATCTTCTTCCATCAGCAGATTCATTATCACACCAGATATAGCTAGCTCTGCATCCGCTTCAGAAATGTTAGTGGTATCTATGACTAGGGTGATGCGGATGCGATCGGGGTGAGTTGCGATCGCCTTAAGGACATTTGAGAAATCTTGGTTAAGTGACTCTTCTGACTGGTTCCAGTCTGGAAAAATAATCAAGTTGATGTCTCTTAACTTCAAGTCCTTGCTAAGAGGATCTGCTAAATGCTTGAGAAAGACATCCTGAAATATCACCCCCATTTGAACAGAGTAAGCATGACTGTCTAGAAAGCGAGGGTTGCCCTGCATGTTTTGCTTGATCTGCTCACTCTTCTGTTTGCGTAGTTCAGGATTAGTGCCAAGGGCTACTGCTAGCTGAATGTATGAACTCTCTGTATTAGTAATTAAGTCAGGTACTTGCAGTTCTCGCAGAAGTGATGCTCCGATCCGAGACAGCGACGTGTCTCCTTCCATCACAACTGTCGGTAAGCCAATTTCCAATGGCTCAATGAGTGCGTTTATACCAGAGCTATAGTAAGAATTTAAATAGATATCAGCTAGTTTCAGACATTCTTTAATATCAGCACGATTCGGTAGAGGGCCAAGAATAGTTAACTGTTCCTCACTTAAACCTTGACTAGTAAGAGCAGCCACTAAACGCTTCTTAAACTGAACAATTGGAAGGGAGGATGGGCTGTTGTTATTAAAGGGGTAGAGTACTAGCTTGGAGTTAGGCACACTTGCCATTACCTTTACCCATGCTGCCTCCACCTCTGGAGTTATTTCTGACAAATTAGCTCCAGAAATGAACACGACAGCATTGCGATCGATGTCTAAATCTTCTCGATTAACACTTATTGTGGCAAGACGTTGAGCCTCAGTGGCAAAATCCAAACATAGACCCGAACCATTTAGAGTAATTAAGGTTTCGGTGTAATGTTGTTGAGCATTATCATCTCGTTCAATTAGTTGTCCTGAGATGTAATAATCCACATGACGCATACCCGTTGTTGCTGGGGAGTTAAGGTTAACCATCTGTATAGGTGCTAACCGATGCACAGCTAGTAAGGCAATTGGATTAATTTCTGCTGTCACATTGCTGGCAATAAAAAGTATATCTAGTTCGTCATCCCGAATAGTCTTTACTTTACCAGCTAGGTCTTCTGGAAGTTGAACTCCGGCATCCGTGTGACCTGAACAATATCGTTCAAAACGATGACCACTGCCATGTAAAGAGTAGAGAATAATTTCAAATTCATCTCTATTCAAATACTTATAGATGGGGAGTGTTGCAAAGCTTTCCGGTTGAGGTTCTAAATTAGTAACGAGAATTCCCAAACGAATTTGCGATCGCACTGATAGTCTTTCAGGAAAATCATAGTCTACTTGCTGCCCTAGAAGTTGCAAAGCCATGTCTATAATTTCCGCCCGTTTAACCAAAAGTTCACGGAGATTTGCTGTAGTAAAGTGGAGGAATCTAAAGTCAGCATTCTGAATAAAAGATAGTGCTGCCTCCTGATAGAGTTTTGAGTTTGGCTCTCTGAATATATTAGTATGTAGGTGATTGACCCACTTTTGCATGTACTGAGAATAGCGCTCTACCTCGCCAATTTCCTTAAACAGGCGTGGCGGAGTAAACATGAATCTTAGATAATCCTTGAGTAGCCATTCAGGAATACAGGGAAGATCGTACAGCACTGGCAGTTGGTGAGCATATAAATACAGCATTGCTGCCAAAAGATACTGGATAGTCTTTGGGTCATCAACTGCTTGAACTATTTTGGCTGTTAACTCATTTACTAGAGTTTTTTCAGTATCCGTCATATCTTCCTCTCTAATATCAGTATTTAACAGACCTAAAATAGTTCCCCTAATGTATCGACTTGCCAACTCATTTTGAGAAAGATTTCCCCAAAACTCAACCATTTTCTCTCGTAACACTGACCAATTACTACCAAACATCACTTGTTTAGTAAATTCATCAGCTTGGGCGTCACGAATGACAAAAGAGGGATGATTTAGAGGAAAATTCATTTCCTCTATAACGGTATTTGCAAAAGGACTTCTACTATCTTTTGTGTGAACGGCTTCTGCGTTAAAACCAATATTGGAAACTAAATTTACATTCGGAAGGATTGTTAAACCACTTTGAAGCCAGCAAGCAAACTTCCATCGATAAGCCCAGGAATCAATCTGTCCCTCATAAGTAGCTTGAAAAATCCTTGCCCACCCTTCAGCTTCTTGAGAATCTTGTAAAATGTCGAAAAGCCAGTTGTTATTCAGAATCTCTGGCAAGGATTTCATTTCAAAATCATAGTGCTGCCACGCCCGCTTCCAAGTTGCCCATCCCCAGCAATCAATATAGCGAGAAAAATAGTAACTGTACTGTGTTCGTTGCAGGCCAAATTGAAAGTTAGTGCCCGCAATTAACATTACTCTTTCATCATTGCGATAAAAATTGAGTAACTCTTCACAGAATCTGAAAAATGTCGGATGCGGCAAACAGTCATCTTCAAGGATAATTGCTTCTTCAACTGTGTTAAAAACCCAGTCTAATCCACTTGTTACGCGCCGCTTGAGACCCAAATTGACATCTGAGTAATTTTTTAGAACCTCACATTTCCAATCAACCCGGTCAATAATTGCACGAGTAGCTGCACATTTTTCAGCTTCGCCCAGTCGTTCAGCACGAGGGCCATCAGCAATCACTAGAAGCTTGGTAGGCTTGACTTGGCGAATTACTTCAAATACCTTTTCGGTAGTATCAGGTCGCTTAAATATTATCAAGCAAACAGGAGCTTGGAGCTGCCACTCGCTCATGCAAAACTCTCCTAGAGCCAAATCGCTCATCTTTCTGTTTGTAGTTCTTTAGTCCCGCGTAAATCCAGAACTACTGCATTTCTAATCGTACTCTCAAGGGACACTTCTGGTAAAAGCGGCGAGATTTGTTTTTTGATATCTATCAGTGTCCGAATATACTTACCATAAATCTCTCGAAATATCACGGCATCGCTATATCGCTTCACATTAATGCCAGGGTTGATATAGTGTGTCCCCATCTTCAACTGATTAAAACCATGAAAATGAAAAAAAATCAGAGGCTGCTGATCAACCCAAATTTTATTTTCTTTGGCATAAATTTTATAGTTATCACTGTTCCATCCTGCTAGATTTGCACCTTTATGTTGCAGCACGATTAAATTTTGAAAACGAGTTGTCCAGTCATCTAAATATTTTTGATCGGCAAATCGTTCTGTTTCCAGTTGGTCATAACACCATTCAAGACACCGATCGCGCCACCACTTTAGGCAGGTTAAGCCATGGGCATCACGTCGGAAAGAAAGCCAGCCCACATTGTATATACCAAATTTTTCCTGATCGCGAAGGTCAGGTGAGAAACGATGCTCGATAATGGCGATCGAAGAGTCAGCAATTTCTTGGTAAACTGGCTCAGGCGTTGAAAAGAAAAATAGGTCAGAATCTAGGTAGGTAATGAGGTCTACTTCCGGGCATTTGTTCAGAACAAACAACGGTAATGAAGGGGTGCAAGTGAAGTAGTATTCAATTAATGTCCGGTTTTGCTTAGCTATGAGAAGTTTCTCATCACCTCGCTCAAAATCTTCAAGAGCAATTAAATTAATGTCCGGTAGATTTAACTGGGAAAGAACATCATAGCAAGCTTGGTTCAGGCACAACACCCACAACTGGAAGGAAGGGCAATACTGCTTTAACGATTGATAAAGCGCTAATCCTCTCGGTAAGTAACGATGGTCAAAGTAAGTACAGAAGTGGTACATTAGGCTCTCTCCGCAGTCGGCTGGTGCCACAGAACAATCATTTCACTGACTCGGCGAACCTGTTCATCGGTGAGGTGAGGCTGCATCGGCAGGCTAAATATCTCTCGACTTATTTGTTCAGTATTGTGTAACTCACTTTTAGCGATCGCCACTCTTCGTTGATAGGCTGATTGTAAGTGAACGGGCGCTGGGTAGTGAATCGATGTTCCAATCGAATTGGCTTTGAGAAATGCTCTGATCTCATCTCGATGTCGGTGACGCACCACATATTGATGATAGACATGAGTTACATCACCCTTAAGTTGAGGCAAAATTTCGGGCGTAGTTGACAGCAAAGCGTTGTAGAGACTAGCCGCCTGCTGACGCTGAGTGTTTTCCTGGTCAAGGTATTGCAGTTTAACCCGCAAAATGGCGGCCTGAAGTTCATCTAGGCGGGTATTCATGCCGGGAATTTCACTGATATATCGCTCTCGCCAACCGTATTCCCGTAGCGATCGCATTTTTTGAGCCAATTCTGGATCATCTGTAACTACCGCGCCCCCGTCGCCTAATGCCCCTAAATTTTTAGTTGGGTAGAAACTAAAAGCGGCTAGGTGTCCCCAGGTGGCGGTATGGCGTTCCTCAATGGCAGCACCGTGAGACTGTGCACAGTCTTCAATCACATACAAACCATACCCTCTGGCTATCTCCATAATCGCTGACATATCAGCTGGGTGTCTGTAGAGATGGACAGGAATAATCGCTTTGCAACTTGGTATCATGCCTGATCACCACCTGTTCGCGGACGAAAGAGAAACCCCCGACCTTCTCCTGGTTCCGGTGCACCTAGTACCGGAAATTTTTCTGCAATCAAAAACTCTCGTACTAACTCCATGTCCAAACCAATCATGTAATTAAGAAACTCTTCTCGGTTCAGGAACCAACCCATGTATTCAGTTTGATATCCGTAGCTATAGGGTCTTTGAACTACTACAAATGATGGTACTTGATGGACAACTGGCAGACGGGTAATGTATAGGTAAGAGTTGCTAGCAGAAGCCAGCTGTTGCGCGACTTTCCTCCAGTCTTCCCAATATTGCAATGACCCGCTTGACAATATTAAGTCATAGCTTCGTCTCAAGCAGTCTTCCTCATTTTCGTAAAAGGTTGCCTCTGGCAACAGTTCTCGCCCCCCTTCGCAGAGGAGAGGAACTTCTTTGCAGTGATAGTCGATTTTAACTTCTGGCAACAAAGCTTTACTAATAAGGTAATAATCCCCGACACCACCCCCCCAGTCGAGCAAAGAAATGCAATCTTTTTTTCGAGCCGCCAAAGCTAACACATAGGCATAGGCCATGTAGGTGTTATGCGTTCCATAGTTTTCTGCTACAGGATTCGTACTCTGAGTTAATTCTAAAAAGTAAGACCAATTTGCCTTCCGGATATCCAATATATTTTGCACATTCCAGCCCTTAATTCTAGAGTCATTAGTATTCCAACCATCTGGCAAATACTCCCAGGCTGGAAGCTCAGTGCCTTCACTTTTATTCTCTAATAGTTCATTAACAAATGCCTGTTCATGTTCGGTTAATTTTTGGTCTTTAATACCACTATTCATCAGTTTTTTATGTGCTTCACCTAGGTTGCCCAAGTAAGCACTTATGAGTTGCTCTTCTGATAAATTGAGCAACTGATAGGCAAGTTGTCCTCGCTCTTGAACCAGGTTAGTTATGGAGGATTGGTTGAAGGAGTTTGACTGATACTGATCTAGAGAATCTGCAACCATTGTTCTCGCGCCTTGATTAATTTGCTCTGGCTGATACTGCTCAAAATTTGCCAATTCATCTACAGTTTCTACTTGAGAATTCGTTATTTGAAAACCTGATCGTCCTAAACAGGATTGCTTATTACTAGGTAGATTATTTGGGGTCAGCAAGTCATCAGTTTTAAAAAATAATGAGGTGCAATTTTTGTAAGTATAAGATGGAACTAAACCATAAAATTCAATATGTTTGAAACCCTCATTGTACAGAGTTTCTAATCCTTCGTCATAATCTTGGTTGTCCGTATTGTCAAAGATAATAAAACCATTTTTCTTGAGTTTACTAATCGCATATTCAGTACATTTATTCCTATTAATTCCATCAATAACTATGATATCAAAACATTCTTCTGGATATTCTATAATTTTAGAAGCATATTCATTTTCATCCTCAATTAAATGTAGCTCGACATTATCTGGAATTTTTTCTTGAATATCTTCAAACCACTCAGGATTGTTTTCAACGGAAACAACCTGTAGAGTTCTTTCCGCAAACCATAATGTTGAGTGACCGCTCCCAAATTCAAATACTCGATAATCTTTTTTTAATTTATTTTCAATAAATTCTATAGCTGGGTAAGTGTACCAAGGAACAGGATTTGATTCATTGTCTAAAGGTTTACCTGCCTTTAAAGATTTTAGCCATCCCGATGTTTCTAAATAGTTGATTTCTGAAGGTAAAATTCTAGAAACTTCACTCCAATCTATAGATAAAATAATACTATGAGCTAAGTTGATGCTGAAACCGAGCAAAGCTAGTTCTGGGATTTCTTCCAGCAGATTTTTATAGAATTCTGCGGCTTCTCTAAATCGTTCTTGATCCCAAACTTTTTGGGCTTCGTCTAAAAGACTCAACACCGAGGTGTTCTTGTTGGCGCTCAGTTGTGCGATCGCCTGCTGGATAACCGATTCTTTAGCTACAGCTTGTGCTAGCATCGGCTCTGTGTCTGACACAGGAGCTTTATTGCTAGTGACTGACTTAACCTCTGTAGCTGAAGTCGTGCAATTGATTCTTTCAGATTCTGGCTTTTCCAATACAACCAAAATCCCATTATTCGTAAAATAAGTTCTTCCAGGATGCAATTTTTCTAGAGTCAGTTGAGTTTCTTTCTGAATCGATTTATTGAAAGTTAATTCAAGAGTTTTTACTTGAAATGAACTCTGTTTTATAAACTCTATATAATCTTCTGTAAAAAAACGATTAATATGAGGAGAGTTATAGACATAATACATTATTAAATAGGCTGTTTCTTTGTCAGTAAACTGATACAAATACTGACACAACTCCTGCGGTCTCATCAGTAAATGTCCCCAAGGAGGGATGGGAGAGTTACTAAACTCAAAACAGTTTCCTTGTTTGTCAGTAATCTTGGGTAAATGATGTCCGTCGAAGGCTGACCAAATTGGGGAAAACATTGAAAAAAGCTGACCTCCTGGCTTCAACGCCAAGAACATTTTTTCTAGCGCAGAAGGAAACTTCTGGATATGTTCAAAAGCGGCCAAAGAAAAAACTAAATCATATTTTGAATAGTATTCAGAAGGTAAATCTTCAATGTTTGCTAAAAAGAAATTATATTCACCTAAGTTTCTATTGAGAAAGCCCAAGTCAGAATAATCATTTAGTTCAGGAATAATTGTTCCTTCGTGTATCAGCCCTCCCACTTCTTTAAGAGCAGCTTCATAATCAGGTGTTTCTATAGCTGACCAAGATTTTACATGGAGATAATCAAAAACAAAGTCTTTGGGTAAGCTTCCTCCAACTTCAAGAACGTTCTTACCTTCAAATCCTACGAGTTGTTCACATAAGTAAGCATAAGAAACGTGATAGGTAAGGTTGAACTTAGCTTGACACTCGGCAATGTTAGATTCAGTTAACCTTTGACTCATCTGTCTGCCCTTTCTTTTATATTGGTCTTGAGAGCGATCGCCTACCTTACTTGCTTGGGCCGATTCGCTGTTTTATCCCATCTAACAATGCTTTATACTGAGGATTGTCTGGATTAAGCTTAACGAGTTTCTCCATTGGTTCAACAGCTCCCTGTAGATCGTTCATCTGGAGTCTAGTCTGAACTAGCCCTTGAAGAGCTAATTGATTATTTGGCTCTCGTTTGATGACTAGCTCATACCCCCGTTCCTGCTCTTTTAGCTTCAGGTCTTTTGACTGTGCGGCGGTTGTAGGAGTATTTGGGTTTTTAGGGGAGGTGTTAGTGAATAGCTCGGCCATTCCTATGATCGTAGAGCCAGCAAACGCGACGCCTGACAAGATTACGAGAATCCGTTGAATAGGTTTTGGAGATGTATTCTGAGACATATCGGTGCTGAGGACTGTGTGTAGGAAAGCGATCGCTACTCTTTAGTGCTTGATAACGACTGGGGCTTCTAGCAAGAGTTATCTCTAACTTACCCAATCTTTTACACTAGCGATCACCTCTGTTCAATCTTTATTTTGGCGTTCCGATTACAACAAATTCAAATGCTTTCACGATTTTCTCAACGCTTCAGTCAATCCCTAGGAGCATCTCTCGTCGCCATTGGGTGTATTTTTGCTGTTGGGGTGCTACAGGTTTCTCAACTCAATCTGCTGACAAGCCAAACCAACCCGGTTTCAAAAGAAGCTTTACAGCAAGAATTAGAATTAGAAAAATTACGACTCAATCTCCTTCAAAAAACTCCAGCTTTGGGTTTTGATAACTTAATTGCCAATTGGACTTTTCTAAACTTCTTAGTATACTTTGGTGATGATGAAGCTCGAGCCAAGACTAGCTATGCTCTTTCTCCAGAGTATTTCAAAATTATTGTCGATCGCGATCCGCGTTTTTTACAGGCATACATTGGTCTTTCTACAAGTATCTCTATGTATGCAGCAATGCCCCAAAAATCAGTGGCTTTGATGGAGAAAGGATTAAAGTCAATGTCTCCTCAAACTCCACCAAAATCTTACTACGTTTGGCGTTATAAAGGTATTGATGAGCTGTTGTTTTTAGGAGATGCTAACGCAGCCAGACAATCTTTTGAGAAAGCAGCAGAATGGGCGAGTACTTATTCAGATGAAGAAAGTAAGGCTGTTGCTGGATTTTCTCGTAAAACAGCTGAGTTCCTGAGACGCAATCCCAACAGTAAACTTGCTCAAGTCAATTCTTGGGCAATGGTTCTCAGTAATACAACGGACAAGCGAGCTCAACAAATCGCTATTAGTCGTATTGAGGCGCTGGGTGGGAAAGTGATGATAACACCGGAAGGAACAGTTAGGATTGTGCCACCACCATCCGACTGAGGGAGAGATGAAGGAGTAATTTCTTCTTTACTTTCCCTACCTTCCAATACCTCATTTCAGTTGATACGTGATTACGCCCAAGTAAAAGCCAAATAGGGAAATGACAATAAGAATCCCAAAAGATTGCCATCTCCTGTATCCGGCTGTCTGAAGATCTAACCTGACTAACGCAGCTGCTGAGATCAGAACAAGAATACGGACAAACACCTCAATCCACTTAAGAATGATCACAGCCACAAAAGAGCCGATAATGACTGATATAAAAGCTCTGGTATCTGATTTTAGCCAGCTGCCATAAAAGTTTCTAATCAGTGCAAAAGGAGCTGTCAAAGCTAAAGTAATTAGCAACGTATAAGTTGTCCCCAACAACCAGAGAAACAAGGATACATCCGATAGCAATTCCTTACTAAGTTTTCGATTTTCGGCCGCTATTAACCAACCGAAGAGACCATAGGTAAATAAAAGGAGTAATAGTGAAGCCCAAGGTATTTTCTTCACAAACAAAATCTCTTGATGCGAACAGTGCGTGGATATAACTTACGGAAAATCTGTCTAATAATCGCTTTTAAGTTTTCACGCATCTAAGAAAGCTATTTGTGTCGGGTTGTTAGTTTTTTAACGATCAGTTGTTAGGTTTATTTCTAGCAACTTTTCAGTTTTTGTATTGATAAACACTGTAAGCACCCTGATTTTTATTATGTGATCAGATTCACAATGGATGCTGATCTAGATCGCAATCTTCATGTTGCTAGCGTGAGCATACTTAATAATGACTGAACTCTAGCCGAGTCATCAATAGGGAACACACAACTAGCCGACAGGTTCTTTTGTAGAGACTGTCGGTTTTTTGTATGAGCAAAAAACCGACTAATTGAGTAGCCCCCAGCAAACGCGCTGGAGGTCAGACCAAACGATAATTTTAAGAACCCATATAACTAGGACATGGCTTGAATGATGTAATCAAAGTAGGGAGCTGCTGCTAAGGCATCTTCCTGGGTGAGCAAACTCAGAGAAGCATTTTTTAAGCAACGGATTGATTCAGCCATGCCTGCCACTGGGACACCAAGGGAGTTGTACATCTCTCGTACTCCAATCAGACCGATTTTTTCAATGGGTTCCTTGTCACCAGACAGGACTCCATAAGTAATCAGTCGCAAGTACCAGCCGTAGTCGCGTAAGCATAGGGCTCGCTGACGTTCACCATAGGCATTGCCACCAGGAGAGATGAAGTCGGGGCGCTTTTGCC
>DALYIW010000032.1:0-33159 GCA_031970155.1 Coleofasciculaceae cyanobacterium CTOTU46601 | reverse complement strand
GCTTACTGGCTTCTTGAACAATCTTTTTTTCATTGCTTGCTAGTGTGTCAGCAATCCGTATCCGCTGTTCACCTGTTTGCAAAAACTCATTGATACTGGTGAGTTCCCCGGAACTAGGATATCGGAGTTCGTCGTCTGCTTTGAGAATAACTTGGCTAACTACGCTCATCTTATTGGGTTAATTCAGGTAACATTTGTAGTTTAACGACTCTAGGCGACACAAATAAAGGGAGGAGAACACAGTGTCCGTAACCCAGCTGCCTGGTAGTACAGATCCGAGAAGTGGCGATCGCACCCCTGACCTTTGGCAACAAGGTCAGTTAGTCGAGGTGACCATCCATGACCTGAATGATACGGGTGAAGGCGTGGGTCGCTTGGGAGGTCGGGTGGTTTTTGTTCCAGATACGGTTACAGGCGATCGCGTTTTAGTTCGGCTAGTACGTATCAAATCCAACTATGCCACCGGAAAGCTGCACCAGCTATTAGATCCATCTCCCCACCGCATTCGACCGCACTGCATTGTCGCGGATAAGTGCGGCAGCTGTCAGTGGCAGCATGTTGCCTACGACTACCAACAATTAGCCAAACATAATCTGGTAGTTCAAGCCTTAGAACGCATTGGTGGATTCACCTGTCCACCCGTCGCGCCGATCTTGACCGCTGATTCTTCCCTTGCCTATCGCAATAAAGCGACTTACCCCCTGAAAAGATCCTCAACAGGTCGAGTTCAGGCAGGATACTACCAAAAAGGAAGCCATCAGCTGATTAATCTCAATCAATGCCCCGTGCAAGATTCCCGCTTAAACCCGCTCTTAGCAGAAGTCAAACAGGATATCGAGCGAATGGGGTGGTCGGTGTATGATGAACACCGCCGCCAAGGACGCTTGCGTCACCTATCGCTACGGATTGGACGCCGTACCGGCGAGATGCTGCTGACCTTGGTATCAGCGGAGTGGAACTTACGAGACCTGGAAATACAAGCGCAAAAGTGGCTAACTCGCTACCCTAACTTAGTGGGCGTCTGTGTGAATCACAACCCGAACCACACTAATGTGATTTTTGGTGAAGAAACCCGTTGTATTGCTGGTCAGCCCTTCTTACGGGAGGAGTTTGCTGGTCTTCAGTTCCAGCTGCGGCCTGAGACATTTTTTCAAGTCAATACCGAAGCGGCCCAGGCGCTGTTAAACGTCATTGTGGAACAGTTGGCGCTCCAGGGTGATGAAGTGTTAGTCGATGCCTACTGTGGCATTGGTACATTTACTCTTCCTTTGGCACAACAGGTGCGGCAGGCGATCGGCTTAGAAGTACAAGTGGCGTCCGTCGAGCAAGCACAACTTAATGCCCAAATCAACGCGATCGAGAATGTAAATTTTCAGGCGGGATCGGTGGAAACCTTGCTGCCTCAACTGGGGATCGCTCCAGATATTGTATTACTTGACCCTCCGCGTAAGGGATGCGCTAACGCAGGGAGTTCAAAGAATCCTTCTATCATCGAAACCCTTCTTGAGATTTCGCCAAAACGCATCGTTTACATCAGCTGTAAGCCAGCTACCCTGGCACGAGACCTCAAACTCCTTTGCCAGACAGGAGGCTACCAGTTAACCCATATTCAGCCCGTTGATTTCTTTCCTCAAACCTCTCACGTTGAATGTGTCGCCTTCTTGGTGCGCTGACGGCAAAAGAGATGGGAAGAGTTGAAAATTGGAAGGTGGGAAAGCAGGACTTACGTTCGAGACACGACATAAGGGTAGAGGCATATAGCTATACGCCCCTACAGATGGTGGTTCGTAATGAGAGATTGGCGTAAGTCAGGGAAAGTTTAAAATCTGTGTAACCTTTCAAACGTCTAGCTTTGAGCTTCGTTCACTATTCCTTTTGATTGAGATTTAAACCAGTGGTCTGGTGTTTGAATGAGGGTTTTGTTAAAATAGTACGTAAAGGCTATTCTCTAGCTTGCAAGGGAATAACCTACTTCCAGAGGCAAGAAGTTGGCGCACTTCACTCTTATCTGTCGCAAAGCAGACAGTAGCTAAAGCAATTTCACGAAAAGGTCGCCGACAGGCTCCCACATCAGCAGGACGATTCCGCAAAAAAAGCGGATTCTAGTGCTTTTGGAGTTATTGTTGGCAGCCTGGACAGCTCTTGAAACCTGAATTAGAAAAACTGGTTTGGGAAACAAGAGGTTCATCAACACGGCAGTTAGCTGTGTAGCGTATCAAGTCCACTCAATAATAAAGCTAGGGGTTTCTTAAGTGATTGCTATATCATTGCGTCCTGTAGGGCGCGACTGGGGAACGATTAGCTTCGCTTCTACCCTGTACCTTGCCCCGATCCTCGATTTGCTTCTTGAACAGATCCCTCGTAAATGGCAGCCGGAACTCCGACTAGGACTGCAAGAAGCCTTGGTAAACGCGGCAAAGCACGGTAATAATTTAGACCCACGTAAGACGGTAGTGGTTCATTTTTCAGTAGTCAATGATGAATATTGGTGGATAATTTCAGACGAAGGTTCTGGCTTCTCTCCACCTTGTTGCCACCACCGTGAGAGCGACTGTAGTCTACCGGACGATGAATCAGAGACAGGCAGGGGCTTGTGTCTCCTTCAGCAAATATTCGATCAAGTCCAATGGAATCGAAAAGGAACCGAACTGAGACTTTGTAAACAAGTAAATAGCCGCTCCAGGCTGCCTCTAATTCCCTAACGGCTAATGATCCCCGTGACTTGGGCAGGGAGGTGCCGAGATTGATCGATCTAGCCATCCTGATGCTTGATGGAATCGGGCGAGGGCTTCTTCCGGCTGCTCCTTCAAGAGAAATACCAGGGCGGCGGCAGCTTGTTCACTAGCTCGTGCTTTGCGATTAGCCTTTAATCGGTGCCAATCGTTGGGCGTAATGGCTAGACGCTCTGCCAGCGCTTGAGCGAGTTCAAGGGTCGTCAATTCACTGAGGGTGTTAGTTTTGGTGAGTTGGGTTGGTTCAGGCATAACTTCAGGTACACTCGAATTTACTCTTAACTCTACCCCATAGCAGATGCCTCAAAAACCGTCACAGCCGTCGTCTGCTGGTTCCGAACCAAGCCAGCCTGAGAGTGATGCAGACGAGTTTGAGCAAGCCTTGTCAGAAGTAGAGCAAAGTCTTCAATCCCTTAGAGAACGGTACGTACAGGTACAGCGCGATCGCACTTTACGAACCGAACTTCAGCACCGCCGAGAGCAAGTCAGGAAGGAACTACGTCACACGAGCAATCGGCAAGCGCTTCAAGATGATTTAAAACAAATTAAAGATCAGCTGGAAACACTAGAAGTGAATTTAGAAAGCCAGCTATTTTCCTGGGGAAGTCTCAAAGAGCCTTTTTGGCAAGCAGTCCGCTTTGGAGGGCTGGGCATTGTTGTAGGCTGGATATTAAAGTCCTGTGCGGGCTAGGGCGTCGGGGATCAAATTTTAGAGGCAAGGATGTGGGATTGACCGAAGAGAGTGAGGGGGTGAGAGGGTGAGGGGGTGAGAGGGTGAGGGGTTCTCTTAAGCCCTCTGGCTAGGGTACAAGCCCTGGCATTTATGCCGCAAGACATAAAAGTATGTAATTGGGAAGTGCCGTTCAGGCATGAAAGTCTCTTTCCCCGACTCCCGACTCCCGACTCCCGACTCCCTATTTTCAAGCTAGGTCTGACTTGGAGACTCCTATTTTCCTAGGAGGTCTAATCTAAAATCAAAAAACACCACACCCTTCTCTTCTCACCTAAGAACAATATGGAAACTCGACGGATTGCCGATGTTCTGCGAAATGGTCAGCCTGATGAGTCGTTGACCATCAAAGGCTGGGTACGCACGAAACGGGAATTGAAGGGATTTGCCTTTATAGAAGTTAACGATGGCTCATTCCTGGCTAACCTGCAAGTTGTGCTCAATGCCGACTTGCCAGACTACGAAGATCTTCTCAAACAACTGAATACAGGCGCTTCTGTGGAAGTTAGCGGGGTGCTAGTGGCCTCTCCGGCAAAAGGACAGCGAATCGAACTGAAGGCGTCTACTGTGAAGGTATACGGTGAGGCTGATCCCGAAACCTACCCTTTGCAAAAGAAACGCCATTCCTTTGAGTTTCTGCGGACGATTGGGCATTTGCGATCGCGTACTAACACCCTTAGCGCTGTCTTCCGTGTCCGCAACGCTTGTGCCAGCGCGATCCACCAGTTCTTTCAAGAGAAAGATTTCTTGTGGGTTCACGCCCCAATTATCACTGCAAATGACTGCGAAGGGGCGGGTGAGTTGTTCAACGTCACTAGCTTGGACTTAAAGGACGTTCCCAAGACAGACGATCAAGAGGTTGATTTTAGCCAGGACTTTTTTGGACGCCGCGCTTACCTTACCGTCAGTGGGCAACTACAAGCTGAAGTAATGGCTATGGCATTCCGAGATGTCTACACCTTTGGCCCCACATTTCGGGCAGAAAATTCTAATACCTCCAGACACTTGGCAGAGTTTTGGATGGTGGAACCAGAGATGGCTTTCTGCGATTTGCAGGGGGATATGGACTTGGCGGAAGCTTTTCTCAAGTACATCTTCAAGGCGGTGCTGGAGAAGTGTCCGGAGGATATGGAGTTTTTCAACCAGCGGATTGATGATTCGGTTCTTGCCACGGCTGACAACATTATCAACAATCAGTTTGAGCGAATTACTTATACGGATGCGATCGCCCTTTTAGAAAAAGCTGACCGTAAGTTTGAGTTTCCTGTCAACTGGGGCTTAGATTTGCAGTCAGAACACGAGCGATATTTAGCAGAAGAATTGTTTAAAAAGCCAGTGATCGTTAGCGATTACCCCGTAGGGATCAAGGCTTTCTATATGCGTTTGAACGACGACGAGAAAACCGTCGCGGCAATGGATGTTCTCGCCCCTAAGATTGGTGAGATTATTGGCGGTTCTCAGAGGGAAGAACGTCTTGATGTTTTGGAGAAGCGGATTAAAAATCAGGGGATGAATCCTGAAGATTTGTGGTGGTATTTAGATTTACGTCGCTATGGTACTGTACCTCATGCGGGGTTTGGTTTGGGATTTGAGCGGCTGGTGCAGTTTATGACGGGTATGGGGAATATTCGAGATGTGATCCCCTTCCCTCGGACACCGTTGAGTGCTGAGTTTTAGCTGATTTTTACAAGTGCGATCGCACTTGGGGCAGCAGCAAAACTGATTGCTCTACCGTTACCTCTAGTATCACGTTGCAGTTAAACCTAGTCGTTAACATAGGGGACAAGGGAGACAAGGGGGACAAGGAAGACAAGGGGGACAAGGGAGACAAGGAAGCTGTTGTTTTCCCTGGCTTTTGTTCTACTATGCCAATTATTAGTAATACCATTTTCAATACAGGCATCATTGCGGATTCGCCGCCACCAAAGATGAAAATAGCCTTTCTTCCTCTACTCCCTACTCCCCACTCCCTACTCCCTATTTTCATAGGAGGAACTGGTATCAATGTATTCAGATGAATTAGAAATGCTATGGCCAACTCCCATAGCAGTTCGGGTGTTTGATGAAGTTAAAGAGTTGAATCAACTATTAGAAAAAACAATCTTAGAACGAAAAAAAAGAGATACTGGAATTAATAAAAGCAACTGTAAAGGCTGGCATTCTACAGGAAATTTGTTCCAAGATTTAACGCCAGGGTTAGACAAACTCTATCAGATGATAATGCAATTCACATCGGATTATGTAGTAGAGCTTAACCCTAGTAAAAATCAAGTTTTAATGGAACTGTTTGCGTGGGCAAATGTCATAGAAGAGGGGGGATATCATACAGTTCATAATCATCCGAATTGCCACCTTTCTGGTGTTTACTACATCAATCCTGGTGAGTCCGATCCGGATAATTTGAATAGTGGCTTAATTGGTTTTTCTGACCCTAGATCGGGTGCGACTATGATAGCTAACTCTTATATAGATTTTGGGTCTAGCTATCAATATAAACCAGAGGCAGGAATGATGTTAATGTTCCCGGCCTATTTATTTCATTGGGTACATCCATTTACGGGTAAAGGTCAACGCATTACAGTGTCCTTTAATGCCAAGCTAGTAGAACCATCAGGGACATAAAATTAACTCATACCCCGCTTAAAAGACAGAAGATTTCATTTTGTTAGTTATTTGTTATTGGTTGTTGGTATTTCTTAACAAACAACAAACAACAACCCTTCGACCCATTCGACAAGCTCAGGGCAAGCCAAACAACAAACAACAAACAACAAACAACAAGAAAGCGATCGCAAAAATTCACATCAAGCGAAGTCGGCTGAAAATTGGGAATTTATCCGGGTGAAACACCTTAAGGATGGAAGGTGAGTTTAAAGAATCTTCCTATAGGGTTAGCTGCTTCTACGGAAACCTTGAGGAATCCCCTCGAAGACTCAGCTAAATTGCGATCAGATGCTGCAACCGGAACAAGTCCTTCAGAACCGCTACCAACTTAAACAAAAATTAGGCAACAATCCCATGCACCAGACTTGGTTGGCTATCGACAAAGCCGCCAAGGATGCCGAAAGTAGCCAGGTTATCGTTAAACTTTTGGCTTGTGGAGGTAATGTCCAATGGGATGACCTGAAACTGTTTGAACGAGAAGCCCAAGTCCTCAGACAACTCAACCACCCTCGTATTCCTCAGTATCGCGACTACTTCAGCATTGATGACCAACTCCTCTGGTTTGGATTAGTCGAGGAATTTATCCCCGGAACATCCCTGAAAGAAGAACTGACTCAGGGGACAAGATTTACTGAAGCTAAAGTTCGCCAAATTGCTGAAGATATCCTGGAAATCCTGGTTTATCTGCATGGACTGAATCCTTCTGTACTCCATCGTGATATCAAGCCCAGCAACCTAATCTTAGGTAAGGATGAACGGGTTTATTTAGTTGACTTTGGAGCTGTACAAGACCGAGCAGCCGCCGAAGGAGCTACTTTTACTGTAGTTGGCACCTATGGCTATGCTCCACTAGAACAATTTGGGGGTCGAGCTACCCCAGCTTCTGACCTCTACGGCTTGGGAGCAACCTTGATTCATCTCCTGACAGGCACTGCTCCTGCTAATTTGCCGACTCGTGATTCACGCCTTCAGTTTGCTGAGTTTGTTAAGCTCAATCCTGGCTTTGCTCGCTGGCTGGAGCAACTCACTGAGCCAAATCAAGAACGACGATTCACTCAGGCTAGCCAAGCTTTAGAGGCTCTTAGAGCAAATCATGCCGCTAGTTCTGATCTCATCAGTTCTCCACCAGAAAATAGCCGAATTCTACTCAAAAAATCTCCACATCAACTGGTAATAAAAATCCCCCGACGACCAGCAAACGCTTCAGACGGACTGAAACTAATTGAGCTGCTCGTTTGGTTTTCCCTATGCGTCTATATGATGCTTAACCCCTATATTTTCTGGACAGGTTTATTTTTGTTATTCTTTGGACTCTTAGTGATGAGCTGGTGGTTATTGCCTACCTTCAGGCAAACTTACCTTTACTTCGATACTAAGCACTTTGAGATGAAGTGGAAAATCTTTGGTCTGCCTGGTCGGCAACATCGGGGTCGGATTTGGGAAATTGACAAAGTAGGTCGGGGTGAAATTCGTGGTGCCACTAAAGCTTTTCCTGGGGTAAGCCTGAGTGTTGGAGTCAAAGAATATGTGTTTAATTCTTTTTCTCCGGCTTTGACTGAAGCTGAGTGCCAGTGGCTAATTCAAGAGATTAAGACTTGGCTGGGTCGCAAGTGAATTTGGGATGAGCTCGCCAATTATTTTAAATCAGGCTTTAAGGAGTTTCGATAAGATGCCACAGACCGGAGAAATTTTACACGATCGCTACCAACTCAAGGAAAAATTAGGACAAAATGCGAGTCGTCAAACTTGGCTGGCAGCAGACCTAGGTATAAATCCTCCTGAGCCAGTGATTGTCAAGCTGCTGGCTCTAAGCCCACAAATGCAGTGGGATGGTTACAAATTATTTGAGCGTGAGGCTCAAGTTTTGCAAAACCTCAATCATCCTAGGATTCCGAAGTACCGAGATTATTTTGCCATCGAAAGCCAGCTTCAGGAGCGATCGCCTTGGTTCGGGTTAGTGCAAAACTACATTCTTGGTGTATCCCTACAGCAATTGCTTGATGAGGGTAAGCATTTCACACAAGAGCAGGTGATTGAGATTGCTAGGGATGTCCTCAAGATTTTGGTTTACCTGCATGAACTCAATCCTCCGGTACTCCATCGCGACATTAAACCCAGCAATTTAATTTGGGGTGAAGATCGTCAGGTTTACTTGGTTGACTTTGGAGCTGTGCAAGACCAAGCGGCGGTAGAAGGAGCGACTTTTACTGTGGTGGGAACCTATGGGTATGTCCCGATGGAACAGTTTGGGGGGCGAGCGGTTCCTGCTTCTGACCTCTATGCTTTAGGCGCAACCTTGATTCATCTGATTACAGGCGTTGCTCCTGCTGAGTTGCCCACTTGTGACTTACGCCTGCAATTTGCTGATCGAGTGGCGATCGATCAGGGTTTGGTTAATTGGATTGGGAAGCTGACAGAGCCAGCTTTGTACGAGCGAATAAGTACAGCTCGTCAAGCCCTACGAACTCTCGAAAATCGTCATACTCTTACCCCCCCAGTCACCAGCCACAAGCCTACAGGTAGCCGTATTCAACTCAATAAATCTTCTAGTCAGTTAGAGATAAAAATTCCCAGACGAGGGCTTCAAGCTTTGAGTACACTTTATTTGCTTGGGTCATCAGCTGGCATTTTGTTTCAACTACCAAGCCTCTTAAAACCCCACGCCGATGTTTTTACCTATCTGTTTGGAGGTTTGATGTTGTTGGTACTAATTATCTTGCTGTTGCCTGCTTTCATAGAGACTGATTTATCCTTCAATCGCGAATATTTGAAAATCAGTTGGAAACTTTTTGGCTTGTGCTACTGGCGGCGACGAGTTCATATTTCAAAAATTTCTCGAATTTACGAACAAGAGGCTAAGGGAAGTAAAGGCGTAACAATTCAAGTTGGTGCTAAAAAATATACTTCTAACCCTTTGTCAGAAGTGGAGCGCCTCTGGATCATTCAGGAGGTTCGGGATTGGTTGGGGATTAAAACTATGAAGCGGATTAAGGCGGTGCCGAAAGTGGCATACACCACACCGTAAGGGCACGATAATATCTATTAGTGTCAACTTAACGTGAAACCTAAGCGTGGTAACAATTTTCGCTCAACACCCGCAGGCGGTCAGCTTGTGGGGCTACATGAACAAAGCCTGCCTCCGCAGGCTGAAAATGCGAGTCCGCGTAGGCGGACTTCGTTTGTGTAGCCCAAGGCTTCCAGCCTTGGGGCTTAAGTTGACACCGATGGAGATTATCGTGCTCCTACAAATTCTGTTTTAAACCTAATTGAGGTTCGCTATATTACCAACTGCAAGGGAAGGATTCTTGCTCGTGCCAAAGGGTGTCCCAGCACTCTGTCCAGATTTTGCACAAAAATGGATGATGTTGATTGTCATACTGTTTTTTGTGCGTTGTGTAATCTTCTTCAATAGCAAGCCACAATGAACGCAGTTGTTGCCAGGTAGAGCAGTTTTAAATCTTACAAGCAACGGCATTTTGCCATTGGTGTAATTGGCGATAACTGATGAATTGTCCGCCTTTATCAGTGCGATGGACAAATACAACATATGCCCAGATTTCGATACGTACAATCAGGTGTTTGGAAATTTTCAGCGCTTTAGCGATGCCATTAATGGTGATGCGGAATTTCTGAGCAGGTTGGAGGCGGCGAAATAGAGTGGTCATGATGGCTTTACTCCTCGGTTGACCTCTCCCTCAACCTCTCTCCTGCAAGAAGAGGGGAGTTAGATTCATGCTCCGGGGGCTGGGGGGTTAGGTCTTCTGTGTGTTCTGGAGTAATTTCAAACATGATTTCAAAGGGAACATTCGGAATCATTCGCTTGAGGATTTGCAGATGACCCTCGGCATCACTGCGGCGGCGAAAGCGCCCGACAATTCGCATCTGCACAGTGGACACGGGACGGATGATGCACCACGGATTCAGCTTGTCTCTGTACGTCATAATGAGTTTGACTCCTTTGGAAATGGGAGCCAGAGCCAGCGCAGCTAACTTGATCGGTGGATGCGCTGGCTTCTGACCATGCTCATCAGCATACCACGACGTAAGCAAAAGTAAGCATTAATAAGCATATAGATGATTCAATAGGCAGAACAGCTACTGAATCGATGACACAATGGGAGAAACTCCCATAAAATTGCCGTGCATGAGTGACAGTGAGCGCATTTCAGTCGTTTTACCAGCGCAGACCAAAAAGGATTTAGACAAGCTGTGTGAGATCGAAAAGCGATCTATTTCTAACTTTGTCTACTTGCTGGTACAGGATGCTATCGATAAAGCAAAGGCAGAGGGAAAGCTTAAATAAACAAAAGGGCGATCGCTTTTCTCACCACCTTCAAAACTCAAGGGAGCGATCGCATTTTGGGTTGTGGAATGCGAGCTTGTTGATGAGAGGCGATGCAAGTACGCTTATGCTCCTCTTTCTATTATTTATGGTTATTGAGCAATGTTCCGAACTGCGTTCGTTTTGTTAAAAAGGTATATCATCGAGATCAAGATAACGTCTATCAGCATCTAGAATTAAAATTTTTCCAAAATGATCAATAAACTCTTGTAAGATTTCACTTGAGTTTATACATATCTGCCATGTATAAGAAAAACGTTTATCTTCTCCAAGAACTAGATAGCTATTGCTGTCGCTGAGAGTGTTAGGGTGAAATTCCTGTAGAGCGATACTAGAATAAACGCGGTAATAAGGAGCAACTTCTTCTTCATCATAAAACTTTTCACATTTATTAAGATAAAAAGTACCTATGGTTTTACGTTCAACTTCAACTTGCTCTACTTTCAGCAACCACTAGCACAGTGCCAAAAATGTCTTGCTATCTTGCCAAGAATGCCTCGGAATCAGCTACGGCAGATTTACTGCCCAGTTTGCCGAGTTCAGTATGCTATTTTTAGTAACTTCCAAATCGAGCAGTTTCAATCTTATTTCCGAAATCAAGGTCTTTACGTAGAAATCAATAACCCTATCGAACAATGCAAACAACTAGCATCCATTGCAAATAGTATGCAGCAGAGCAGTCCAGACTATCCACCGATCAAAGGTTTATTACAAGCACTAAACCAAGCACAGTGTTTTGTCCATGTCACTAGCTGGGGGATTAGTCATCAATTTCTTGGCTATCTGAAAATGGCAGCACAGCGGGTTAAAGTGCAAGGAATAGTCTCCCTGCCTCCCGATCAAGCATGGCTATTACCTGAATTTGAGTGCTATAAAAACGAAGCGGAAAATCTGCAAATTAAGGCAATTTGCGCTTCAAGTCATAGATGGGATGAACTACCTCATCAAAAATTAGTCGTGATTGATGGCTTAATGGCATTCAAGGGTAGCGCTAATCTCACACAAACAGCATGGCGTAAAGCTGGGATAGGCTATGACGAGGTAGAAATTGTTACTGATGTTGAAAAGGTGATTGATCTACACAACCGCTACTTTTCACCCGTTTGGGCTGACTTAAGCGAATACGGTGATACTATCACGATTAGCGAGAGTATGATTGACGGTTCTGCTGCCTGAAAAAAAAGCGATCGCATCTCATCCAACTACCTGCTGAGAGTGCGATCGCTTGTAGTCCAATCGCCTTAATATAGGAGCAAGAGATCGAAAAGTTAATTCATACCATTGAATCTATAGGCGTTGTCGATTCTCCAGATGTATCCATCCCAATGCCAATGCACTCTCAGGTTCTACCACCCCAACCTTGGGATAAAAAGGCATTTAAAGAGACACTCGGAATTACCTTACCTTTGTCTATTACACAGATCTGGGATAAAACATCAGGATTACGTCTGTTTGAAGATGTGAACTATGGGCAGTGGGGTCTGATATTGTGGTCTCCAAATCAGGTTATTACCGAGCAAGAGAAGCGAATTGCTCAAAGAAAAGAAGATTTCCGTCCAGGAGATTTGATTGTTGGAGAGTTCCTGGGTGACGCTGACATGATGGTACTAAGGTGTGATGCGGCTTCCCCAGATTTCGGCAACGTAATGATTGCACTACCCTTGGATTCTCGTGAAGAATGGTATCTTGCAGCGAATTCCCTTGAAAGTTTCTTGAGTCAATTTTTAGCGGCTTGCGGGAACAAATTTTGGGAGAATCCAGCCCAACTCACGGCTTGAGTAACATACATTCTCCAAGATCATACATAACTGGCTCCCTGTTTTAGTAGGAAAGCGATCGCTGATTCATCTGTTTACAGCGTGCGATCGCACCTCACCTCATCTGCCTGTCAAAAGTGCGATTGCTTATTCAGCTAACTACGAGTGCGATCGCCTTCTCCCTCAAAATACCTGTCAACAATTTCGCTTAACAAAGCATCTGGGCTAATTCCATTTTTCAACGCTAACTCTCTTACTCTTTGAATATCTGTTGACAACATCTTAATAGGAGCAAAGCTTTCAGGAAATGCCCAAGGACACTGTACACAGTCAAGCTTGCAGCCACGGCACAATGTAGGTAAAGAAACCTTTGAGGATGAGTTAATGCTGAGGGTTGCCTCGTTCTTTGCGGGCATTGGGGGATTCGATCTAGGCTTTGAAAGAGCCGGAATGAAAGTTGTATTCCAATGCGAAATTGACCCGTTTTGCCAACAAATCCTAAAACGCCACTGGCCTCAAGTACCGATTCATGAAGACATCACAACCCTCGTTCCTCCAACTATCCCTACCGCTGACTTATGGTGTGCAGGATGGCCTTGTCAAGACCTCAGCAACGCCAACACAGAGCGAAAAGGACTTACAGGACAACGCAGCGGACTCTTCTACAAATTTGTGGAACTTGTTGCAGAAGTTCACCCAGCGTGGTTGGTCTTGGAAAATGTGCCGGGGTTGCTTTCGGCAGAGAAAGGAACCGCTCTTGAGGCAGTTATCGACACGCTGGAAACGCATGGGTATTTGGGGGGATGGGTATCGTGTAACGCTCTCCATACGGGCATACCCCACGACCGAGATCGAGTCTTCTTTATCGCAAGTTTTAGATCAAAATGTGCCTACAGAATCTTTACTGACAGCAGCGAATTGTCTGGGAATTCTTCGTCGCGAAAATCGAGCCGGACGCAAGCTGGATCGAGTGTTTGTGAAGGCACTATCCCAGACTCTCCGCTTGTGGTACAACGTCGCGGTGGCTTCGGGTACACCCTGGCAAAAAGCATCTGCCCCACGTTACGTGCCCAAACTGGAGGACATCAAGGAGGTCATTCAGACAGACCAATTCTCTGTGGCGAGAAACTTGACGTGGACAGAGTGGGAAAAGTTAATGGGGTTTCCTCCCGGATGGACTCTCGTAGAGGGAGACTCCTTGGTAACGCCGTCGTCCCCGCGATCGCCGAATGGATTGGCAGAAAAATTATAGAGGTCGAGAATTTAGCCTAGACGAATCATGAGAAGCGTTTGGCAGAGAATTGCTGGTTGATAGTACAAGATGTGAGCGATCGCACCTCACCTCATCTGCCTGTCAAAAGTGCGTAAGCCTTTCATCTTGTAAGGGTTATCGCTTCTCAGAAGAAAAGAAATCAGGAACAGCTGTTGATCAAATCTAGAAGATGGTTCTGCAAACATTTCAGCGATTGTTCTACCCAGCAAATTAAGCTTGCCGCGCTACTACAATTTAAGCCAATTCTTGGACGAGAAAACACGTCCTAGGGAGTGTATGCGATCGCACACACTCCTACAAAACTAAAGCTAGCCTTCCTACTAAATTTTATGTAGGCTACTTCGTAGTTGTTGCTCCTGTCGATTGAGCTCTGCAATCAATTCATCCTTCTTGTGGGCAATAGCTGCTCGACTGAAGCCTTCATCCTTTCTAAGTTTTAGGGATAGTTTGTAACAAATCTGACATTTTTCTAGAATCTTTAGAATGGAAGGCGCAAATCTAGCAAATTTTGCTTCATCCTCTTTTGTAAAACCACTTGTATCGATTCTTGTAGACAAATCATCTTCTGGGTTACAATTCGGCTTCAATTTGTTGATTAATTGCACAACAGCAACTAAACTTTTTTGCTTATTTAACAAAGGCCAAGCTAGCATTGTGTAAGTGCGATATCCTGTCTTTTTATCGGTATTTTTTGCCTCTTGAGAGCGTGGGTCGTCATAGACATCGAAAGGAATATTAATAATCTCTAAAGAAGTAGCAGCTAGACCAGCAATCCCTTTGTTTCCAGGAATGTCAATTAGTAAGCAGCCACCCTGGCCATCATCAGCAATTAGTGAACCGAGTTCGTTTCTTTCTTGATCGAGTAAAAAAATGCTGGTACGGTCTGCACCAAGTAAATTGCCGGCTTTTCGGGTGAGGCGACGCAACATTTCACAGAGAGTACTAACCAGTTCATTTAGCGCCTGGTCAACATCACTAATTCCTTCATCGGGTTGGGAGAGCACCATCGCAGTACTGGAGTTTACTTGTATAAGCGAGTGAGAATTGGCGCTTTCCTGTACATCTAGGCCAGCGATTTCTCGCCAGTTTAAACCCAATATTTGACAAATTTCTCTAAAATTGACATCGTTAACAGGTTCGCCTTTGAGGAAGAGATTAACGATAACCAGGTAAAGAGGTCGCCCTAATTCGTTAGCTAGGGCTTGTTTGCGTCTATGAGATTTAAGCTTCCAAGCTAAGTTAGCTTCTTGGAGGTACTCTGGATGTACGCTTAATAATTTTGACATGTCTGAGCATCGGAAAACTCCTCCCATTAAGATCATAAACGAGGATGGGTATTATAACCTAAGCCAAAAGCAGGAACGCTCAATCAACGGTATCCTGTAAGGGTTATCTTTCTATTTCACGGCAACTCCCGCAACACCCCGGCAAGCCTCTCACAAATTTGCTCGATGTGATCTTTCTGAATAATTAAAGGTGGAGACAGAGCAATAATATCGCCTGTTGTGCGAATGAGTAATCCTGTTTCATAACAGCGCTGGAGACAGTCCATAGTCCGTACAGTCGGCTTTCCTGGTATCGGTTCCAACTCAATTGCCGCGACAAGTCCCAGGTTTCGCACATCGATTACATGAGGTAAACCCTGCAAGGAGTGAAGGCAATCTTCCCAGTAGCTAGCTAGATGGTTGGCATGGGCAAATAATCCTTCTTCCTCATAAACATCAAGGGTTGCCATCGCTGCTGCACAGGCTAGTGGGTGACCTGAATAGGTGTAACCATGGAAGAATTCGATCGCATTTTCTGCACTGGCCTCCATGAAGGCGTCGTAAATGCCTTGGCGAGTCAACACTGCCCCCATCGGCACTGTGCCATTTGTAATCCCTTTTGCCACAGTCACCATATCTGGCATAACCCCGAAATACTCCGTAGCAAAGCTGGCACCAAGACGACCAAAGCCAGTGATGACTTCATCAAATATCAGGAGAATGCCGTACTTGTCACAGATAGCACGCAGACGTTCTAAATAGCCTACTGGCGGAATCAGGACTCCTGTAGAACCCGCAACAGGTTCGACAATCACCGCAGCAATTGTAGAGGGATCGTGCAAGGTGACAATCCGTTCGAGTTCGTCTGCCAGATGTGCGCCCCACTGGGGTTGGCCGTGACTAAAGGCGTTATGTTCGAGGTTGTGGGTGTGAGGCAGATGATCGACACCGGGAATCAAGCTGCCGAAGAATTTGCGGTTGGGTGCGATGCCACCAACTGAAATGCCTCCGAAGCCGACACCATGATAGCCGCGTTCGCGTCCAATTAAGCGCTGACGAGCACCTTCTCCTCGCACTCGATGATAGGCGATCGCAATTTTCAGTGCCGTCTCTACTGCTTCTGAACCTGAATTCCCGTAAAATACACGATCAAAATTCCCTGGCATCATTTTGACCAAACGTTCCGCTAGTTCAAACGCACCAGGATGCCCCATTTGGAAGGGAGGGGCGTAATCGAGGTGTGCTACTTGCTTCTGAATCGCTTCAACAATTTTAGGGCGACAATGACCCGCATTTACACACCACAATCCGGCTGTGGCGTCAAGGATGGGACGATTATCAGGAGTGAAGTAGTGCATGTCTTTTGCAGATGCCAACAAGCGTGGGTTAGCTTTGAACTGCCTGTTAGCAGTGAAGGGCATCCAGTAGGCTTCGAGATTAGTTGGCACTGATTCAACTCCCTGATCGCAAGTGGTGGACTTAGCATTATTATCTACGGAGTGCGATCGCAACTGAAGCAATAGAAGAGTCAACTAATACCATCTCAAGATTTGGGTTATGAAAATTGATGAATTACTCCATGAAAAGCGCGAAAAAATTCTACAAATTGCTCAGAAACATGGGGCATACAATGTACGCATTTTTGACTTAGGGGTTCAGGACAAGCCTCAGCTAGATGAAGAAGTGGATTTTTTGGTAAATCTGGAACCCGAACGCAGTTTGCTCGATCAGGGGGGTTTGTTGATGGAGTTGCGAGACTTACTGGGTTGTGAAGTGTATGTCTTTACTGAGGCTGGATTACAGGAGGATTACCGGGATCGAGTGTTGAAAGAGGCAATCCCAGTGTGAGAAGCGATCGGAAACGGTTACAGGATATCTTGCAGGCTATAGAGCAGATTGAACACTATACAGTTCAGGGAAAGCAAGCTTTTGAGGAAGACACATTGCTTCAAAGTGGGGTTTTGTACCAGATTGTGATTATCGGTGAGGCTTCTCGTGTTTTAGGTTCAGCTTTACTAACGCAATATCCTGATATTCCTTGGTCATCAATTATTGGAATGTGGAACATTGTAGTTCATCAATACTTTGGTGTTGATTTAGCGTTGGTCTGGTCAGTAGTAGAGCGGAATTTACCAGAACTTAAGCGAATGATTGAAGCTATCTTACAAAAATTGGGGGATGAGAGGTATTGATTTCTCTAAGGGTTTAATTTCGCCTGCATCCACTAACGTACTTTAAGGGTACGCAGACGATTCAAGGCAGCAGCTAGTTCAAAACGGCGGAATAATACTAAGTCTCCTTCAGGCAGGTTAGCGACAACATCTAATCCCTGTGACTCAATATCTGCCATGACGCGATCGAGAATTTCTGGTAGTGTGCGACGCTCATTGATATATTGCTCCTTAGCGTAAACGATCGCTTTTGCTATCCCTCTCAATTGCCCCGCTTCTACAATTTGCTCTACAGCTGATAAGTCAATCTCTTCAGTACCAAATACAACCTCATCCACATCGCGAACTTTTAACTTGACATCTCGATGACCTCGGCTAGGGTCAATACTTTCTGCTAAGGGTATACGTGGCGTAATTTGCCCGAATTGTTTGCCGCCTTCGGGGGTGCGTTGTGTCTGATTGGCTAATGCGATCGCCTTTGCTTGTTCGGTAACATCATTAGGCTGGAAATTTTCCATCGCAATCACTGTATCCGCCACATCAAAGTAATCGCCACTACCGCCCATTACCAAGATTGTTGAGATGCCGTAGTCGGTGTACAGTTGTCGTACTTTGTCGATGAAGGGTGTAATGGGTTCTTTGTCTTTGGCAATTAACTGTTGCATTCTGCGATCGCGAATCATAAAGTTAGTCGCCGCTGTATCCTCATCCACCAATAGCAATTGGGCACCCGCTTCTAGTGCCTCCATAATGTTTGCTGCCTGGGAGGTGCTACCACTGGCATTCGTTGTAGAAAATTGACTGGTAGAGCGACCTTGGGGTAACTGATTAATAAAAGGCGAAATGTCTACACTAGCTATGCTACGACCATCCTCAGCTCGAATTTTTACAGCCGCAGGATTAGTAACAACCAGTTCACGCCCATCATTAGGGATGTGGTTATATACTCCTAACTCAATGGCTCTAAGTAAGGTAGATTTGCCATGATAGCCACCGCCAACAATCAATGTTACACCTGCTGGAATACCCAAACCAGTCACTAAACCCCGATTCGGACAGGTGAACTCAACTCGCAGGGACTCTGGGGACCTGAAAGCCACGGCATCAGCTAACAAGGGTTGGTCATCAACGCCGCTACGTCTAGGTAGAATTGCACCGTCGGGAATAAAAGCTACCAGCTTTTGTTCTACTAACTCTTGACGTAGCCAGTCTGCATCTTCAACTGTTTCGACATGATGCTCAATTGCTGTAGCATCGAGTGATTGATACTTAATGGCTTGGTCAACAAGGTAGGGGATATCGTCACATAACATTTGGGCAGCCTGACGCCCTGAAATGCTGCGGCCACGCGCTGGTAATCCGACAACGAAGCGTACTTCGACCAATTTATCAGTAACTAAGGCAGAGGTGCGATCGATAACAGATTGTCCGATACGGGTAATCGCAATTAGTCCACTATTACCAGTACCTCTGCGACTGCTGAAATCTCGTGCTACATGGTCAAACTGACGAGTGAGGTAATCGCGCAGTGCAATTTCTCGGCTGTGAGTTTGATAGAGGTGACGGGGAAAACCAGCAACTGAGTGCGGTAGTTGCACCCGTACTTGACTGGGACTAGCAAACGGGTCACCTTGGACGCGATCGATAATTAGAGTAAAATCTGGGAATTTGTAGCTTCCCTTGATATCTCTGTAGGCTTTGTAGCTGCGATCATCGAGTTGTAATAGAAGTTGGCGCAGATTCTCTCGATTAGTCATTGGTTGTTGGTTATTTGTTGTTGGTTGTTGGTTGTTGGTTATTTGTTGTTGGTTGTTGATTGTTGGTTGTTGGGTAATTAGCTCTCCATCAAACAACAAACAAATTTGGTTGTTGGTTATTGGTTGTTGGTTATACATCAAACAACAAACAACAAACAACAAACAACTAATTAAAACGATGAACCGGGTTGCTTGAGAAATTCTGCTTCTTCTGGAGTTGTCTGTCTACCTATAATTTTGTTGCGATGAGGAAAGCGTCCAAAGCGTTCAATTACCCTGAGATGGCGGATAGCATAATCGACGCCATTATCACATTCGGGGTAATCTTGCAAGGTTGAGAACAATTCAACGCATTCATGCTGATCGGCTAGGTTCTCACTATGTTCAAATGGCATGTAGACAAACCAGCGTTGTATCGGAAGTAGCTCTTTGTCAAAACCTTGCGCGATCGCATATTTGGCATAAGCTAGTGCTTGTGGGTCAGTAGCAAAGGCTTGTGGCTGACCACGAAACATATTACGGGAAAACTGATCAAGTAAGATAATCAGTGCCAGACAGCCGTGGGGTGAGGCTTTCCAGTCATCTAGTTTACCTGCTGCGGCTTGTTGATAATCGTTGAGAAAACGCGATCGCACTTCTTGGTCAAACTCTGGGTTCTTAATAAACCAAACTTTGCGAGATTTTCCATAATCCGCCTCATCTGGCTTCCCAAACCAAAAATCTAAAATTTCCTTAGCTTGCGGCATCCGTCCCTCCTGTGATCCAGCAGTTGTGATCAGCGCCTTATTCTACTTCACCCGACGACAGCCACTCCTTGTTTAATCAACATAGATCCCCTGCACTACGTCCACAACCAACCAATGAAAACCTTTCTTCCCCTACTCCCTACTCCCTACTCCCTACTCCCTACTCCCTATTTTCAAGACAGGTAGTGAGCCTCAGAATATACAGGGTGCTTAGTCACAATCTCTGTTGAGTTGATGCCAGATTAGATGGAAATTTGAAAAGGTTAGTTGCTTCATTTTGTCCACCCTTAGCTAAATTTCTCTGAACATTTCGTTGATTTCCTTTTTTGTGGTCAATTTAAGCCATTCTGACAGTTCATCGGTTCATTATTAACCCGCCCAAAGTAGGCGGGTTTGGTTTTTTTTGGTACAGGATGAGGGATGAGGGATGAGGGATGAAAAAATTTGGGGACAAGTCCCTATATTTAATTAGGTAGAACAAAAGAAATCTTTAATGTTGCAAGCACCATTATTTATTTATGGGATTATCCATCCTTCATCCTTCATCCTTCATCCTTTTGCCCTCAGCTACAGCATAATCAAACCCAGCCTTGCTCCTAGGGTAACGGCTTCAGTACGGCTGGAAGCATTGAGCTTAGTAAAGATGGATGATATGTGAAACTTGACGGTATGCTCAGAGATGCTCAGTCGCTTGGCAATGATCTTGTTGCCTAACCCAAGAGCCAGCATACCTAAAACCTCAATCTCGCGAGGAGTCAATGCTTGTATCGGAGAATTAGGTAGTGCGGGGGCAGTAGTCTCTTTGAAAGGTAGTAAGTCTAAGACAATATCCGGATGCAGCACTACTAGTCCTGCTGCTGCAGCAACGATCGCAGCCACAATCTCGTCAGCTGTAGCAGAATTCGGCAAAACTGCTCGCACACCCTTGAAGAGAGCATCTGTTACCCAATCGTTGTCAGAGTTATCAGCTAAGACGACGAAAGCTGGAGGACTCAGTTCAGGCATCAAAGCCAGTAATTTCTCTAACATTAGCTCGTCATCAGGTACACTCCACTCTAGTAGCACTACATCCGGTTGTAAGTCTTCAACCTGCTTGATTAAAGAAGCCTCGTTGTCCGAACTGCCAACCAACTGTAGCGCCGGGTTGGCGCGAATGATGCTCTCTAACCCAGCACGTACAATTAAGCGATCGGCAGCGACTAAAACCCGACTCACGCCGCCTTCACTCCGAAAGTTCCGCCATGCAGAACTACGCTACTGACAAGGTGCTTGCCACCTCGCAGGAACTCTAGTGAGAGTAATTCGCCAGGTTCGGAATATGCGATCGCACTAACCAAATCATCAGGCGTATTGAAAAACTGACCGCAAACTCTAATCAACACATCGCCGATTTGAAGATTCGCATCAATAGCAGAACTTCCTGCCTCTACCTCTAAAATTAGTAGACCTAAGACACGGATGTTTCCTAAGTTTACAAGCACGGGTCGTAGCGTTACCCCAAGTTTGGGTGTACTCTCACCTTTGAGGAAACGCTCTACTACCTTACTCGGTACTGCTAGAGCCAAACCATCAGCAATCATTGTATTAATCCCGATAACTTGACCCTGCGCGTTGGCAAGAGAACCACCTGAATTTCCGGGTAAGAGTCTTACATCAGCCATCACCCACTTCTGGCTACTGGTAGCGTGGATAATTCCTGTTGCCAAAGCCCCCACAATGCCGAGAGGATTACCAACTGCCATGACCAATTCACCAACTCGTAAAGTATCGGAATTACCAATTGTCGCTGCTGGCAAGTCAGTTGCCTGAATTTGGAGTGCGGCTAAATCCCGATGCAAGTCTTTTGTGGTAACCACAGCTTCAAAAACCCGCCCATCGTTGAGTTCGACAGTAGCACGCTCCTTTGGTGCAACATGAGCATTGGTGATAATTAAACCGTCAGAGTTCCAGATTACACCCGACCCACCGCTAAGGCGATCGCTTCGTACCTGTACAGTAGAACGTCGCAACTGTTCAGCTACAGCAGCCAATTCCAGAGTAATGGGTGTGGAGGTACTTTTTGTCTCAAAAGAAGTAATAGTCACGAGTTTACCGAAAAATTGGGTTTAAAGCCTCCCCCTTCCAGGGGGACTTTTCTTGATTCTCTATTTGTGCTACATTTATTTATTTCAGATATAGCAACGTAAAATGTTGGTATTTGAAGCAAAACTTGAGGGAAAAAAACAACAGTATGAACGGCTTGATGAAGCCATTCGTACTGCACGTTTTATCCGCAACTCTTGCATCAAATACTGGATGGACAATAAAGGAATTGGGCGATATGAACTGAGTGCGTACTGCAAAGTTCTCTCTCATGAATTTCCTTGGGCATCCTCGCTCAACTCTATGGCTCGTCAAGCTTCTGCTGAACGAGCGTGGGTATCCATCGCTCGGTTTTACGACAACTGTAAGAAGAAAATTAAAAAGAAGGGTTTCCCACGTTTTAAAAAGCATCAAACACATGGTTCTGTGGAGTACAAAACCTGTGGCTGGAAGTTGTCGGAGGATAGGCGTACTATCGCGTTTACCGATGGATTCAAAGCTGGAAGCTTTAAGCTGTGGGGAACCCGTGACTTGCATTTTTATCAGTTGGAACAAATCAAGCGAGTGCGGGTTGTTCGTCGTGCAGATGGGTATTACGTTCAGTTTTGCCTTGATGTTGAGCGAATTGAGAAACGGGAACCAACAGGTAAGACCATTGGGTTGGATGTTGGGTTGACCCACTTTTATACCGATTCGGATGGGCAGACTGTTGAGAATCCACGACATCTCAGGAAGTCTGAAAAAGCGCTCAAGCGTCTTGGTCGCCGACTTTCCAAAACTCTTTATGGTTCTAAAAACAGAGATAAGATAAGAAACCGCTTGAGTCGCAAGCACCTCAAAGTAAGTAGGCAGCGTAAAGATTTTGCCGTGAAGTTGGCAAGATGCGTCATCGGGTCTAACGACTTGGTTGCCTACGAGGACTTGCAGGTGCGAAATATGGTGAAAAATAGAAGACTGGCAAAGTCCATCTCCGATGCCGCGTGGTCGGCTTTCCGCAATTGGTTGGAGTATTTCGGCAAGGTGTTTGGTGTGGCAACGGTTGCTGTGCCACCCCACTACACCAGCCAGAACTGCTCCAAATGTGGGGAAGTTGTCAAGAAGTCTTTGAGTACAAGAACTCATAAATGTCAGCACTGTGGGTTTGTCTTAGACCGAGACTGGAATGCGGCTATCAACATACTTGAAATTGCACTACGTACCGTGGGGCACACGGGAACTAACGCCTCTGGAGACATCGACCTCTGCATTGGTGAGGACTGGAGCTGGAGGTTTCCTCCAGCTAAGGAAGTCCGTGAGGAAACTCCTCAATGTAAGCCGAGTCGCCGAAAGAGGAAGCCCAAAGAGTGATCTTTGGAATCCCCGTGCGTTCACGCCGGGGAGGATGTCAACTCCCTTGTTTACCGTTCGCCGATGGTTAGTGCTACTTCAACTAACGCACCCCCACGAATAATCTGCAAACTGAGGGTTTCGCCTACACTCTGGGACCCTAACTTTGCCTGTATCTGACTCGTATCGCTGATGGGCGTGCCATCCACTGCTATCAGTACATCACCAATCAACACGCCAGCCTTGTCAGCCGGCCCGTTTGGCTCAACATTAACCACAATCACCCCACCCAGAGATGACAGATTCAGGGTAGTTTTTAGACTTTCTGGCAAGCTTACAGGCTGCATACCCAAGCCTAGGTATCCCTTTGAAATACGTCCTTTAGCCAGCAGCTGATCAACCACACGGTTAACTGTAGAAGCTGGGATAGCTAAAACCGTACGGCGTGGACCTGAGACAGTCATGCCAACGACATGACCAGAGGCAACTACTAACGGCCCGCCCTCTGAGCTAGGGTAGAGGTTTAGATCTAGGCGCAGAAACTGGTCAATCAAACCTCCGTAACTGCTGCGCCAAGAATCACCGATTGCACTGACAACACCCATGCTGGCATTCACACCACTCTCACTAGAACGTCCTACAGACAGTACAATCTGACCAACCTTTAGGGATGTTGCATCTCCAATTTGGGCTACAGGTAGCTCTACATCTTGTAGCTTGAAAACAGCAATATCGCTGCTAGGGTCACGACCTACTAGTGTTGCTGGTACAGTACGACCATCTGATAGCGTAACGGTAATATCTTCAGAGCGCTTGATTGTCTCATCAGCAGTGATGATTACTCCTTGTCGCCAGTGTATGCCGCTTGAAGATCTACGAGAGCGTGCATTGATAGCAACCACACACTGACCTGTCTGCTCGACAGCATCGGCTAAATTATTGGAGAGAGCCAGTAAAGTACTGGATATCTCGGATGAAGATGAAGACATTCCATTCCTCCAGGGATTGAGAGTTAGTACAGGAGAACTTATCCCGTGTATATTCATCGTGCCGTTTTATGGAGATGGGCGACATCGGAGGAATGGGGAGAGTAACACCTAGAAAAATGACTAGGGAAATAATTAAACCTTCTAAGAAAATAGGGAGTAGGGAGTAGGGAGTGGGGAGTAGGGGAAGAAAGGCTATCAGGACTTACGCAGGGACGCCACATATAGTAGGGGTGAACGGCCGTTCACCCCCACAAATAACGGTTCAAAAGGAAATTTTCGTAAGTCATGACTAGGATTCATGCACTAAGTAGAAAGCCCTGTTTACTCCTGACTCCTAACTCCTGCTGTAAGTTGAAAAATTTTTATGAATATGCAAGCAAAAAAGCAGTTACCGCTGCCTAGCCACTTCGATGTCACTACGGTGGGGCAAGTCTGGCGTGTGCCTTATCAAGATAGAGCAGCTGAAGCTAGAGAGTGGGCAAAACAGTATAATATCAATCCTTCGGCTGAGGACAAAACACGCATCTGTCTGTTGTTAATCGATGTTCAAAATACGTTTTGCATTCCTGAGTTTGAACTATTCGTCGGTGGCAAATCAGGTATGGGGGCTGTGGAGGATAATCTGCGGCTATGTGAGTTTATTTATCGCAATTTAGGAGTGATTAGTACGATCGCTCCCACCATGGACACTCACACGGCGATGCAGATTTTTCATCCCATATTTTGGATTAACGAAGCTGGTGAACACCCCGCCCCAGCTGCTACTAACATTACTTCGGAAGATATCCTACAAGGCAGATGGAAGGTTAACCCAGCGATCGCAAATAGTTTAGCTAGGGGTAACTACTCAAAACTTGAAAAACATGCCCTGCATTACGTCCAGCAGCTGAGTGGCGGTGGAAAGTACCCGTTAACTATATGGCCTTACCATTCCATGCTGGGAGGTATTGGACACGCTTTGGTTTCAGCGGTGGAAGAGGCCGTGTTTTTCCACTGCATCGCTCGAAATAGCCCAACTCGATATGAAATTAAGGGTGATAATCCTTTAACGGAAAACTATTCTATCCTCCGTCCTGAAGTCTTGGAAGGAGTTGATGGCTCTCCAATTGCCCAGAAAAACACCAGTTTGATTCAGGCATTATTAGAATTTGACCGTGTGATTATTGCCGGACAAGCTAAGAGTCACTGCGTCGCTTGGACAATCGCCGATTTATTAACAGAAATTCAAGCCAAAGATGCCAGTCTAGCTAAGAAAATCTATTTGTTAGAAGATTGCACATCACCTGTAGTGGTGCCGGGTGTGGTGGATTTTACGGAACAGGCAGAAAAAGCTTTCAGGCGATTTGCCGAAGCAGGAATGAATTTGGTCAAGTCTACGGATTTACAGCAGATTTTAACTTGATGAAGTACACAAACTAGACCTCATGCATTAGGTAGAAAGCCTGTTTATTCTGACTCCTGTACTCATGACTCCTGAATTCTGCTGTAAGACTTGGTAACCAGAAATTGCAGATATCGTGAAATCAGTTGAGCAGGACTTACGCAGTTACCAACTAGTAGATGGTAATTTTCCCTTAAAACACTTGATGCAGTAGTTACAACTCCTCAGTGCGTAAGCCCTGTCCATAACCGCATAAAAGCTTAATTAGCTTTCCGGGTGAAGGGGACTAGAGGGCCTGAGTCGTTCTCAAAAAAACTGGTAGGTTTATCAGGTGCAGCATTTGGCTGTGAGCGATCGCTTTCTGGCAATGCCGCTAACGTTTGCTTCCCGACAACTCCATCTACTTTCAGTCCTTTTGCTTGCTGGAATTGCTTAACAGCCTCTTGGGTTGTCTCGTCAAAAACACCATCGTCACCACTAGAGAAACCAGCTACTGACAACTTTTTCTGAACAAAACTGACTTGTTCGCCGCGATCGCCTAATTGCAAAATCCTCTTGGGTAACTCGCTAGAAGATTCACGTTCAGAGATCGTCGAGCTTGATTCAGGTTCGTCGCTTAAGGAGGCTTGAGTACTTTGAATACCTAAGGACTCAGATGTCTGTGTACCGACAACGCCATCTACTTCCAGTCCCTTGTCTCGCTGGAATCGGGCAACGGCTCTCTGTGTCACTGAACCAAAATAGCCTGTGACATTAGTGTTAAAATATCCCAGCTCTTTCAAACGCTGCTGGAGGGCTGTTACCTCCTCACCGCGATCGCCTTGCTGAACCGCTGCTGTCGCCTGACGAGCCATTCCTAAGACTGAAAGTGCGATCGTCAGGGAAAGCAGATGAACGGCGGTACGGAGTGAAAGCTTTGACCGATTGAGCCAATTCAAATTTTGCGGGTTCTCCCCAGTGATTTGTGAAGCTGTGTCATCCGTTAAAGTAGCAGCTTCTTCGGCTAAAGCCAGATGAAGATATGCAAGGGTTTCCATAATTTTAGAATCGCATTGTTTGCTGCAAGCACTAGTCTAGCTAAACATTCCACGACAACAAATAGAGCAGTTTAGTTCCTATTAACGTACTTCTATCCAGTGTCGGGAAAAAGTTAAGGGTAAGTCTGATTCACCCTTTTCCCTATATTAAAAATGCAACTTAGTAATAGTGAAAACCGGACATAGCTTTCAAATTGTTAAGCCAAATTCGGAAACCCACTTAATCATACTCGTTATGACTATGATTAAGAAAACAGTATTTATCAGTTCACGCCAGCTAAGTGAAGGTTTTCCATGTCTACCAACTCCAAGCACTACGTGAAAGCGGCTCAAGTTGCTGATATCCAAGCCACTGGAAGTCTGATTGTCAATCTCGAAGGACAGACGATCGCGTTATTTAGTCAAGGTGACAAAATCTATGCCGTAGACAATCGCTGCCCCCACATGGGTTTTCCTTTGCATCGTGGCACGGTAAAAGATTGCATCTTGACTTGTCACTGGCACCATGCCCGTTTTGACCTGACTAGCGGTGGAACCTTTGATTTGTGGGCTGATGATGTGCGAGCCTTCCCCGTAGAGATTCGTTCAGGGGAGGTGTGGGTGGATCTAGCACCTCATGTAGACTCTCGTACTCATCAGCGTCAGCGCCTGATTGATGGATTGGAGCAAGGTATTTCATTAGTTATCGCCAAGTCCGTCATTGCTTTATTGGATGGAGGAACTGACGCGACAGAACCATTTCGGATTGGGCTGGACTTTGGGGTGCGTTACCGACGAGAAGGCTGGGGCGCAGGTTTAACTATTCATACCTGTATGATGAATTTGCTGCCATACTTAGATGCCGTTGACCGCCCTCGCGCACTGTATCAAGGTTTATCGGCTATTGCTCGTGACTGTGCTGGTGCGCCGCCCCGGTTTGCAATTCACCCCTTGCCTAGTACCCCACCTGAACTAGCTACACTTAAAGGCTGGTTCCGCCAGTTTATCGAGGTACGAGATACCCAAGGTGCAGAACGGTGCTTGGTGTCGGCGGTGAAGGCGGGTACTGATTCTTCTCAAATTGCCGAGATACTATTTGCAGCAGCTACTGACCACCGATTGATTGATGTCGGTCACGTTCTTGACTTCACGAATAAGGCGCTGGAATCGCTGGATGCTACGAGTTGGCAAGACGCTGAATCGGTGCTGACAAGTTTGGTTAGAGGCTATGCTAATGCTGATCGGATGGAAGAGTCTAGTGCTTGGCGCTACCCTGTAGATTTAGTAGCGATTCTGGAAGATGTATTCCGTGAGTTAGCAGAAGCGATAGATTCGGGTAGAGATAAACGCGGAACTTGGTTAGGCCAAGACCAGTTAGTGCGGATACTCTTAGGTGAAGATGCAAAAGCGATCGCATGTTCCCTGTTAGAAGCACTGCGTAATGGTTGTACTGAAGAGGAGTTAGCAGGAGTAGTCGCCTATGCCGCAGCACTACGCATCGCCCACTTCCACACCAACAACGACTTTGGGGATTGGGATACAGCACATCATACCTTCACCTTTGCCAATGCGGTTCACCAAGGACTGCGGCGTGTTGCGTCACCGGAGTTATTGCGAGGTGTTTTTGATGCGGCAATGAGTGTCTATCTCGATCGCTTTTTGAATGTACCACCAGCGCGGTTACCTGATCCAAGTCAAACGGTGGAGAACCCAGAAGAGTTGCTTAAAGAACTTCCAGCACTGCTAGATCGACAGCAGCAGGTGAATGAAGCGGGGACATTAGTAGCACGCTACCTGTACAGTGGCGGGAATCCTGAGCGATTATTAGCCATGCTGGGTAAGTTGCTGTTGCGTGAAGACCGGGATTTTCATACCATTCAAGCAATCGAAGCAGCTTTTCGTCAGTACAGCTTGCTGCGCGAGTCAAAAGCAGGAGTTCATGTATTGGTAGCCGCTGCGAGGTATTTAGCAGCACATGCTCCGACAATGCGATCGCAAGGACAGACTTATGATATGGCGTATCGGCTGCATAAAGGCGATCGTGTCTTCGAGGAGTCTTGATACTTGTTGTTTGTTGTTCGTTGTTTGTTGTTTGTTGTTTGTTGTTTGTTGTTTGTTGTTTGTTGTTTGTTGAATCACCAATATAGCAGTGCGTGCTGATGTATTTACAGATTCAGAAGATAGATGCTTGATTGCTCAATACTTGCAGGTGTTGTTGTAAATAGCCCAGAGCGTAGCGCTATAACTAATAACCAACAACCAACAACTAACAACCAATAACTAACAACCAATAACTAATTTTGTGGCTATTCTAGCAGAGCAAACCTATAAGGTATTTGAGGATTGGGTTTAGGATTGGGTTGAACTTGGACTAAGACACCGATATCGGTAGAAGGTTTGCGATCGCCCCGCTCAAATTCCACTTTTCCTGTAGCACCGTTTGCCGAAAAATCACGACTCGACAATACCTGTCTCAGCCTTTGGCGATCAGGACTTCCGTTAATCCTTCTTAAACCCTCGACCAATGCCTCAGCTGCGTCGTATGCTGTAGCCGTTCGCCAGTTCACAGCTCCCCAAAAAGTATCAGCTTTTCTGGCAAATTCAGAGTCAGGATTATGCCATGGAACGGCAACTACCAACTTATTAGCCGCTGCCTTACCAGAATCCATAAGCGTTCTTCGGTTGTACATCGCGTCTCCACCCAATAGCTTCAGATCTCCATTGTTGTTATTGATAACTACGAGTACCTTGTCTAAGTCATTCTTTGTGTCAGGAACTAGCAGCAGCGCCTTTGCTTGTTTTTGTTGGGCTTGATTGACACATTCGCCAGCACTCAAGCTTTTTGTAGATAGGTTGCATTCAAAAACAAACTGCTTTGAGGGAAGCAGTTTTTGGAACTCATTCTTGAGAGACTCGCTGTAAATATTGTTCTGGTGATAAGCAACAGCAACATTCGCCGATGAGCCGAGCTCTCTGTGCATGTAATTGAATAGGTTTTTCGCTGCGATCTTGTCACTGGGAGTCGTGCGAAAAACGTAGTCATTAAAATCAGTCAAGTCAACAGCTGTGCTTGTGGAAGAAATGGCAACGAGTTCATTTTTTCCATATACGCTTCCTGCTTGCCGAGTGGTGCCGCTGGAGTAATGACCGATGACTCCTAAGACATTTGAATCGTTCACGAAAGCTTTAGCAACTTTTTCAGCGACGTTAGGTTGATCTTCGTCGTCAGCAATTTTGACCTGCAAAAGTTTTCCATTGATACCACGTTGACAATTGGGTGAAGTTTGAGTATCAATGGCACGCGAAATTTCTGCAAAACCACAATTGAGTTCAATCTGAAGTTGAGCAACTCCACGCAAAGTTTCATTAGCAACATTTTCTTCTGAGCTAATCGGGACACTGGCGGCAATAACCAGTTTTTCACCAGTCCTAGTCGTTGCTCGTTGTTCAGCTATGGCATTGTTCAGGTAAATCAGGGTTTCTGGGTCATTTTTATTTTTCCGAAGAGAGTTGATGAAGTACTTGATAGCATCGTCAAATTTATCATTAGAAAAGGCTTGTATTCCGTTGTCTTTATCAGGGTTAGTATTTTGTTTAAGCAGAAGTTTTTCTCCCAAGCTGATATGGCCAGCAATATCTGGTTCTGACGGCTTTATTTGATTAGGAATTTTTACTGGCAGATGAGTTATGGCAACTACTAGAATTGCCGTTGCGATCGCTCCTCCTGCGAAAGCCACCTTTTTGTTCCGCAAGAGCCAACGGAATATACGTGGAGGTATAGTAATAGCGGGTCGAGGCCAGATTGGCGACTTCTCTGCGGGGTTCTGGCAGATTACGGGAAGCCAAGAAGCACGAGGAAATTCACTTTCCATCCCCTGCAACTTCTTACGCGCTTTTTGCACTGCTATGTAAAACGCTTCTCCCGTGGAGAAATATTCCAAGAAGTACCGCAAAAATTTCTGAGCTACTCGATCCGGGACAGGCTCTCGCATCACAATTACTTGGGGAATTTGCAACTGGACTAGTTCGTTTGCCAAACCCAACCCATCACAAGAGTTAAAGATTGCCAGCTTCAAGCCATTTTCAATCGCTTTTTCCAGGGCATATCTCAATTGACTAAGGGATAGACTGTCGGTATCGTTGAGCTGAATTACTCCCTTCTTGCCTCCCTCCTGACTGCAACTGTGTCCGGCAAAAAACAGAATGTCCCAAGGTCGATCCCACAGCTCATTATTGAGTTCCTCTGGTTTGGGTTGTTTTAGTAAGGTAACTTTTGCTCCTGGTAAATTTTTCAGTATTTTTTCGTCTTCCGTTGTATCAATTCCCTCGTTGCCTCCCAAAATTGCGAGAGTTTTAACAGGTCTTTTGAGTTGTGGGGTTTGTGGAGCAAACCTAGCACTGAGAGAGAATTCCGCGTTGCGACGGCGCTCAAACAAGTCCCACAGATGCCAGGGTAGCTTCCGTAGAATTTCATCCTGAGTTTGGAAGATAACGCGAGCCGATTCAATTTTCCCTACCTCGTCTAGCACATGGCTCTGTAAATTTAAAAACGATCGCTGCTCGAACCACTCCTTCACGCAATTCTCTAAGTCTTTGGCAGCTTGCTTACAATCATCAATAGAGAAATTGGTAATCTGGTTAGGAGCAGGCTTGAGGACTCTTCGCAACGGCTCTAAGCCATAGTATCTCTGTTGCCACTGCCGATAAAAATTGGGAAGTTTGGGAGCTGGAGGAAGCCGATCTTGATAGTCTTTGTAGAAAATCTTACCCTCCTCACCGATCAGGAGAGTGACAGGAAAACCTTGTTCAAAATTACCTTCGCCAATATTAATTACAACCAGCTTGCTCATGATGGGTTATGGGTTAGGGATTAGCAATGAGAAATTGGCATTTAGCAATTTAGATAAATCGTCAGATTACAAAACTCTCTGTGATGCTGGCGTCATCTAGGGCAACTTTGACACTGAAGCGATCGCCAGGATCGGCAGTGAACTTAAACTGAATATAGTTGTCTTTTTCTCTGGCTTGAACTTCAAAAAAAGAATTGCCAGCTTCATACAGTCCAATCAGTTGTAGCCCTGGTGGCAGACGGAGTTGGCTTTCCACGGGGTACACTCGTAAGAGAATTGCCATACTGCGATCGGGCTTTGGTAAAACGGCGACCATCAAGGCAACGGCATGATCCGACAACTGCATCCCCAAGTCAGCTGCTCTTTTCACACCGCTGATCGGATGATTTGGATCGAGTTCCCAGAGGCTTTCCGCCGCTTGCCAGCGAGTTTCCTCATCCTGAGTAGTTTGTAGAATCTGAATCAACTCTTGTTTGGATTTACCGCGAAATCTTAACGTTCTACTCCGAAATGCTGGAGCTAAACTGACTTCTTTGGTAACGAACTCTTGATCAATAGTCCGCCAACCCGCTTCAAAAATACCCTCTAGCCACTTTCTCAGATTCACAAGTTGAGAGTTTTCCAGGTAGGCAGGGAAGTCAGCAAGCGATCGCAACTCACTCAACGGTATGATTCCTTGTTGATGAGCTACGCTTGGGGCAAATCCAAGCACTATAGCTTGTTTAAGAGATTGGTTTAGCTGCACCGCTACATAGCCAATTCGCCCCTCCCAAGCTTCCGGCGGCACTTCAAGAACCTCAGCATCTGACAAAACTGGGCAACACTCTAACTTTCCTACCAACTTCCCTGAACGTTCGACATTTAAATCCGCTACATCTATAAATTTCTGCATTAATGGATTGTGACTATCGCTGGTTGCCCAATCTATTTCAAATCCCATGCACTGACAATAAAAGTCCACTGCATACATTGCCAAGGTGTTGAGATAGACTTGTTTGGCTTTCTGAGGTTGAGTATGTTGCTTGCAATGCTTTTGGGCCAGCGAATGAGCCTCGAAAGATAGTGGTACTGTGAAAGTTAAAGGTTCAGTCATCCGATTCATTGTTTATCCCTCCATCTATTCAGTTAAAGCTTCACTCACTGTAAGTATTTCTGGAAATGAGGTATCAAGTTACGCAATCGACGGTCGAAAAAATTATTAAGTGACGAAATTGGCACACCCAATTCAGTAGAAATTTCTTTCCAGGTTTTTTCTTCTACAAATCTGGCTATAGCAATATATTGAAAATTTGCCTCAGGGTGACCTCGGAGATACTCTTTTTTCAAGAGATTTTCCGGGTCATCTTTGAGAAATTGTCTTAACATTTCTACTTCCGATAGTATATGTGCCTCTGGGCTGAAATTATTTGAAATTAAATTATCCAGTTCATCGAAGGAAATTACAGCTCCTTCTCCCTGATACCATTGCTTAACTACATCGCAAAATCGCATACCCAGCAAATAATTAACCCACGCCATCACTGGACGCTCTGGATTATAGCGGTCAATTTTTTGACAAATCTCCAGCAAAGTTTTCTGAAGCGCTTCATTGTAAAGGTCTTCATAAAGACTAGGTGGCCATTGCCCACGTTGGGGATGGCTAAGGCTTTCTGATTGCAAAATTTTATTAACCAGCCGATTCAATGCCAGCTGTCTTTGTGGACTCATCGGGGGATGCTGTTTAGCTTCTATCGCTAGCTGTTGAAGTTGCTCATCGAAATTTTCTGGGTACTCATTCTCCATTTGCATAAGACTCAACGCTAACTGGACAAGGTTTGCAGTTTACTAAGAGCATGGACTTAATTTATTTGTCCAGAGTTAAAACTCCCGACGGTAGTAAGCACTTACTTATTGAGACTGATGCCAGAGTGCTTGACTCTCAGTATCTGGCCCAGGACTTACGCTTTCTTGACCTTTAAACCACCATCTGTAGGGGCGTATAGCTATACGCCCCTACCATATATCGTGTATCGGGGTAAGCCTGCCTAAGCGTTAACTACTTCGCCACCGTTAGGATGCAGAATTTGACCTGAGATATA
>DALYIW010000031.1:30809-43573 GCA_031970155.1 Coleofasciculaceae cyanobacterium CTOTU46601 | reverse complement strand
AGCAGGGCTAATTCATGGTCACAAGAGAAAATTCATCGGCTTGCTGTGCTGAGTATAAATTACTTCCCCTGCTCCCCCTGCTTCCCCAATTTCTCTAATGACAATAAATTAGCCCTGCCTTATCAAAGGGGGCTGGGGGGGATCGTTGTATCTGTAGCAAAGATTTAAGTCATTGATATCAGCTTTGTAAACAATTGTTACGAAAACAACTCCTTTTATATAAAACTCGAAATTCACACTGAAAACCATTTAGCAGCTCAAAAAGGAAGCCCCCTAGGAATCTAGGAAGGGGTTTTCTTGATTCTCCTGATCAAGAGAAATAAACCACCAATGAATGCCATGAAAGCTGACATGAAATTTACTCCTCACCTCGCTGCTGCTTTGAGCCTGTTGTTTCTCAGTGCTTGTAGTAGAACTTCTGGCACAACAGATCACTTCACAAGTTCTGGCACAACCGACAACTTCACAGGATTAAACATCAAACTATCGGTCGGTAGCGCTTTGGGAGATTTCTGCAAGCAAGCCTCGACAAAGTTTAATCAAAAACAACCCAAGCTTGAAAACGGCACCTCTTTTCGCCTGAGTTGTGAAGCCATGGGGAGTGGTGATGTGGTCAATACCCTGGTTGCTAAAGCGACACAGTTGAAAAATGGAACAATTAAGGCGGATTCTAAAGAGTTTCCTACGATAGTTTCAGTCGATGGCGAGATTTATCAAAGTCAGTTGATTGCCCGAATGAACCAACTCTTTCCAGGGCAAAACTATATCCCCAAAATTACTGACTCTCCCTTATTAGCTAGTAGTCCGATGGTTTTTATGGCTCAGGCTGATGTAGCGCAGGGATTGCGAAAGGTTGATGACCCTTTCAAGAGTTTGATACAAGCAAAAACTCATAGAGATATAGACCCAGCTGGACCACCATTTGTTATTCATTATGTCCACACAGCCCCAACTCGTTCTAATTCAGGTTTACAAACGCTGGTAGCTCAATATACATCTGTTTCTGGGAAGCGACCTGAGCAACTGACGGTACAGGATATCCAACGCTATCAACCCCAAATTCAGCAAATCCAGAGCAAAATTACTCGCTATGGTGTTTCGACTAATTCTCTGGCTAAAGACATGGTAAAAAATGGACCGTTTTGGGCTTCAGTGGGTTCAGTTTATGAGTCTTCAGTGATTGCGGCAAATTCTGCGGTACCACCAGGACAACCTCGTTATGAAGCGGTTTATCCTCAGACAACATTTAGCTCTAATATGAGGGCGATACTGCCGAATGCACCTTGGGTAAGCGCTGATGAGAAAGCAGCTGCTCAAAAAGTAATTGAGTACTTGCAGTCTCCGGAAGCACAAGCGATCGCAACTGATTTAGGACTCCGGCCAGGAACACCAGGAATCGCCCTAGGTGCCAAGTTCACACCACAATTTGGAATCAATCCACAACCCAAATACGACTCTTTGCGCCCTCCTCAACCGGAAGTAGTAGAGGCCATGCTTAAGTCCTGGGAGACGGCAGCTAAAAAGCCTTCAAAGGTGGTGGTTGTGGTGGACTCTTCTGGATCGATGGCGGGAGACAAATTAGTAGCGGTTCAAAATACCCTGCAACACTACGTTAAGAGTCTCGGCCCCAAAGACCAGATTGCTTTAATTGATTTTGATTCTCAAATCCGATCGCCAGTGCTAGTTGATGGAACTCCCACAGGACGCGATCGCGGTATACAATTCATCAGCGGTTTGCAAGCTGATGGCGGTACTAAATTATATGATTCTGCCCTTTATGCCCGTAATTGGTTGCAGCAAAATCTACGTAAGGATGCGATTAACGCGGTTTTGATTCTGACGGATGGAGAAGATTCTGGTTCTAAAATTCACCTCAATCAACTGCGTCAAGAACTAGAAAAAAGTAACTTTAACAGTGACCAACGAATTGCCTTTTTCACCGTTGGTTATGGAGGGAAAGGTGAATTTAATCCTGAAGTTCTTAAGCAAATAGCTCAACTGAATAGCGGATACTACCGCCAGGGAGACCCTGACACGATCTCAACATTGATGGCAGATTTGCAAGTGGAGTTTTAAGCCAATGATTAAACTCGCGAATCCTCTTTACTACCCAATTTCTATACTAGCTGGTGCCGTTGTTCTCGTAGTTGGTGTGCGTTTAGCTGGGTTATCTAACGCTGTTGCTTTACCAACGGCGGCGATAGTTGCTACCGCAAGTGCTACAGCCTTGAAGTCAAGAGAACCAGACTCCCAGAAATTAGCAAAACAGCAACTGCAACAAGAACTGCAAGTGCTGCAATCTTCTGGTAAATCATTAGCCCAGAAAGCTGAGATACTACGCCAAGAGGCTAACCAGTTATTGACTCGTGGTTCGTTTCAGTTGGAACTTTTAGTGGCTGTTCAAAATGCTTGCGATCGCGCTATTGAACTATCACTAAAAATTGACCAACTCGCAACAAAATTGCAAGGCAGTAATTCATTGTTATCAAAGAGCGAATTACAGCAGCAATTGCTGGAAGTACAAGCTAAACAAAAAGTGAGTTCTGGTATAGCTCGTAAACAGCTGAATTTACTAGAAGAAAGTCTCAAACACAATATTGCGATCGCGCAAGAAGGTCAAGATACCCGAATGGCTCAAATCGCCAGCCTCTACACCCTCATTCAAGAGGCAGCTGGAGTTTTACAGCAGTTACAGAACAAGCTGCATACCGCTGACTTAAGCAATTTGGAGCAAGTTAAGGAATTGCGATCGCTGAGTGCTGAACTTAGCAGTTTCCAAGAAAATCTAGAGTTTTTAGTTCGTTGATTATTGGTCAATTGAATATCAACATAGCTCTCAATCTACTTAGAATATCTTGATTTTTGAGAGGCAAAAATCTCTCTATATTTGCAGGAAAAACAGATATGTACAAGCAAGGGTGTTATATATTAGGCTGGATTTTTTTATTTTTTCAATTATTATCTATCGTCGGTCTAATCCTACTGTCTGGAAATTCAGTAACTTTAACCTGCACCTCACTGGAACGACATTACATTAGATGTCAACAAACCTACTTTAAGTTTTATGGATTGCGGTCTGAATCAAAGCCTCCATTCAGACTTAAAGGAGTCGAAGTCGAAGAGTATACCGATACAGACAGTGACGGAAATAAGTATGATGCCTACAAGCTTTACTTGGATGCTGGAAGTGAGCGAATTGATTTCTATAAATACGGCCGGGATTTTGAATCTGCATATGCAGATAGAGGACGTATTTTAGAATTGATTATCGGCATAAGAAAACCATCCCTCACTCTCAGCAGAGGAGCAAAACGATTAGAGGACATATTTTAGACTTGCTTATCGGCATAGGAGAACCAACTCTCACTCTCAACAGAGGAGCAAATCGATGAATCTACTCAAGACAGTTGCCCTACTCGGTTTTATGAGTGCGCTTTTAGTCTTCATTGGTTACTGGTTAATTGGTGGCACAGTTGGAGCAATGATTGGTCTGGGAATTGCCGTGGTAACTAACTTTACGTCTTGGTTTTATTCTGACCAGATTGCTTTGGCAGTTTACGGGGCGAAATCTCTTAGTAGCAGCCAAGATAAGTTACTTCGACCAATGGTTGAAAGACTCTGCTACCGAGCTAATTTACCTGTACCTAAGATTTATGTCATTCCTTCAGGAGCTGCCAATGCATTTGCTACAGGACGCGACCCAAAACATGGAGCGATCGCACTTACACAAGGACTAATCCATCTACTTTCAAAGGACGAACTCGAAGCAGTAATCGCCCACGAACTAACTCATATCAAAAATCGCGACACGCTGATCCAAGCTGTCGCTGCCACCATTGCAGGTGCTATTTCTTTCATAGCTCAAATAGTTGGTCAGGGAATGTGGTTTTTTGGTGGTTTGCGAAACTCTGGGTGGTCGCGTCTCATAACATTACCGCTCACAGTGATACTCGCTCCTATCGCCGCCACCGTAATTCAGATGGCGATTTCTCGTACTAGAGAATTTGCTGCCGATGCAGGTGCAGCTAAGCTAACTGGGAATCCTCGCGCCCTCGCTGATGCCTTAAAGCGGATAACTACTGAACGTCGGATGCCGCTATCAAACAACACGGCTTTTGCACCTTTGCTGATTGTGAATCACTTTTCGGGTGAGCGGATGAGCAAGCTGTTTTCAACTCACCCTCCCACAGAAGCACGAATTCAACAATTACTTAACCTAGAACCGGGAGTAGCAAGTACTCCGATGAAGATGAAAACCTCCAAATCCCAACGCCGAAATCGAGTGGTAATTTCTGCTGCGATCGCACTAGCCGCATTAAGTTTAGCCTACGCCCCGATACCAGGGTTAACCCAGACGGTAGTCGTAGTCAGCGGTACAGAACTACAAGAACCCCTAAAAGTTCTAGAAGCGAAGTTTGAGCAAGAACATCCTGGAACTCATCTTGAACTCAAGTTTCAGGGTTCTCAGGATATGGTCAATAAGTATATTGATGACAAAAATGACTTCAAACCTACTGTTTTAATTCCTGCTAACGGACAGATTCTCAAAGAATTAAGCGATCGCGCAGCCGCCCAAGGTAATAATGACCCTTATTATGAACCGCCCCGGCCGATTGTCAAAACCCAATTGGTTGGGATTGCTTGGGCCCAACGAGGGAAAGTTCTTTTTCCCGATGGACGCTTCAATTGGCAGCGCATCGAACAAGCGATGCAAGCCGGGAACTGGCAAGCAGTTGGTGGCGATAAAAGCTGGGGAAGCTTTGACTTTGTTACTACTGACCCCACCCGTTCTAATAGTGGTCAGTTGACCTTAAGTTTGTGGGCGCAATCTAAGCTGGGGGGAAGTTCGCTCAATGCCACAAGTTTAAATACTGCCCCAGTTCAGTCTCTATTGAGTTTAGTAAAGCGATCAGTTTATCAACCGCCTCGTTCTACAGATATTTTGCTGCAAGAATTTATTGCCCACGGCCCCAATGATGCTGATGTTGCGACAGTATACGAAAGTGTTGCTCTATCGCGTTGGCAGCAAGCCGCTACTACTCAAGGTCAGCCTTACCAAATTTATTATCTCAACCCAACTATCGAAACCACTTCAACAGCTGCGATCGTTCGTCGTGACGTTAATTCTCAAACCGCCAAAGCAGCGAGTAAGTTTCTCGATTTTCTTACTCAACCTGAGTCGGTGTCAGTCTTTGTTCAATACGGTTTCCGTCCTGCAAACGGTTCAATCGATTTGAAATCGATCCCTAATAGTCCTTGGAATAAGAATATCCCTGGTACTCAAGTCAATCCAGTAGTTCAAACCACAGCGGCACCGTCACCGCCTCAGATTACAGAAATTCAACGCTTGTGGGAACGGGTTAATTAGAGTCAGGGCTTGTAGTGAATGGTCAAACCTTAACTTAAGAGAGGCGATCGCATGACGTTTTCTGCCTCAATTGAATCACACAAGAGCGGCTCTTTAGCCCCTGTCTTCTAGCACCCAGAACAATCAACAATCAACAGTCAACAGTCAACAATCAACCGTACAATTTATATCTTTTGTTACTCAATTATGACCTCCATCAATCGCTTACCCAGAACTAACTACATTACCATCGGTGGTATTACTTTAACCCTATTCATAGGTATCACTTTCCTCAAATCTTTTTTGGTGACTGTAAATCCTGGAGAACGAGGTGTAGTAGTACAACTTGGCAAAGTACAAAATAATGTTTTGGACGAGGGAACATATCCTGTCTTACCCTTCATCACCTCTGTCAAAAAGCTCAACGTTCGCATTCAAAAAACCGACATCGAAGCGTCTGCTGGAACCAAGGACTTGCAAAATATTAGCACAAAACTTACTCTTAATTGGTACATCGAGCCATCCAAGGTTAACAAAGTTTATCAAGAGATTGGCGATGTAAATGATGTTGTTTCACGGATTATAACACCTGCTCTAAATGAGGTTCTCAAGGCAGCAACTCCCAAAAGAACAGCTGAGGAAATTCTCACGGAAAGGGCACAGTTAAAAGAAGACATAGACAGAGAAATAAAAAAACGGCTGACGGCTTATGGTATTCATGTCAATGAGGTGGCGCTAGTTAATGTAGCTTTTTCACCAGAATTTGCTAAGGCGATTGAGGCTAAACAAATTGCAGAACAGCAAGCGAAACAAGCGGAATATGAGGCGCTGAAAGCGACTAAAGAGGCACAAGCAGAAGTAAATCGCGCTAAGGGGCAAGCGGAAGCGCAACGATTAATGCGGCAAACTCTAACGCCAGAATTGCTACAAAAGCAAGCAATTGAAAAATGGAATGGTCAATTTCCTCAAGTAATGAGTAGCAATGGGACATTGCCGTTTATCAATGTTAGTCCTAAGAACTTACCTGCAAAGTGAGAATTAAAATGCTACAAACAGCTGTCTTCCTGAATGACAAGCATATCTTTAAAAATCAAGTCAATCTTAAATTATTTCGGTACTCAATCAATAGGGCGATCGCGCACTAGATGTATCTGTAAACTATTGCATCATTTGTTTGGTTACTGAATCGATGAACTTTATTCAGCAGGGTTCTTCTATTCAGTCCTCAATCCTCAATTAAATTATTCCTTACTCAGCCACACCCATGAGTCACTCTGAAACTAAAGACCGCCATTTGTTGCAGCGTATCCCACTCTATTTGCAAATTGTAATCGCCCTAATTTTTGCCGTTATTTTAGGCATTGTGCTAGGTGCAGGTCAACCGAATCCCGACAATATCCCCCTGATCAAACACCTAGCAATTCCTTGTGATTTGATACTCAAAGCTTTACGCGCCCTGGCTACACCACTGATTCTCCTAGCGGTACTCCACTCCTTCCTCACCGCCGACATTCCCGGCAAAGCTGGCCGTCGTCTGCCATTTCTGCTCTTGACCAATACCCTGATGGCTATTATCATCGGTCTTTTGGTCGCTAACATCTTGCAACCGGGCAAATGGGGTCGTATCACTGCCCCAGTCGGTACAGTAGATGCCACCAGCAAACGCCTCGACCCTTGGTCACTACTCCAAGACATCGTACCTGAAGCTATCCTCAAACCTCTCGTTGATAACAACGTTCTGCAACTGATTTTCCTTGCCTTAGCCTTCGGCATTGTCCTGCGTGCCTTGAAATCAGAGCAAAGAATTCAGGGCAAGAGAGATTACCTGCCAATTGAACAAGTCATCACGCTGTTATTCGAGGCAGTAATCCGGGTTCTACACTGGGTCATTGCTTTAGTACCGCTGGCAGTTTTCGGGATTGTCGCCAGAACCGTTGCCCTTCAAGGTTTCGCACCGTTTAAAGCCCTGGGTGCGTTCATCGTAGCAGTAGTGTTAGCGCTGTTTTTGCAAGGTTGTTATTACCTGCTGCGAGTGCAGTTCGGCTCCTGGGTGAGTCCGAAACGCTTGCTATCAGGGGGGTCAGACGCATTTTTTACAGCCTTCTCAACTGATTCCTCCACAGCTACAATGCCTGTCACGTTTGAGTCGTTGATCCAAAAAATCGGATTGAGGGAATCCTCAGCGTCTTTGGGGGCTTTAGTCGGTAGCAACTTCAATAACGATGGCACAGCTCTTTATGAGGCGATGTCTGCCCTGTTTATCGCTCAAGTGCTTAATATCCCGCTTTCCCTTCCACAACAGCTGGTTGTCGTCTTCACCTCAATTGTTGCCTCTGTGGGTGCGGCGGGTATTCCCGAAGCTGGTTTGGTGACGATGACGCTGGTGTTTACCGCCGTCGGTTTGCCTACTCAGTATATTGCCTTGCTGGTGACTGTGGACTGGTTCCTCGATCGCTGCCGCACTGTGATCAATGTGATGGGAGACATGACTGTCAGTTCCTTACTTGATGGCAAGAAGCGCAAACTTGACTCTGAAATCAGCGTTGTTGAACTAGAGGAGAATTTGGAACCAAAAATTAGCGATTGAAAATAGGGAGTCGGGAGTCGGGAGTCGGGAGTCGGGGAAGAAATATTTTCATTTTGCCAGTTGTGGGCTTGTGCTCATGGTGTCTGTCTTGAAAGTGATAAGTACTAGATCTAACCTAGCCTCTTGGTTTGAGTTGATTGTGAATCATTTTTTTGTCCCACTGTCAATCGTTTAGAAAAACTCATGAACGTGCAACAAGTAGAACTTTACCAGCGCATTCAAGCGTTTTCATTAGATGACCCTGATGCTAATTTGGCATTCAGCAAGCGATTAGCTCGCGATAACGGCTGGAGTACCCAGTACACCCAGCGCGTAATCGAAGAATACAAGAAATTTACTTTTCTAGCTGTGGTTGCTGGACATCCGGTGACGCCCTCTGATCAAGTCGATCAAGTCTGGCATCTGCACTTAATCTATTCTCATTCTTATTGGGGTGAGTTTTGCCCGAATGTCTTGCAAACCCCACTGCATCACGGCCCAACTCGCGGTGGTCGTAGCGAACATAACAAATTCAACGATTGGTATAGTAAGACGTTGGCAAGCTATGAGCACTTCTTTGAACAAGCGCCACCCTCAGACATCTGGCCTAGACCCCAGATTCGTTTCGATCGCGATCTTCATTTTCTACGGGTAAACACTCGGCAGAACTGGATTTTACCCAAACCATCTGTAGAGTTACCTAAGCTTCGTATAAAGCGATTGGCGATCGCAGTTGTGTTGTTTTTGTTCGTCCTCATCTTCACAACCTGTGAGCCTTTGCTGGCGGCTACCACCAGCAATCCCCTTGATTTTAATGGGCCAGAGTTTCTCTGGTTTTTCTTCTTTGCGGCGATCGCTAGTAATTTCTGGGCATCTATTCTGGGATGGTATCTACCAAAAGTTCTTTCGCGATTGCTAGGCTTTAGTCTGAACACCAACTCTATACAAATCAGAGTCGTTCGGTGGTTATCGATGCTGCCTTTCTTCGCTGTATTGCTACTAGGAATTGCCAAGATCATAGTGGGAATCTCTAGAGATAAACCTGTGGGTTTCTTGTTAATTCTATGGTTCATCGTAGCCATAGTCGGATTGTGTCAGCATTTAGGCGCACAAGCCGGTTCCCGTACCTACCGCAGTAACTCTGGAAGAAGTAACAGTTCTATTTGCAGCAGTGGTGGGAGTGATAGCAGCTGCGGTGATAGCAGCTGCGGTGATGGTGGCGGTGGTGACGGTGGTGGAGGATGTGGGGGTTGCGGTGGCTGCGGTGGCTGCGGTGGATAATCCATTAGCAGAACGTAAGTTTGTATCATCAACTACTATGAAAGCACAAAATGAAACTAAGGTTCTTGTTTTATCTCTACTTATCACTGCTGGTTTGATAGTTAGTGGATTATGGTTGTTTCGTAACAACTTTAAGCTAAATTCAAACGGCTTACAGTCTTCCAACAAAGAGCAATCTGCTTCAGTTTCTGGCTCAGATAGGATAAGTTTAGGAAATAAAATTTTAGTGACAGCTGACACTAACCCTGACAAACAAGCAGGAGTGCAAGCCTTCGCTAAAGGCGATTTTGCCACCGCTTCTTCCAAGTTCCAATCAGCACTGCAAGCTAATCGCAACGACCCAGAAGCATTGATTTACTATAACAATGCTCAAGTGAGTAATAGTAATCCTGTAAAAATTGCTGTGAGTGTTCCGATTGGAGGTAATCTGGATGTAGCCAAAGAGATACTACGAGGTGTGGCTCAGGCTCAAGATGAGACGAATAAGAGCAACAACTTGAAGTTGCAGGTGGAGATTGCTAATGATGATAATGACCCGGCGATCGCACAACAAATTGCTACAGAATTTGTCAAAGATACTAGCATTCTGGCTGTAGTAGGGCACAACGCTAGTAATGCTTCCATTGCTGCTGCACCCGTGTATCAACAGGGAGGGTTGGTAATGATTTCTCCCACAAGTTTTGCTCAGAACCTCTCTGGCATTGGCAACTATGTATTCCGCACTGTTCCCAGTATTGGCTTTGTAGCAGATAGCCTCTCTCGTTACGTTATCAAAACGGCAAACAAAACTAATACTGCCATTTGTATTGATTTGAAAGCCATAGATAATGTGTCCTTCAAGGAAGAGTTTATCAAAGCCGTCTCGGCTGCTGGGGGAAAAATTAATCCTACAGTTTGCGATCTTTCCGCTGCCGATTTCAATCCTAGTACTGCAATCTCTCAAGCTATCAGTAGTGGAGCAGATAGTTTAGTCATTGCCCCCCATGTGAACAGAATTGATCGAGCTTTGGAGGTAGCACAAGTCAATCAAGGAAAGTTGACGCTATTTGGCAGCTCCACGCTGTACACATATAAAACCCTACAAGCGGGGCAAGGGGCTGTCAACGGAATGGTACTAGCCGTACCTTGGCATCCCAGTGCAATTCCAGGAAATCCTTTTCCCAGTAATGCCGCTAAGCTTTGGGGCGGGGCGGTTAACTGGCGTAGTGCCACAGCCTATGATGCTATTCAGGCGATTATCAGCGGGTTGAAAGCTGGCAATAGTAGTCGTGAAGGATTGCAAAAGGCTTTATCGAGTCCAAATTTTTCCGCCAATGGGGCGACGGGAACGATCCAGTTTCTGCCAACAGGCGATCGCAATGGCTCAGCGATATTACTCAAAGTTCAACCGGGAAATCAATCTAGTACTGGCTATGATTTTGTACCTCTTCGAGGCGTACTCTAACAGGACTTACACAAATTTCTCATTACGAACCGCCATTTGTAGGGGTGAACGGCCGTTCACCCCTACTATATGTGGCGTCCATGCGTAAGTCCTGTCTAAGTTGCTCAACTTGACACGGCAAATAAGATAACTGTGCAATCTGTCGCCCACAGCATTAGCTTCATGCCTTTGAGCAATTTCACCAATCCTTACTTAAATCCGGTGGATGTACCAGAGAAATATCCCATTGTATAGTTAAGCAAGCAGATCAGCGATTAATTGAAGCCAAGTGTCTTTGTACCAAAGCTGAAAACTTGCTCATTCAAGCAAAAGCGCGTGTAGAGAGGGTCACTAACTCCCGTCTTGAGACGGAAGCTTGTGGGAAATAATTCTCGCCGGCTCGAATAGTGACCAGCCTAAGTCTTTAGAGGACTACGTTATCGGCAAGAGTTAAAGTTCCTACCTTGGGATGCGACGCCAGTTCCAAGCTCTAGAACCGGGAGATTAAACATCTGCAACGAGTCACTGCGGAAGTGTCTTTGCGTGAAAGTACCGACCGATAACATTGGCGAGGCGAACGTTACCCCGTAAGGGAGTCCCGCGAGGGAACAATTAAACGCCACATCGAGGCGGGTGCAATAAGCAACAATATCGATAGCTCCTCTAGTTGAGTGTGACAACTAGGTGCGGCGGTTTTCTCACCGGGAGCGAAGAGATTTTTTGCAGGCACTTAAAAGTGCAACAAGAGTGTTCATCCGCTACATAAATGATGGCGGTTTCCCACTGTGACAATCATGATATCAGGAAAGGAAGACGTGGCATGAAGGAGGGCAGCAAGTACCAGCCACTCCTCGAATTTCTGCGTGAGAGTAATCAAGACGAAGTATCTCTAACTTTTGCAGAAATCGAAGCGCTAATGAATGACATCATACCCAACTCAGCGCGGAGTAAACGCGCATGGTGGAGCAATCGCAGTAAAGGCGCACTGCAAGCCTCAGCCTGGATGGAAGCAGGATATCAAGTTGAGGATGTCGATTTTGATGGGCAACGAGTAACATTTCGCAAGCCTACTACTAGACCTCCAGTTCAGCGTCTGGGTGACACTGTGCTATGGAACGCTCAACTAATCAAAGCACTGCGCCGCCACATGGGTTTAACACAGGCAGAGTTTGCACAAAGGCTTGGTGTCTATCAGCAAACAGTTAGCCAGTGGGAAAACAGTGCATACGAGCCGACTCTAGCTACATCAAAGTACCTAACTTTAATCGCCGAGCAGGCTGGATTCAAGTACTAAGAGGATAGCTATAGGTTAATAGGATTTTTCAACCTGTAATATTGACATTTTACAGTGTAGATTTTAATATTACCATATACAATCTACATTGTATTTAAGCATGAACGCTTACCAAGGCAAACCCAAAGCCCTTTTTCTTTCCCCAGACGGCAACATCTACCCCGACATCCTAATTTGCTCCGGCATCCTACCCACCGAACTAAACGGCAAACACTGTCTCTATTCCCAAACAGGTAGTTTTCCAGAACCCTTGCCCCTAGCCGAATTTAGCTCAACAAATCTATTCTTGTTCCCTCTCCTCGTAGGAGAGGGTTAGGGAGAGGTTCTTCATCCAATACCAAAAAGCCATGCAACCACTACGCCACCGCATCAACCCCAAAACCTTCGTTATCACTCTCAGACAAATCGCCAAACACCTGAAAATCCAGCAAGAGCGCATTCTCAACTGGGAAAAATGGCATAACGTCCTCTGGGTGCATATCAAAGGACTCGGCGGTTACTTCGTCAGTTACCGCAAGCTAGAACAGTGGATTGCCGCCTGTCGTGCCCTAATTCGCTGCTGTTGGAACCTCAATACCCTCAACGTTCTCTGGCAATCTATTTTGCAAGAAGCGCAGCGATATACCGAAGACGCACTCTGCCGCATCGAAGGCATTTGGCAACAACGATACACCGATTTATCAAACCATCAACAATCCTAAAAAAGCGTTAGAAGCCAGCAATCAAGTTATCCGGCTTCTTGCTGGCTTCTGGCTCCCTAATCCAAAAAAGGAGACTTTAACTATGGTAAGACCTGTCAGCAATGAGAGGAGAAAATCTACATGACTAATCCTCGTCCCATCGGAGAAGGATT
>DALYIW010000031.1:0-30799 GCA_031970155.1 Coleofasciculaceae cyanobacterium CTOTU46601 | reverse complement strand
CTGATGAGAAAGAACACCCCGCACCAAAGGATTTCTAATAACTGTTTATGACAAAATCCAAACCTTTATAACAAAACCCCACACTTCCAAGTTTTGGTGTATAGATTGGGTCTGAAATGGTATAGGGAAGGGGAAATCCTTTCGGTCATCCCCCAGAGGTATCATAAAGCGATCGCGGCAGCCGCTCAATTCGATTAGCAAACGAGAAGAGTGTTCTACCTAAGGCGCTATGCAACCTTCCCCAAAGCTCTAAATACGCCCGTCAACTTAATTTTTTGGTTATTGCAGAGCAAGAACTCTCAACGGTGAAACACAGGCTCAGCTAAACCCTAGCAAATACCTATACTCATCGCCGATTGGTCTTGGATGGAAACGGGCTAAAACGGTCAACCACAGTCCTCACCTGTCCCAGGTGAGTTCGGCTTTTGGCTATGTTGAGTCAGATGTTGAGTCACCTAGACGAATATCGCTTAAAAGTACAGCCGCTACCTTTTTCTAGTGTTTCGGCAGTCAGTGTGACGGAACGGACGATTGGTGTAGGAAACCACCGAGGCACCGAAACCCGTGGGGGTTTCGCGGTCATTGTTTGGAAAGGAGGACGACTGGATGCAGTTGTGCGTTTTCAGTTGTGGGGCAATCAACTCGATGATGTCAGTACTGCGATTAAGGATTTAGGCACCAGCCTAGAAACTGACAGAGCTATTCTCCGGTCTAAAGGCTTTCTACGCTTAGATTTACAGACAAAATCCCTAGCAGAGTTTAACTCAACCCTAAACGCCTGGTATCAAACTGTTGATTACAAGGTTTTATACGAGTTCTATGCCCAAGACACCGACGGTGCAGACAGCCTGATTACCCGTATACCCATCACGATCAATAGTGAGTATGGAGAATCCACCATCGTCACTGGTGACATGGTGCGATGGGATAACCAAACTGCACCCACACTGGTTGTGCAAAAGACTTTGAATATTGGCAGTCTGTCAGCCTTAGTCTTTATTCCCGGCACAGCACCAAGCGGTACAGTCACCCTCAGACGCACAGATGGTTCAGCTAGTCCACCAACGACCTTTCCAACATTGGCAGACTTCCTCAATGCTGTTGCCGGACAAAATCCAGCAACTCGTCATGGGCAGGTAATTTTCCCTTCCATAAGCGATTTTTTGAACGCTTTCCCACCTCCAGCACCTAACACTGCTGTGAAGTTGGGTGATTGGAACGATGATCAAGTGCCAGATATTTATGAATCAAGAGTTTTGAAAATCTCTCCAGCTATTGAGTTGTCAAGTGCGGCGGATAGGTTTGAGATTTCTTACCAAAACGCTGCCCTCAATCAAGTTGCCGTCATCTACTTACGAGTGCTGCGGGGGCAGAGTATTTAGGGCTACGACTTGAAGCCCCCCACTATAAATTACAGGAGGATACGCAAACATGACAGATATACTACCTGGCGTTTCAATTACAGTTAAAGCCGAGGGACTGATTGTTGCAGGTCCAATTTCCACAGGCAATATTGGTATCGTTGGCACCGCTAAACAAGGGACAGATTTAGAAGTCGTGCGCCTGAGCAGCTACGATGAAGCACAAGAGAAGTTTGGCACCTACGATGCCTTTGACCCCGATAAAACCATAGAAGATTTTACTCTCGTGCGGGCTTTGGAGATAGCTTATGCTAACGGTGCATCCTCAGTGTATGCAGTCAAAGTTGCTGGTACCAGTGATACTCAATATGCAGAAGGTCTCGAAAAGCTAGCCAACGAAAATGTGCAAATCGTTGTGGCGGCTGGTAAAGACTATGGCATCGGCAATGAACTAAATACCCATGTTAACAATGCTTCCACAGATAAATTTAAGCGGGAACGCATAGCAGTTGTAGGTAGCAAATTGAATGCCTCGGTGGACGACGTTAAGGCTCACAACCTGAACAATGATGACGGCAGAATTATAGTTGTGTCTCCAGGCATTAAGTTTACTGATGCTGCTGCTAAAAACGCGGAAGGCAAGCTTGAGCCTAAAGATGTTATCTTGCCAGCAGCTTACACCGCAGCTGCTGTAGCCGGATTACTCAGCACCCGTGAACCACACATCAGCCTAACTAACAAAACCCTATCTGTACCTGGATTAGAAAAAAAATATAACCCCGCAGAGTTGGAAGACTTAATTACAGCTGGGGTTTTGGCACTAGAAGAACGGCGTGGCTTCCGCGTCGTCAGAGCAATTACCACTAATTTTAATGTGGGTGCCTTTGGGCCAATCACTACCATCCGTATCGTGGATTATGCCAAAAACGGGGTACGTTCTGCTGCTGAACCCTACATTGGTCTGTTAAACAACGATCGCGTGCGAAAAGCTCTCAAAGGCTCCATCAACGGCTTCCTCGCCAGAATGGTAGATGACGAAATGCTGACTCTTTACAAATTGGATGTCACCGCCACGCGGGATGACGAGAAGCAAGGCATTGCCAAAGTCATTATGACCTTGCAACCAACCTTCAGCATTGAATTCATCAAGGTAGTCATGTTCTTGGAATAACCCTTCCACGCCCAGAAGGCGCACATTGAGGAATTGAGTTCCGCTACACTCGATAAGGAGAATTGCAAATGGCGAATTTAAATGTTTTCCGTGGTTCTGATGCCACCTTGACGCTGGCAAGTGAAGAAACACCAGAAGGACAAGCCGCGAAGGAAATTCTTGACTTCTACCAGCTTAGTCCTGTCGGTCGTGCAACTAGCGTCGAAGTCTACGTCCAGACCGAGTTAGAACTATTTCATGAAATTGGCAAACGCCATCCAGCCGCACTACGACCAGGCAACATTAATATTAGTGGCAAGATTGGTCGTGCTCATATTAACGGCGCTTTGTTGCGACTGCTACTAGGTCAGGGGGCATTAGTAGAGCGAGTAGCGGAACCCTACCCGCAGCCATCTTTTAATCTGCTACTAGATTTGAAAGACCCTGCTGTACCCAATACCAGCAGCACCCTGACCATACATGGTGTGAAGTTCGAGAACTGGGCTTACCACCTACCTGAGGACGACTTCGTTATGGAGTCAGTCACCTTCAAGGGTCTGTTTATCTCAGTCGAAGATAAAGAAGCCGCATAATTCCATTCAGGCTTAATCAGTAGTCCATAGCCCTCCAACAAACAACAAACAACAAACAACAAACAACAAATAGTTTTGAATTGCTTATGACTCTCAATGCTGAAGAGTTGCTAGCTGGCAGTTCTTTAAATCATGACGTAGAGATTCCCACTGATTTGCTCAGTAGCAATGGTCACACTCCGACGGATGCTCGCGTGGTGCTGCGGCCTTTAACGGTGCGCGACTTGCAAAAAATTAGCAAAGCGGCTCGTGATGATGAGCAGTTGTCAGCAACATTGATGATCCAGCAGGGGTTGGTTGAGCCAGCACTGAAGCTGGAACAGGTATCACAACTGCCAGCTGGCTTGGCTCGCTTTCTGGTAGAACGCATTAACACCATCAGCGGCATCAGCACACCCCAAGACGCGCTGGCAGACTTGGTGCAAGCGCCTCTAGCTCGTGCCTGCTTTGTTTTGGCGAAAGAGTTTGGTTGGACACCAGAGGAGGTCAGTGGTATGACTATTGGTCAGATTCTGCTCTACCTAGAAATGGCTCGTGGAGGTGGTGATAAACAATGAATCCAGCAGATGGATGGATGCGATCGCACAATCGAGTATCTGTAGCCTTAGTTAGTGGAAAAGCCCCAGTCTATTGGCAGCGTGAATTAAGGCGAATCCAGGCACGGCAAGATTTCTGGTGGCGCGACTGTGCTTGGCTAGATGCGATCGCCTCCATTCATCTGAGCTTGCGCGATGAACCGTTACTCGGTCACTGTTTGCTGGCGTTGACCGAGCAAGAAACCTATGCGACTGAACCACACCCAGAGTCATTCAGAACTCAGCCAACACAGTTGACTTGGCACAGTACGAAGTTAGATTCTGGCATAGCACTAGCACCCGACACTAAGAGGAGGAAAAGCCGTGATGCTTTCTTCAATGTCAAGACGTTGAGAAGGGGAAGTTTCTATCATGAAAACGTCTCCAAGTCAAGTGATTTACCGTCCAACTTGACCATAACTTCTTTTGAGGAACCATCATCCCAGCATTCTGTAGCAATTGTCTTGCAACAATCGCCCCAGGTTAGTCAGCAACTGCTGTATCGTCTAGTCGGTGAAACTGGATCAACTAGAGTAACTCAGTCGCTTTATGGTTCCCCCTCCTGTGTCTACAACCAAGCTACTTCTCAAGACTGGGTAGCTGACTTGCCAGATCGAATCAGGGAACCTCTGCATCAGGAGGGACTTTCTTCATCCGGTCAGGTAGCGCTGCCTTTTAATACAGAGGCAGAACCCGTAAAGATACTTAGGCACTTAAGTAATAAAAATGTCTCCAATACACGGTTAAATCAGTCTTTGTATCAGCCGACTGAGGAACTCTCAGGAGTAGCTTCATCCTCTCTATTGACTAATCAGGCGTTGCATCAGAAGTGGCTACTTGAGTTGTGCGATCGCACCAGACACTCCCTAAATCAGGAAAAATTTGATACAGCCTCCACTGTTCGTCCTCGGCTGGCTACATCAGACAAATTAGCGCTGAATGCAACCCTGTCCCTAGCACAGCAGTGGTCAATATCAGTTCAAGGACAGACTGCCCACCTAGAGTTACTAACCCATCTAGTTGACACAACTGTTGCTCAACATCATAGTTCCAGTCGTCAAGCAAGAGAAACATCGGTATCCAGGCAAACACCACTTACTCATTCACTCGATTTGCTCTCCACTTCCAACCTGGAGAAAACTCAGCACAATCAGATGCTTGCACCAACGCTGACTGAGAGTGAATTGGTAGTGCTACCGACTAGAGGAGTGAGTCAAACCACAAATGGCTGCGTAGAGTTACCTACTCAAATTGCCCCAACCGTTGGGATATCTTCGCTGCCACCTATGCTTCCACCACAGAGGGTGCATTTACCAATTCCCCCCGTAGCAAGCGCCATTATCCAGCAGGAAGTCAAACAGGAGGAAACCGAAACTACTGAAGATGACCTAAACGTGCTAGCCGCCAAAATTAAGCGCATTCTGGACGAGGAAGCGCGACGCTACGGCATCGACGTTTAGTGATTAATACACCAAGGACAAATGATGACCATATCTTGAATTGTGAGTTGCTTATGCACCCAATGCTGGACGATATCGAACTCCCCCAAGTGCAAGAAATTACCACCCATGAGCAAAGAGTGCTAGCTGAGCACAAACCGCCTGGGATGGCTGGTAGTTTGCTGCAAAACTTGGGACGACGACCTACTCGTTTGGTTTTATGGGGTGTAGCAACTGGCACTGAGGCACAAAGCTTTATAGAGAAGCTAGACAACAAATTTCGTGATGGGCAACCCGTACCGTTCACAGCGGACATTGTTGCTGATGCGGAGATTGAGCAGATGGTGATTGACGATTTACGGGTGCAAGACTTGGCAGGTAAACCACAGCGTTACGCTTACGTACTGACACTGCGGGAGTATATTAAACCACCTGAGCCTGAAGATACTTCATTCTTAGACACAGATATTTTGGACGATGCCCAAAATATTATGGATGACCTAGTAGCAGGACTGGATACCGGGCTGGGCTTTGCTACGGGCTTGGAAGAGTTTGTATCCCAATTGAGCGATCTGCTCAGTCGTCTCCAAGCGTCTCGCCAAGCTATAGACAGCACTAAAGACGGATAAACAACAAAATTTTTAAGGAGGATAATATGGCAGCTACTAATCTTTTTCAAGATCTCAGGGATGTGCTACAGGATTTCAAAACATTTCTAGACGCTAATGTCCCGACAATCAAGCCTGCCATACAGGCGCTGACTTCGCTGCTTCCACAAATCTCCGAGTTGCTAGATAAGCTGATTGACTTAATGAGTAAGCTCAAGACAGAAATCCAGAACCTGGATGTAAGTTCGGTTCCGGGGTTAGGGGAGGTAACAACTTTTACAGATAAGATTAAGGCTTTTCTCAACTCGGCTAAGAGCTTGTTGCCGAATGAAGCTGGCACGATTGATGATGTGTTGGAAGTAGCTGATGTAGTGAGTTCTCTACCATCACTCGATCAGGTCAAGACCGAAATTCTCAACCTTATCGACGCGATCGCTGCTCACTTAACGTCGCTGAAGGCTGCTTAACAACCAAACCTGGTCGTGAGAGCGAATGGAAAGACGCCATCAAGCTGAAGGAGGGGGTTAATCCCATGCATGGCAATGTTCCAAAGAAAGGCTAGACATTATTCCCAGTTCTTTGAACACTGTTGGCTGCTTGGTAGGTCGCCAAAACCACAGCCAGAGGAAAAACCTATGGATGTCAAGGTGCTGGAGGAGCTGAAAACTTCATTGCAAGAGCTTTCAGTTCAGTTGGATGACCAGAAGGTTAAAGAGGCGATCGCATCTCTCCCCGAAAGCATCATTACCCCTATCCTTGAGGGTTTGAAGAGTGTCCTGAATATCGTCAAAGACTCTCTGACAGAGCTAGAAGCCAAACGGGACAGTGTAGCCAATCTTCAGGAAGTATTAGGCACTGTCAATAACTTACTGGCAGTGTCTCGTGGTATAGCTCCCGATGAAAAGGACACCTTGGAGTCGGTGAAGACGATTGTGAACACATTACAGGATTTACCGGGTCTGGAAAGACTCAGCGAGATTCTGACTCTGATTGACCAAATTGTCAGCAAGCTGGAGGCACTCTAGTCTATGGCACAACCAATGCTCGGTGATGTAGAGCTACAGCTAGTACAGAAAATCGATACTTCAGATCAGCAGGTACGAACACAGCACAGTGTACCTTCTCTAGAGGGTGATTTTCTCCAGGGTATAGGGCGACGTGCTAGCCGCGTTACCCTCACGGGAGTGATAACAGGAGAGGAAGCAAAAACAGGTCTGAAAACCCTGCGAGATAAATTCCGTGCGGCTGAACCTGTATCGTTTGTTGCCGACATTGCCACCGCCACCAAAGTGGATCAGGTAATCATCGCCCAGATGGGGGTGCGCGAGTTGGCTGGTTTGCCAGAGCGATTTGAGTATTCTATCCATCTTGTGGAGTTCGTACCGCCACCAGCTACCCAAGCCGTTACCGAGCAACCACCGATTCAAGCAGTGGATGAGGCTGTAGCAGCAGATGCGGCAGAGGTTCAGGAGACGGCGGTCAATCAAATTGACGCACAAATGGGAACGATTGAAGTGACGGTGGAACCCAGCGAAGCAGATGCCGACCTCAGCCAGTTACAAATTATTATTCAGGGTCAAACTAGCGAGGGACAGGATTACAGAGTCGTGCTAGACCAGCAAACCAATGGTGTGTTCCGTAAAACAGACGTGCCAGTTGGTGAGTATATCGTCAGCTTGCAGGTTACTTAAGGGAGGCAAACAAGCATGGTGATTGCACAAACCAGCCGGACTGTTACTGTATCGCCAGGTGAGACGGCGACGGCAGTTTTTAGTGGGGTGTCCGTTCAGGTTTGCCGCAGCACTCAGGTGATTTTATTCGACCTCTCTAGGTCTTTCATTCACCCTGAGCAGAAGCCAGCCCTGGAGCAGGTGTTTTTCTTTGGCTTGACCTCCTCAAGTTCGGGGACTCAAATAGAGCCGAAACCAGACGAATTCTTGCTAATTGTTGGTCATAGCGACCAATTGGGACAGAGAACACAAAATCAGGCATTATCCAAGCGACGAGCGCGAGCGGCGTGGGCTGTGTTCATTGTCGATGCAGAAATTTGGGAAACACTTTATCAAACCGAGCATTGGGGTGCACTGGAATTGGGAATTATGTCTGCACAGGTAGATGTTGGTGGTGACAGCACTTTGATTGAGGGTTATCGAACTAACAGACAAGCCCGTGTTGACCTGATGGAGCGCTATTTGCTATTTTTACGACCTATTTGGGTGCCGTTGCGATCGCCAGTTATTAAACCAAACACAGTCACCTCCCCCAATCCGCCCATTCTCGGCTGTGGTGAGGATTTACCACTGATTAATGCGCCAGATGCTGAAAGAGCAGAAAATCGCCGCGTTGAGTTTTACTACTTTCAAACGCCCGATCCAGGTATCCGCAATGAAGATGATTGTCCGTCACAAGCTATCTACCGTAGCTGGCAAGCAACGTGCAGTTTGGAACTGATTACAGTTCAGATTGAGTTGCAAGACGAATACGGTGAGCCGTTTGTGGGTGCATTCGACCTCACCCTGCCCAATGGCGGCCTTCTGCACGAACGCACTGACAGCGCTGGCATTTGGATTGGGAATAATCTACCCGCTGGTCTTTACACCGTGACAGTGGCTGGTAATTCCTTATCCTTGATTCCCTGATGAGGTAATTTATGGGCGACTCAGTTAGTAAGCAACTTTCTCTAGGGGACTCAACTATCCGCGCCCAAGTGCTGAACTTGGATAGATGGTTAATCCCCCAGCAGCATCCTGACATCCCTCGGTTCACCTCTGGCAATCAAGTTGACCCGCTTATTGATGGACAGAGGGCATTTCGGGCGATGCACGATGCGTTTACCACCGCAGCCCCAGAGCAAGGGTATATCTACATCACTGGCTGGGACATAGTACCCGCAATTCACTTGCTGGGCAGAACAGGAGGTGCGGCTGTTCAATTGGATACCGTACTGGGCACAGCCAGAAGCAGTGGGGTCGATGTACGCATCCTGCTTTTTTATGTAAATGCCCTGCGCCGTTACCCAATTATCACATGGGAAAGCTTTCTCTGGGCAAGAATTTTCACTGACAATAAAACTCGCGGTCGAACGGGTTCTCACCATCAAAAAACTGCTGCCGTCAGAACCAGAGAGGGTTTAGTCAGCTTCGTTGGTGGTATCGATCTGACCACAGATCGCTGGGATACTTCCGCTCACTGTCACCCCGACCCGGATGCCGACTACCAAGGTACAGGTCAACCGTGGCACGACGTTCACGCCCGTGTTCGAGGTCCAGCTGCTGCGGACATTGAAACTAACTTTCGTCACAGATGGAATGACCGACACCCTAACCCGGTCGATCAAGTCCCGGTGCATCCGACCCCGGCTCCTTTGGCAAATGGTACGCATATTGTACAAACATTACGCACCTTCCCCAATAACGCCTCGCGTCTGGGAACTGCCTGGCCTTACAACTTCGCTCCTAATGGAGAATTTGGGCTGCGGCGTGGATATCTGAATGCTATTGGCAATGCCAGAGACTATATTTATATCGAGGATCAGTATATCGTCGGAGATGATATCAGTACTGCGATCGCCGCAGTGATGCGTCGTTCTGAACGCCTCCAAGTTATTTTAGTCACTTCGCCCGCGCCTGATATGTTTGTAGACGCATTCGATTTTCATCAGAACGAATTTGTGCGCCGATTGCGTGCCGTTGATGCTTCCCGCGTCCAGATCTTCCATCTTGAGAACCGGGCGTTGGGTCGCTGTGCCAGCCTCGGAACTCCTGGTGGTACAGGTATTTACTGCCACACCAAAGTCTGCATCATCGACGACATCTGGGCAATTATCGGTTCGTGTAACACTAACCGACGTAGCCTTACGCACGACTCAGAAATCAGTATTGCCATCCTAGATCAAACCATTGAGCGTGGACGGCGCAAATTCGCACGGGATTTAAGGATTGCATTGTGGGTAGAGCATCTGGGCTTGACATCCGCCGAACTACCCCTGATTGATGACCCGATTGTCGGTACAGCTGAATGGAGAAGTCGAGCAGGTCGTTCACCAGCTCACGCTGTTGTGCATACCCGTCCTGCTGGCTCTAATAGTCGCTTCTGGGATTCTGACATCGACCCAGACGGCTTAGCACCACCATAAGAAGGAAAGCCATGCTCAACCCCGCCTATAAAATCACGATCGCCAACAAAACCATCGACACCACCAACGAACCCAAAGCCAGCACGGTGTTAGATCTGAGTGTCACCCTCGACATGGACACCCCAGCCGATCGCTTCACCATAGTCCTCGGTCAAGTCAACGGACTCAAACCAGCCCGTGATGACGAGGCTAAAATCGAACTCGGCTACGCTGATAACGGCGGTCTCACCCAGGTAATCGGTGGTACAGTCGTCACTGTCGAACCCGGACTAACAACCAACCGCGTCATCGGTTACACTCCCGCATCAGCATTACTACGCACTTTTGTCAACAAAACTTATGAAAGCAAAACAGCAGGTCAAATTGTCAAGGATTTGGCAGGCGTTGCTGATGTCGATGTCGCCACTGCCGAAGATGGTATTAATTTCCCAGGCTACGTCATCGATGGTCAACGTAGCGCCTATCACCATATGCAGGATTTGGCGGAGTTGTCCGGTTTTGACCTCTATTTCAATGCTGACGGTGAGTTAGTATTCGAGAAGTTCATCAGGGGCAAGACGGTTCACATTTTCGAGTACGCTAAGCATATTGTGTCGCTGGACGTGCTGCGATCGCCACCTCGCGCTAGTGCAGTAGAAGCGTGGGGTGAAAGTCCAGGCGGTAGTCGAGGTGATAAAGCTTGGGTTTGGTTGACTAGAGATTTCAGTAACTCTAAGGGAACAGCTGGATCGGGTGACTTGAAGTTATTGCTAGAGCGATCGCCTTTACGTACCATTGATGCCGCACGCACAGCAGCCAACGCCACCTTAACCACTATTCAACGGCGGACACTACGCGGTCAACTACTCAGCGTTGGTAGACCGGAAGTTAAGTTGGGTGATGCTATCCGCTTACGTGATGTTCCCGATGATACCTTAAACCAGCTATTCCAAGTCCGTAGTATTACTCATCGCATCACCAAGAGCAGCGGTTTTATCACTACCATCGAGTTTCGCAGTATTTAACTTGAAAATAGGGAGTCGGGAGTCGGGGAGAAGAGAAATTTCCATCTAGGTAATTGATGTAACTTTAGGAGTGAGCCTGTGTCAACTATCGTCAGCACGATTCAGGAAATTATCCGTCAGGAGCTAAACTCGGTGCGCGTTGCCGAAATCGGACTGGTGGAGGCTGTTTATTCCCACAGCGCCGCTAATGACAGCGATAACTACGGCTGCGACGTGCGTCTGAAAAACAATGGTCTGCTGCTGCGGGGTGTGCCGATTGCTACTAGCCATATTGGGACAGCGGCTATTCCTAATGTTGGTGACTTGGTGCTGTTGACCTTCTATAAAGGTGACATTAATCAGCCTATTTTGATTGGTAGACTATACAACGATCGCGATCGCCCCCCCCTCAATAACTCCGACGAAGTTATCTTCCGCCTACCCCTAGCTGAAGCTGACGACAAGACTCTGAAAGCCGCTATTCGTAACCTCAAATCCAATTCACCACCTCGCGAAATCATCATCGAGATGCCCCCGAAAATCACGGTACGCATTACCGATGGTACGGTGAGAGCAACGGCGGGTAAGACCGAGATGAAGCTGGATCAGCCTGATGGCAGTGGGGGTAAGGTAACTGTTGTTGCGGGTCGTACAAAAATCACCATGAATCAAGATGGTGATGTGACCATCGACGCGGCAGGTGCAATGACGCTGAGTGCAACCCGTGACCTCACCCTGGAAGGTCAAAACGTAACCATCAAAAGCAAGATGAGTACGGATATTGAGGCTGGTACTCAAGCTTCACTGAAAGCCAATATGGGGGCGACTGTCAATGGAGGTCTGTCAGCGACTCTGCAAGGAGTTAACACTTCCATCAAAGGCATTACCTCATTTTCACCCTAAGGAGATACTATGCCTGGACCTCCTGCTACCCTTTTTACTCCAGTAGTTATTAATCCTGGTGCTACTGGAGTCCCAGATACAGGATTTATTAGCCAAGTTCTACCACCGTTCATTACGGCTAACGGCATTCCCCTTGCTACTTCTGGTTCTATTTGCACCATGTTCAACTCTCTGACAGGTGTTGCTTATCCCTTAGTGATTGGACCTGTTGCCAGTAGCGGCGTTACAGTGGGGGGGCGGGCGCTGGTACGAATAGGCGATCGCATCCCTACTCCTCCCGGTATCCTGATCGTAGGAGGACCATCAGCTGCACTTTTTATCAATGACCAGTGGCCGCCTTAATGGGGACAAGGGAGATAAGGGGGACAAGGGGGACAAGAGGGACAAGGGAGACAAGGGGGACAAGGGAGACAAGGGGGACAAGGGGGACACCAGAGCTTTTTTTCTGGTTGTGTTCTTTCCTCATCTTCATCAGGACTTACGCAAATTTCTCATTACAAACCGCCACTTGTAAGGGTGAACGGCCGTTCACCCTTACGGCTGTAAGTCATAGTTCATACAAATTCATGTTTTTCTGACCCTAATTAATTAATAACTTTTTGTGACAATAACCAGACATTTTGGGATGAATTTGGTTATAAATTGGGTCAGATAATAAGCGAACTATTCTTTGTTTGGTTTGCCAGTTCTAAATTAGCTAGGAGAGAGGTTCGGAAGTACATCCCAATGTTGCAATTTATTAGGTAGTGTGAGTCGAAAAGCTCACGTACAATCACAAGTGAGCAAGATGTTTGCGCTAACGTGCACGCTCTCGCGAACACACTACCAATTTACAGGCAACGGGATACATCCAGATTGGTCTCTGAATAATGCAAGTTAGATACACGATGGCTTGCTACTTCTCTTGCTAAATCACCTTTCCCTCAGCTTTCAATCCACCGAATTAAATTATTAGCTCACGAATGAGCTATCTCCTTAATGTAGGAAGTTAGTATGACCCAAACAAATGAACGTTGGGGAACAGATTTACGTTTGCTGCGAAACTTGGAGCATCAAAACGATCGCGATCGCGCTCATGACTTGTCTACCACCGTGCGATCGCAAACCAAGCAAGTAGATCTAGAAGTACTCAGCGAAGCCAACAACCTAATACAGGCGCTACTGCTACGCTTTCTCACGCCTTTAGGTGAACTAACTCCCCTAGGTCATCCTGACTACGGTTGCCGACTATTTGAGCTAATGGGTGAACTCAACAATGAAACTAACCGCAATCGTGCCAAACTGTTTGTCCTTCAAGCACTAGCCGCCGAACCGCGTGTGAAACAAGTGCTTTCGGTGACGGTAACTCAAAATAAAAGCGATCGCTCTCGGATGGACATTAATGTGTTTCTAAAACCGATAGACAGCGACACTCCACTTAATCTAGTTTTTCCCTTCTTTCTTGAAGGAGGTGTAGGGTAATGAATCCTGACACTGTAACTTTAATCGACCGCCCCTACCAGGAAATTGTAGATGATATTCTGACTGCAATGGTTGGCGGGGTAGTCAATGAGCCAATTCTTTTTGATCTCAAAACTGACCTCTATCCCTTAGCAGAAGAAGCCAGAGATATACGAACAATTACAGGAACTATTAAAAACCAAGATACAGGTGATTTAGAAAGTCACACCTTCCAAAAAGAAATTGATTTTGTATTTAGCGATCGCGATAATGCTGTCATTTGGCAAGAGGGCGGCACTTTGCCTCTGGATAATACCAAATTTTATGTAGATTACTTTCGTAAAAACAGTACCTCACCCCTTTCAGATATTAATGTTGGCAGTGTTACCCGCACTCTAGGCGAAGCGATTTCTCGTGAAATTGCTACCGTTTATCAGCAAATTAATCTAGCCTATTTAGCAGGCTTCATCGACACGGCTACAGGGAAATCTTTAGACTTAGTAGTCGCTATCTTAGGCATTACTCGCAAAACTAAAGACTTTGCGATTGGTCTAGTTACCTTCTTGCGGGACACCACAATTGAAGGCAATATTACTATCCCTGAAGGAACACAACTCAGTACTAGCAAAGGTGAAGCAACTTTTGTTACTACTCAGTTGCGGACATTACAGCGCGGCCAAGTGCGAATTGATATTCCTGTTCAAGCGAGTGATGCCTCGAAGGGGCAGGCTGGAATTGTTGCAGCTGGGGCAATTACTACTTTGTCTCAAGCGATCGCTGGTATTGCTAAAGTTACCAACTTTGAAGGCACGATTTTAGGTGCTGAGGATGAAACTGACCCTGCTTTACGTAGTCGTGCTAAGGCAGTGCTGCGAGGTTTGGGTAAGGCAACACTAGCGGCTTTGGCGCAAGTTATTTTTGAGGGTAGAGCTAGTTTAGCGGAAGTGTATGACCCCAACAGCTCAATTGATAAACGTTCTGAACCGGGCAAAGTTGTGCTGTTGGTGGAAAGTGAGCCAGAACGTTTTCCTAGTCTGCGGGCTGCGGTAGAAGGGACTCGCGCTGCTGGGGTAGAAACTACGTTGGTGGCGCGGTATGTGTTCTTCAAGCCTCGGATAGTTGCAGAAGTTAGCTCAGATATCACGCCTGCGGGCAAAGTCAAGGTAATTAATGAAATCATCGCCGCTTTGCAAACATACATTGATACCTTAAGTAGCAATGAGGCAGCCTTAGGAAAGGAACTGCTGAACGCCATCAAGCAGGTGAAAGATGTTGGCAACTTTAAGATTGTAGATGCGATCGCATGGCGCACTGAATTAGGAGGTAATGGTACAGACACCTTGGTAGATGCAATCACCAAAGCGATTCAAACTTCACCCACTCCTGGCGAAGAGGGCACGCGAACTGCCATCAAAGGGGTATTGGATGCTGCATCATCTCTAGTAGTACCGAATGTCAAACGCATAGCTGACCGGGATTTAGTGAAAAAACTAGATGGTTCTGGACGCGCCACCGATGCAGACATCGAGGCTGGAGAGTTTCAGGTAGTGACTCCTCCAGGTAGTGATAAGTGGTGGGTGGTGTTGGACATTGAGTTAGCCGACATCATCCTGAAGGGAGGTTGAGTCATGCCAACCAAAAGCGATCGCATCCTCAGTTATCTTCCCGGAACCTTCCAGGTAATTCCTAAAGCTGTAGTTTTGTATGCAGTGGCTGATGCCTTCGGCAAGGAACTATTATCAGCAGAAAACACCTTAGCAGAGGTGATGAGCGCCCACTGGGTCGATCATGCTGACAGAGGTTCTGAAGTTATCAATGATTTGCAACGGTTGGCCGCCCTCTACGGTTTGGCACCGCGCAAAGATGAAGATGAGAACTTCTTAGAAACGGTAGAGGAATTCCGCGCCCACCTCAAGCGATACGTTCGCACTTTCCTAGAAGGTACTGTCACTGTCCAGGGCATCCTGCGGGTAACGGCTGAGGTTTTAGGACTGCAAATTGCGGATGATTACAAGGATTTAGATACTTGGTGGAATCGCTCTGAACCAGAATTAGTAAGCATTGAACCGCGAGGCGATGATGCAGCTTCACTGGTTTTTGGTGTTAAAGAGGCGAAGTCATTTGGCAGTGCCGCCCGTCCAGCGCTCATTAAAGGTACTGTCAATTTAAGTACTGGGGTGAATCTGCAAGGGGCTAACCGATTGCAACTGAAGGTAGACAATGGCTCTAGCGTGCCGATTGATTTGCTAGAAGGTGTTACAAACCCAGCTTCGGTAAGTTTGGAAGAAATTGTTAGTAAGATTAACACCAAATTAAATGCAACGGTGGCTCACCCGAAGGAAGGCTATTTGCAACTAGCATCACCTACTTTAGGAGCTACAAGCAGGTTAGAAGTACAAGATGTAACTAACGATGCTGGCGATCGCATCCTGGGATTAGCACCTCGCATTTACCAAGGTAGCGATGCTACGGCGGCACAAGTTACCGGGACTGTGGACTTAAGTAGCCCAGTTACCCTGGAACGGGAGCGATATCTGCGTTTGTTAATCGACGGCAGGTATTTGGCAGAACTTGACTTGACGGATGGTTCTTCTGCGACAAGAACGTTAGATCAGATTCGTGATGCCATCAACAACGCCCTCACCATCAACGTCGCCACTCACAATAATCGCTATCTAACCCTAACTTCACCGACAACAGGTGCTGGAAGTAGCATTACCTTTCAACAGCCTGCTGCTCAAGATGCAACAGCCCGTCTGTTTGGTGCAGTACCATCCGTCACGATTGGTCAAGATGCTCAACCTGCTCGCATTACTGGCAAGAGAGAATTAACTACAGGTATAGATTTAAGCCAAAACTCCAACATCAGATTACGAATTGATGCTCGTCCAGTTGTTACCATCAACTGTACTGGTGAGAATGCTGCTAATACTCAGCCAGAGGAGATTGTCACCGCAATTAATACAGCTTTAGCAACGCAGGTAGCAAGCTATAACGGGCGGTTCATCGCGTTAACTTCACCGACTCGCGGCACAACATCCCAAGTAGTTTTGGAAACACCTACTATAAATGATGCTACGGAGGAGATTTTCGGCATCAGCCCCCGAATTTTCCAAGGTGCAGCAGCTACAACAGCGCGGATAGTAGGTACATCCGATTTAAGTGATGGTGTTGATTTACGGGCTGTTCATCGGGTACAAATCGCTGTAGATGGCAAAGCGCCAGTAGTGATTGACTTGCGTTCTCATGCAGACGATGTTGGTAAAGTGACGTTGAAACAATTGCAAGATGCAATTAATGAGGCGTTAGTGCCTGATGTGGCTAACAATGATGGCACACACTTGTTTCTGGTTTCCCCTAGTATTGGTAGTGCTAGTAGTGTTGCGATCGCACCCTCAGAAACCATCAACCATCGCCGCTTCGTAACACGGGCACGCATAATCGATGAGGCAACCCAAAAGGTGTTTGGTTTCATTCATCGTGATGCCCAAGGAACAGCAGCAACCAAAGCCAAAGTTATCGGTAACGTTGACCTCAGCCATAGTGTGAATTTACAAGTAAATCGCTTCCTGCGCCTGAGCATTGATGGACAACCGCCCCAAGAAGTAGACTTTGCTACCACTCCCCGCGTTCCCCGTCCCCGTGCAGCGATGCTCAAAGAGATTGTCGCTGCTATCAACCAGAAGTTTAATGCAGACATTGCCTCAGATAACGGCAAACAACTTGTCTTAGTCTCACCCCATGACGGCGCTAATAGTAGCATCACCTTCCTACCACCACGCGGCGCAGATGCAATTTCCCAACTGCTGGGTGTAGAACCTGGGACATTTCGGGGACAAGAGGGCACCCGCGTTACGTTTGTCGGTACCGTTGACCTAAGTGCTGGCGTCACTTTGGAAGCAAATGCAGCCATTAAGCTGGGCAAAGATGGCGGGACATTACAAGAAATTAGCATTGGAGATGCCCAACCCAGCACGAAGACAGTTTCTGACATTGTGGAGAAGATAAATCAAAATCCAACGCTAGGCCCTGTATTTGCCAGTCACGACGGTCAGCATATCATCCTCACTTCCTCGCAACAGGGAGAAGCCAGTCGCATCGAATTTGCTCAACCCTCCGCACCGGATGCAACTAGGGCAATCTTCGGTATCACTGCCCCTCGCAGCTATAGAGGTATCAATGCCAAACCAGCGCAAATTGTAGGGACTAAAGACTTAAGCAACGGAGTTGACTTACGGGTAGCGCGGTTCTTAAAACTATCAGCGGAGGGGAAACCAGCAGTAGAAATAGACTGTGCCCCTGGACAAACTGACCCAGTTAACGTCACTCTTACTGACATTCTCAACGCAATTAATAATGCTATTACTTCCATCCGCGCCACCACTGACGGCAAATACTTAACTCTCACTTCCACTGCCATTGGCACATCCGCCCGTATTGATTTACTGCCTTACACAGCTGGTGATGCCCGCGAAACACTCCTGGATAAAGTGCCGGATGTTACACAAGGTAGCGACCCACTACCAGCCACAATTACAGGTGAAGTTGACTTGCTTGGTATTGTTAATCTCTCCAAGCGAGGGTTAGTTCGCTTTAGTGTAGATGGTAATCGTCCAGTCGATATTGACATCACTGGTGCCGTACCAGAGCAGACTTTCCTCAATGAAATAATTGCCAAAATTAATGCTGTCTTCCCTGGTTTAGCGACAGCTACCGAAGATGACCATCTGCGGTTAATTTCACCGACTGCGGGTGAGGAAAGTCAGTTATCATTGCTACCACTGCGTTACTTAGAACTGATTGAGTATCCGCTGGAAGAAGTGAAGACTTCTGTTCCCTTGGTGCGGCATGGCGATCGCGTGTCGGTGGTGCATGATGGCAAAGATGTAAATGCGATCGCAAAAATTCAAATTACCGCCCCTCAAGGTGTCGTCGGTTCCACGCTAGTTAACGAAACTCTAGGCTGGCAAATTCGACTGTTTACAGTCCTAGCCGCTGGAGATACTGCACATTTGTGGCGTGATGTCAAGTTAGGACTGCAAGTAGAGATTAAAACAGCTACAGGCGAGTCTCGCTTGCTACCGGGGACAGATATACTCGTCGGACCGATTGGCGCTCAAACTTGGGTACCTTTTGCAAAATGCAAATATTTGAGCGGTGATGATACTAGCGCCTCATTGCAACTCAACAATCCTCTCGCCCCCAACATTGTAGTGTTGCGTGCGGCACAGCGATCGCCAATTATCGGTAACCAAATTACTGTAGCGGTGAAAGAAGCAACTATCCCTGCTGATAATTCACACTCAGGTAGCTTGGTAGGACAGCTGAGTCACCAACAGGGTATGTATCGTTTGCTAGGGCAAAATCAGGCGGTGCTAGCACAACTCCAAGCGGGAGGAGATGTAAGTTTCACCGCTTACGAAAACCGCGTTGTAGTGGTGAGAGGTACGCTGCACGAGGGCGAACCGCCGTTGATGATTGTGCATACCATTGCCAACGTATTCGACGTAACTATAAGATTTCACCCTCAAGGAGGTGATGCGATAGAAGACAAATACACAAGTGTCACCATCGGTACTGGTAGTACAGAACCAGATTCCTTGGTGAGCCAGATTAACGTTTCCAAACCGTCGCAGCTAGTCAAAGCCGAAGAACTGGACAAAGCAACTGTTTTAACAATACCTCCCGGTCATTCTCAGTGGATTTACTTAGATTGTTACGGTAGCCGATTCAATCAAGCAAACTTCAACAGCAGCTATTTTCCTGGCAGGTTATGTACAGAACGAGGTGTGTTCAACGTCAGCCACTTTGTTTCTGAACCGCCTGAGTTGGTATCTGCTGTGTTTACCGCCTCAGATGCACTACCAGAACCCGGAGTGCAAATTGACTTCAACTGGATGCGCCATCGTCTAGGAGCATTCAGCGTCAACTTACCAGCTGATTTACCTGCTCGCTTTGGCGGCAAGTTTAACCAAGCACGTTTCAGCAGTGGGAAAGAGGAAGCGGAATTTTACCCACAAGCGGTTACGGAACCATCCACCGATGCTTACTCATTGGTGAATCTCATCGCCACAGGCAATGCCAAGCACAATCCACCCATCGCACCTTCCAAATTAGTAACAGCTACGGAAGTGTCTGCACCGCCGTTAGGTTGGCAACCTGTAACCATGCCCTTCCGCAAACCGCAGTATCTGACATTGGGGCGAGATATTCCTCCAGGAACTTCGCCGCCGCCAATTCCGGGTAAAGACGGTTATGCCCGCATCTACATCAAAGAGAAAGATGTCGATAAATTGATTGAGTTGAAAGCAAAAGAGCCAGGTGCATGGGGCAACAAAATTGCTGTTTCTGTGCGTCAGTCAGGCCCAGCAATGTTTGACGTAACGATTAGCTACAACGATAGCTATTTTGAAAATGCCAGAGTTGTGGTGTTGGGTGGCGAGGAACTGCCCACCCTAACAGAAAAGATTTTAGAACCGGGTGCAATTGGGGTGTTGCAAGCCAAAGCCGCTGGAGTCAAAGCGACGGTAACTCGCGACACCTGCAAAAATTTTGAATTTTAGAGTTGGAATTAGTCAAGAGTCAATAGTTACAAAGGACAAAAGACTCAAGAAACATTACAGGAGAAATTGCAATGGCAACTGAGTTTTCCACTTATGAAAAGTATGAACCAGGTCAGTTGATTGATGCCAACCGTATGAACAAGATGCAGGCATTAATCAAGCAAGACATTATTGGTCAAACGAAGAAGGCAATTGAGGAGATTAAGAGCGTGAAAAATGCAGAGAATGCTACACTGCTTGGCGGCAAAGGCTTCGATGAAATACTCAAGGATATTTTGGAAAAAGTTTTCCAAGAACTTCCTAAAAAAACAGGCTATTTACGGCTATTCAAGCAACTAAAAGTCGGAGACGAAGAGGTAATAAAACATAATCTCAAGGCTTTTCCTTTAGTAGATATTTACCAACTAGACTACTTTCGAGTAGTTTGTTCTGAAGACGGTAATAAGCCCTATGATGAATGGGTTAATTTCTATCTCTACCATTCCAGCGAAAAGAAAATCCGACTAGAAAAAGCCGATGGCAAAGTAGAAAGCATACCCATTGAACCTACAGATGGTCATGCCTTTAAGATTCCCTTTAAGGATATGCTGGACAGCTATAAAGTTGAATACACAGAAGATTCCAGCCTAGGGGATGTAGAAACAGAATTTTGGAAAGCTTTCTTTTCCGACCCAAATGATAACTTTGACGATGACCAATACTGTCACTCTCCCTGGTTCGATCGCTGCTGTCGGGAAGGCAGAAATATGGGTAGTTTAGGAGATGCATGGAATGACCTCTGGTTCCAAATGCGACCCCGCAAGACAGTAAATTTCCTGCCAGCAGTAGCTGCTGGTAATGGTGCACCGACTCCTCCACCTCCTACTCCTGCACCCACCCAGGTTGAGGTAGTTCACTTTGATTTAGACAACATTGGTATCAAAGTCCTCGACAAGCCAATATATCCTCTGATTATCAACCCAGAAGACCCCAAAAATACCATTAGTCTAGTGGAGTATCTAAGCAACAGAGGTCGGGACATAAGTCAAGAACTCAAATTAATGCTGCTGCTCAAGGTATAACCAGTTTTGAATTTTGTTGTTAGTTGAACATAAAAAAACACAAACAACAAACAACCAACAACAAACAACCAACAACAAACAACCAACAACGTCCAGGGCTAGTAAAAATGAAAATTCGCACCAAATATCAGGGCGAGAAAGACCCTTTTATAGGCGATCGCATTCTGTGGTTACGCAGTCTGCCAGTTGGTGCCAACGTTACCAAGGCAACAGTGACGCTGACACCAAAAGCTAGCTCTGCATCCCATCCTAACCAGTTCCTAGAAACCTTTTCCTTCTCAGAAAATCCTCTTGCTGAAAACGAACTATCTGCCAAGAAGTGGGGCATTACCAAAACCGAACCGGGCGAGTTCATCGAAGTAGACTTCCACAACCGCACCACATTAGCAGCAGTCTTAGGAACAGGAGGAGGGACGACCTTACAGATAGACTTGGGAGGAACTTATGTTAGTGTAGCTAGCGATGGCACTATTGCACCGAATAAGGAGGAGTTCCCTGTCTCTCTCGCACCTGATGACCCGACCTCATTGCCGGGTTTAGTAGTCAACAAGTTTAAATTGACTAGTGCAGGGGGAAACCTGGATATCACAAAAGTCAGTATCCGTTCTCTCCCCAGTAATGTCAGTGTCCGCCTGGGACAGTTGCCGCCATTTTGGACACACTTGGGCGAACTAGCAACCGATGATACTTCACCGGATTTCGCGGCGGTGTTGAATACTTTTCTCGCCACTGCCCAGGTACAAGAAGGCTTCTACGTGATTCCAGTGGTAGTTCATTCTGATGCGATCGCCAGATTGGATGTAGAGCTAATCATCGACTTTATAATTGAGCAGCGCATCCTACCACCCCACTTATCGGAAATTAAATTAGCTTACAACTTCAGCACCCTGCCGAGTGTAGATGATGCACTAACAACAGTCACCTTACCACGGGGAGCCGTACCTATTGCTGGACGCAGCACAGCCCAAATCATTGGTGAGTTCCAACCTTCTCGCATTGCCTATGGACTCATTGGCGATGACTTAATCAACACTCCCAGTCAAAATCCTGACATTGATGTAACTGTTTCTCCTGAGTGCCTCCTAGCGCAACCACTCAAACCCGGTAAAGAAATTGCCGTCACAGCAATTGACTTGCCAGTAGGTAAAACCAACCCAGGGTTAGCGGGTTTAAACTTAGCCATTCAATCCGATGCTGATGGTAAGCCCTCCGGAGAAGTTTTAACTAAGGCAGAAGTGATTGTAGGCAAACCTCTACCCAACCAAACAAACTGGGGTAGCGCCACACTACCAGAACCATTTCGTGTAGAAGATGAGCCAAATCAACCCGATAAGCGCTATTGGTTAGTGTTGCAAAGCCAGGTAGGTGCAGCTGACTGGAGTGCAGTTTGTGATACAAGCAAGAATCTTAGCGGCGAACCAGCCCTACAATGCAGCCGTGATGGTGGGTTTTCCTGGCGAGTGGCAACTGTAGAAAAAGCGCCAGCCCCATTAAAAGCGTTGTTCCGGCTGCGTACCGTGCCAGAAAATTTCTCTGTACCCGTACAATTACAGGTAGGCAAAGGGCCGCAAGCCAAACGCCATCTCCTGAAAGATTTCGCTCCTCTAGGTCGTATTGAGTTTAGTTTTGATTTTGCCCAGACACTCAGCGATTACCTAGAACAACCTACCGTTGCTTCCCCTTGTGGAAGTGGCAACTTATTAGTTAATGGTGATTTCACTGCGCCACCACCCGATGATGCTACCCGTAAGCTGTTTGGTTTTGATCGCGATCGCGCTGTGGCAAGCTATAGTAACGGTCACATTACTCAGGCAATTCTCACAGGTACCGTTGATCTCAGTCGAGGCGTGAATCTGAGCAGTCAACGCTTTATCATGCTGGGGCTAGACGATCAAAAACCACCAAAATCACCAATCCGTATTGATTGTGCTGGAAAAGACCCAACTCGCACTCAGTTAGATGAAATTATCAAGGTTATCAACACGGCAACGCAACCTAATGTTGCCTTTGAGGTATGGGAACAAGAGCAATCTACGGGTAAATTGGGTGTCCGTTCTATCAATCAGTCTACTAATACAAGAAGTGTTGAACTATTTACATGGTGTAATACCCAACTGCCTCAAGGGTGGAATGGTACCCTAGGACAGGTAGTTCGAGTCAGGGTACCAGAACAAGGTCAACTGGGTCGAGTGGTAGTGGTGCTGGCACATCCGACGCTTTTAAAGAACGGCATTTTTATAGATGGAGAACAAATATCTCTGTCATGCTTCCCCGTCGTACCTGAATCCAGAGCCTCCACTACTGGTGCAGCGACGCTTTCCCAGCGCTTTGCTGTAATTGCAGATTGCACTTATCTGTTCCAAGTCAACTTCCAAATCACCCATGAGCGTGATGAGTTGCTTCCTCTACCCCGTTGGGAAATAGACTGGCTCAATGCTACAGGTGCTATATTACGCACTGACAGCGAAGTACTGGAGTTTGAAACGCGGATTGCAGCTGAAGAGACGACACCGTGGTTATATGAGACTCTCTTTAATCCGCCTGTTGGTGCTGTCAAGGCTGAACTGCGCTTTCTCCATTTCTCTGCCAAATCATACCCATTGATTCTAGAAAAGGTAACTTTTACTCCCACTACTGCTACGCTTCGTAACAGTCAGTTTGGGCAATGGCAGGGCACAGCCAATGCCAGATTGCCTGTAGGTTGGACAAGCTTGAGCGGTTGGGTAGACGAGGAACGCGATTCAGAAACCGGGCAAGTGATAGGTGTCAAGCTGCGGGGTGATGCACCAGAAGATACTATTTTGGTACAGACTGTAGAGGTTACTGCCGGAAAGCGCTATGAGTTGCAAGTACATTCCTATCCCCTATTTTTGCCGACTGGCGAACCAGAAGCGCAACAGCCCCAGCAGCGTGCCCGGATAGAATTGCACTGGCAAGGTAGCGGTATTCTGGCTAAGCCAGTCATCATACCTCTAGATGGGCGGGACTTTCCGAACTATACCTGGGTGGGAAATGTCCCAGACGGTGCAACCGCAGCGGAAATTCGGCTGATTCAGCCCAAAGCTCAAGGCGAACTCCTAGTGAAGTCAGTGTCACTATCACAGGCTGATGTAGTATCAGTACCGCTGATTTTCCTGTCCGAGGCTCCCGGTGAACTCACTGTTTCTGAGTTACGTGTAGCTTACGATTTGCCGGAACCACCTGCACCACCAAAGCCTTCAGCGTTACCACGAGCTTCTCGCTCAAGCACTCTACGAAGGCAAGCGTTAACTCTCCCACCTCAGCAACCAGTGATTGAACCGCCAGTGGAGCCTATTGCTGAGGTACCCTCTACCCCACCAGTCCCCCAACCTGTAACACCTTCACCGTCAGCTCCCCCAGCTCCCCCGGATTCTTCACCGGAGCCGCTTTCTCCTCTACCCCAGCCGCCAGGAGTTGAACCGTCAGTGGAGCCTTTAGCTGAGGTACCCTCTACTCCACTGCCTCAACCTGTAACACCACCGTCAGCTCCCCTGACTTCTCCACCAGAGCCGCTTTCTCGTCTACCCCAGCCCCCAGTAGATGAACCGCTAGTAGAGTCGGTTGCTGAGGTACCCTCTACTCCACTCCCCCAACCCGTAACACCACCGCCTTCGGCTCCTCCAGCTTCGCCGGAATCTCCTCCTGAGAGGCTCAATCGTCCACTCCAACCGCCAGTAGATGAACCGCCAGTGGACCCGGTTGCTGAGGTACTATCTACCCCACTCCCCCAACCCGTAACACCACCGCCTTCGGCTCCTCCAGCTTCGCCGGAATCTCCTCCTGAGAGGCTCAATCGTCCACTCCAACCGCCAGTAGATGAACCGCCAGTGGACCCGGTTGCTGAGGTACTATCTACCCCACTCCCCCAACCCGTAACACCACCGCCGTCAGCTCCTCCAGCACCGTTGGCTCCTCCAGAAACTCCACCTGGGAAAGCACTTAAGCGTCTACCTCAACCGCCAGTAGATGAGCCGCCAGTGAATTCTATGACTGTGGTACCACCTACTCTACGAGGTATTAATCCTCCGATCGCATCAACCAGGAAGATTACCGTGCCTTCACCTACTAGAAGCAGGATGAGTCAGGAGCCTATGGTGCCGCGATCGCCACTCAACCATCCCGACTCACCAGAACGTCTCACCTCTACAACACTACAACAACGCGATCGCGTTAGACGGCAAGTGTCAGCGCGAACCAGCACTGGAATGTGTAGGAAAGTATGGAGATTCCTATCATCATTAGTAAAAAAGTTCTATTCCGTAGTAATGGCTGGGAATAGACAATCGGCTAGGAAAAATAGGCGATCGCTAAATTAACCGTTGATCAGCGGGCTATCTCCACTGGTAGGAGCTTTGGTATCGTGCCCCTACCAGATGTGGTGTCTGTGCGTAAGTCCTGTAAGTGACTCGAAAGTCACTACAAAGTCAATACATTCTCAGTCTCGATCTCGGTCAACGGCAAGTTTTGATGGATGTAGTAGAGATGGGATGACCGCTGCCGACTCTCAATCGAAGTCAGAGTGCGATCGCCAAACTCTCTCTCTTGAGGCATAGGAAATTTAATTTACTCCATCGCCCAGTGATACATAGGGAAGCTTGTTTTCGGCCTTCCCTTGATTAGGGGTGCCCGTTAGTACTTCAACGCAATAATTTTTACAATGGCAAATGCATTTTTGAATCTCGAGGATATCGACAGCTCTATCGGCTTTAAGATCAACGGCGTTACCCCTTATGACACATCAGGTTTTAGCGTCAGCGGTGCTGGCGACATCAACGGTGATGGTATTAAAGACCTAATTATCGGCGCACCTGTAAGTAATTTTTTTAATCCTAACGCCCCCAACACTCCCGGCAATGTCTATGTAGTATTCGGCAATAACAATGGATTTCCTGACAAGTTAGATCTCAGTACACTGGACGGTACTAACGGGATTAAGATCGAAGGCATTTCGGGACAAGACTGGACAGGCTTTAGTGTCAGTGGTGATGGGGACGTTAACAACGATGGATTCGCTGACGTGGTTATTGGGGCAAGGCTGGCTGACCCCAACGGACTAGATAACGCGGGTGCCGCCTATGTAGTGTTCGGCAAAGCAGCATTTGATCCGACAATCAACCTCAGTGACCTCAATGGAACTAATGGCTTCACCATCAACGGCATTGCAGAAGGGGACGAAACAGGCGTCAGTGTGAGCAGCGAGGACATCAACGGTGATGGTATTGATGACGGGATTATCGGTGCCCTTTATGCTGACCCCAACAACCTCACAGATGCAGGCGCTGCTTATGTGGTGTTTGGAAATCAGGAGGGATTTTCTGCCGACTTCGACCTCAATACACTAGACGGCACCAACGGCTTCACCATCAACGGCATTGCAGCGGGGAACGAAACAGGCTCTAGTGTCAGCGGTATTGGGGACTTCAACGGTGATGGCATTGGTGACCTGGGTATCACTGCTCCTTTTGCAGACCCTAACGGTAATATCAATGCTGGCTCTACCTATGTAATCTTCGGTTCGGTTGAAGGATTCTCTTCCAACTTTGACCTCAATACACTGGACGGCACTAACGGCTTCGTCATCAACGGCGAAGCCGCAGGTGACTTATTGGGCGAGTCACTTAGCGGTGCTGGAGACGTTAATGGTGACGGCTTTAAGGACATAATTGTTGGGGCATTAGGGGCTAACTACGGTACAGGCACCAGCTATGTGATATTCGGTACAGATCAACCGTTGCCCGCCAACTTTGACCTCTCTCAACTCAATGGCACTAACGGCTTTGCCATCGAGGGTATTAACTCTGGTGATGTGTCAGGCTTCAGTGTCAGCAGTGCCGGAGACTTCGATGGCGATGGAATTGCTGATTTGTTGGTCGGGGCACCGGGCGCTAACACCGCTGCGGGTCAAAGCTATCTAATATTCGGCAAACAAGGCGGATTCGACGCTAGCATTAACCTCAGTGAACTCGATGGCACTAACGGCTTTGCTCTCAACGGCGTTAATGCCTATGACTTCTCAGGTATCAGTCTCGGCGCTACCGACATCAACGGCGATGGACTCTCTGACCTATTGTTCGCCGCTTCTTATGGTGACCCCAACGGCAAAACCAATGCAGGCGAAACCTATGTAATCTACGGCAGAAAGCCCATCATTGGAGGCGCAGGCAATGATGCCCTTTACGGCACCGTTAATGGTGATACCATCTTCGGTCGCGGTGGCAATGACGATATCTTCGGCAGTGAAGGCGTCAACACGCTCTATGGTGAGGATGGCAATGACGCGCTTTACGGTGGCTCAAATGCCGATTACATCTATGGTGGCAAAGGTAACGACAATCTTTATGGTGCCGGAGGCAACAATAAACTTTTCGGTAACGAAGGCAATGACATTCTCTACTCCGGTAGTGGCAATGACCTGATTGATGGTGGTGCTGGCAACGATAACATTTGGCTGGGCGGCGGACTCGATACAGTTGTCCTAGGAAGCGGCAAGGGCTTCGATACGATTAACAACTTCCAGCGTGGTCAGACAAAGTTTGGTCTATCCGGTGGCTTGCAGTTTGAAGACCTAAATATCGTTTCAAGGGGGAACTCTACTCTCATTGAAGTTGCTGCTACTGGCGAAGACTTGGCGCGTCTTGATGTTGTTATTATCATCGCTACCACTGACTTCGTTAGTGTTTAGTACGCTCTAACTGCTTTGAGATTGTTTCACTGTTAGACAGCGCTGAAGTTAGGGGAATTCCGCTAGGTTTCCCTAACTTTTCTTTCTTGTACTTCTCTGCACTTTTTAGTTGTTAATTGTTAAACAACACAAACAACAAACAACAAATAACAAACAACAAAATTACAGATGCAAATAAACTCTAATAACCATGCTACGAACGAACTTTCTTTAACAATTCAAGACGCACCAAAACTAGAGGCGCAAGGTGGAATTTTTCCTAATTCTGCTACCCCCTCAAACAGCGCTCCCTCACTGGAAATTTCAGCCTCTCGCCAGTTCACATCCTGGTTAGCCGAACAAAAGCTGAGTCTTGTTTTTACTACATATCAAGCAGGGAAGGTGTTTTTTATTGGGTTACAACCGAATGGACAACTGTCAATATTCGAGCGTACTTTTGAGCGTTGCATGGGGTTGTATGCAGAGGGTTCAACTCTTTACATGAGTTCTCTGTATCAATTGTGGCGATTTGAAAATGCTCTTTCAACGGGACAAGTTCACAATGGCTATGACGCCGTATACGTACCTCAAATCGGTTACATTACGGGGGATTTGGATGTGCATGATGTAGTAGTAAGTGAGCAATGGGGAGTAGAAAAGTCTTCCCCTACTCCCTACTCCCTACTGCCTACTCCCCGTCTCATCTTCGTCAATACCCTATTTAGCTGTCTCGCTACAGTTAGCGAAAAGCATAGCTTCATCCCCCTGTGGCAACCTCCCTTCATCTCCAAACTAGCAGCAGAAGATCGTTGTCACCTGAATGGCTTGGCGATGCGAGACGGACAACCCCGTTACGTGACAGCAGTTAGCCAGAGTGATGTGGCGGACGGTTGGCGGGATAAAAGGCGAGATGGTGGTTGTGTGATTGATGTCAGCAGCAATGAGATAATTCTCACTGGGCTTTCCATGCCCCATTCCCCCCGATGGTACAAGGATAAGCTGTGGTTGCTCAACTCCGGTACTGGGGAATTTGGCTATGCAGACATCGAACGGGGTGTCTTTGAGCCAGTAGCTTTCTGTCCTGGTTATATGCGTGGTTGTAGTTTCTGGGGTGATTTTGCGATCGCCGGACTATCCAAACCTCGACATAACAAGACGTTTTCCGGCTTGCCCTTGGATGACAACCTGCGTGCAAAAGATGTGGAACCTCGCTGTGGGTTATTGGTGATTGACCTAAGAAGCGGGGATATCGTCCACTCGTTGCGGATTGAAGGGGTGGTAGAGGAATTGTACGACGTGCAGGTGCTACCTGGAGTGCGTCGCCCGATGGCAATTGGCTTTAGAACTGACGAAATTCGCCGTGTTGTGACGATGGGTTAAGCGAGGAATTCAACTTTTGAGTGAGGCATTTTGCTAGTAAGATGCTGTCATGTTTGACCAACTCACAGGAAATTTAGAAGCTGGAAGCCACCCTACTTCAGTCGGTGGATGAAAGCGACGGCGCGGTATAAGGAGCCTAGTAATGTCACATGTGATATAATGGACTCTATTACATCCACATTCAGTTGACGGATGAAGCTCCAGACCCAATCAAGTCCGGCAATGTTATCGGTGTTGATTTTGGTCGCAGGAGTATCGCCGTTACCTCTGCCGGAGATGAATGGGATGGTAAACCTATAAAGACGGTTAGAGACAAATTTGCCAACATTCTCGCCTCTATTCAGAAACGCGCCTCGAAAGGCACACGTAGCAGTCGGCGTAGATGTCGTCAACTGCTGAAACGGTTGTCGGGGAAAGAGCAAAGGTTTCAGTCTTGGCTTAACCACAATATCAGTCGAGCTATTATTGACCAAGCCAAGTCCCAAAGTGCGATTGTTGCAATTGAGGACTTGACTGGTATACGCGACCGAACCAACACTCAACCCAGGAGTAAAACAGAGCGTAGACGCTCCAACAGTTGGGCGTTTCATCAGCTTCGATTCTTCCTTGAATACAAGGGAATCCAAGCAGGGGTTGAAGTGGTTGCCGTGCCGCCTCAGTACACCAGTCGGACTTGCCACCAGTGTTTGCATATTGGCTGTCGGTCTACCAAGGTGTTTAAGTGTACAAACTGCTGTTGGCATGGGGACGCAGATTTTAATGGCTCGATGAATATTGCGGCTATTGGAGCAGTTGTAAGTCTGCTTCGAGGTTCAGAAACTTTGAGCTGTCTAATCAGTTCGAGGGATCTAGGGCTACTGAAAGCTCCCGGTTAGAAACCGGGAGAAGCTTACACTCTTTCGTTTGCTCAACTTGAAGAGTTGGGTGAGGCGCTATTAGATTTCTCTACAATGCTGGATTTACTAAACTGGTTGGAGCAACAGGAACAGCAGGTGGTTGCAGATCTTCCTGGATTTGACGATTCTTTATCTCAGTGAGGAGCGATTATACCCGTTCCAAAACCTGTATATTGGCGTACTTCAGGTTCATGGAAGGCTAAAACAATATCTTGTTTAGGAACCCCCATTTCAACCAATCGATTGGCAAGTCCCTCTTCCGTACCATCGTGTTGAATCCAGATTTGTCCATCTTTGATATCTACATGGAGAATACAGCCAAAATCGCGTTTATACCCACGCCAACCAACATACAGCAGTTGGTAATGATCTTGCTCTGAATCGAAAATTGTTTGTACCTCATACTCTGGTGCATTTCTTTGCTTGGAAGCACGTTTAGCACGTTCTGAAAGCAGTTGTCGAATGTATTGACGGTATTGCTCTACAGCCATTTAACGATCGCCTCCTTTTGGACATCGTAAATTACCAATCGCAGTTGATATCGCTTAACTGCTGCGATAGCTCAGCTCTGCTAGGGGATTTAGAGGGAGCTTCTCGTATAATCAAGCTTAGATTTTGATGCTAGCAATGAATAGAGAGAATCCAACTCATTATGAATATCACGTAGGTGGTAGTCTTCCCGTTGATGCGTCAAGTTATGTCATGCGACAGGCAGACTCAGATTTTTACGCTCTTTTGAAAGCTGGTCAGTTTTGTTATGTATTGAACTCGCGGCAAATGGGTAAATCTAGCTTGCGAGTGCGGACGATGCAACGACTGCAAGCGGAAGGGTTTCTCTGTGCTTTTATTGACTTAACTGGAATTGGTAAGGAAGAGGTAACGGCAGAAAAGTGGTACGCCGGACTGGTGCAATCTCTGGTTAGTAGCTGTCAGCTTGGCAAGAAATTTAAATTGCGGACTTGGTGGAAAGAGCAACGGGAACTTTTGTCACCCGTGCAGCGGTTGAGTTTGTTTATTGAGGAGGTTTTAT
>DALYIW010000030.1:23580-44331 GCA_031970155.1 Coleofasciculaceae cyanobacterium CTOTU46601 | reverse complement strand
CATCCCTCATCCTTTCAAAAGTCAGAAGTCAAGTGCAGGAAATTCTCAAACACAACTTATACATCAATGGAACGTTACGCAAACATGATGGCGAACACCAGCTTCAGATACTCAACACAGAAGCAATCAAGTTCTCTTACCTGAATTCCAGAGAGAAATCCAGAGCATGAGAATACCAAGCTTCTATCCTTACATCGAACTTAAGTAATTTATTGAGTAGGAGTAGATGATATGGCAGTTATCTTTGGCACCCTTGGCTCTGACAATCTCACTGGAACTATCGGATATCATCAGGTGAGTGACATTTTGGATGGCGGCGACGGGAACGACACTGTCTCTGGAGGTGACGGAAACGATAGTTTATCTGGAAGTGCCGGAAACGACTTTTTATATGGCGGCGAAGGGCACGACTATTTATCTGGAGGTGTCGGAGATGACTTTTTGTATGGTGGCAGCGGAAACGATACTCTCTTGGGTGGTGCTGGAAACGACTTTTTAGATGGCGGCGACGGAAACAACTTTCTGTTTGGCGGCGACGGAAACGACTATATGAATGGTCTCAACGGGAATGATACTCTGTTGGGCGGCACTGGAAACGACAATCTCTTAGGCAATGGCGGCAACGACTTCTTGGTGGGTGGCACCGGAGACGACTTTCTATTTGGCGGCAGTGGGAACAACACTCTAGTTGGTGGATTTGGCCGAGATAGCTTTTACGTGTGTGCCCCAAATCAAGGGTTGCAGATTATTAAAGACTTTTCAGTTTCTGATGACCGTATCGTGATTTCTGTTGATGATTTTGGGACTAGCGATCCGAATCGGTTCACTTACAGCAACACAGGTGTTCTGTGTTTTGATGCTAATGGTAGTGCTCCAGGTGGACTGACAGAAATCGCGCAGTTATCCTCCAATCTGGCTTTTACTCAAAACAACATTGTCTTCCTGGCAGTGGGAAATATTTAAGACTAAAAAAGGATGAGGGATGAAGGATGAGGGATGAAGGATGAGGGATGAGGGATGAGGGATGAGGGATGAGGGATGAGGGATGAATGAAACTCGATTAGATTTACGGAATCGTACCAAGAAATTTGCTTTACGTATTGTGCGTCTTTATTGTGCGTTACCTGAAACAACAGTTGCTCAGATTCTTGGAAAACAAATGCGGCCCAGTGGCACATCTGTCGGAGCACATTATCGTGAAGCTTACCGTAGTCGCTCTAATGCCGAGTTTATTAGTAAAATTGAGGGTGGACTGCAAGAACTGGAAGAAACTATTTACTGGATAGAACTGCTAGTTGAGTCAGGAACAATTACAGCAGAAAAACTTAACTCTCTCCTACAGGAAGCCAACGCCCTGCTGGCTATCCTAGTTACTTGTGTCAAGAAAGTAAAGCAACACAACAATTCAAAAAAACCCAAATAAAATAACTTCATCCCGACGCTCCTTACGTCGCTACCGCTGCGCTATCATCTCTCATCCCTCATCCTTCATCCCTCATCCCTCATCCTTCATCCCTCATCCTTCATCCTTCATCCCTCATCCCTCATCCACTACGACTAAATTATGATTGAGGCAGTGAGGTGATTTTGGGTTGTACGCTTTGAAAATCAATCTACTGGGTCGGCGTCAATTTCTGTTACAAGGTTGTGTAACTCTTTCGACAACGATACTGTTGAAAGCTTGCAAAAGCCCTTCTAATTCTGAAAAACAGTCAACAAAATCTGCTGTTAAAGAGGCTTCCAAATCTTTACAGTTCATCTCAATTCCACCGAAAAACGGTCAAGCACCAGCCGGATTGGTTGTGTGCTTGCATGGCTATGGTGGCAATGCTCAAGATTTATCATCTAAAGCGCCAGCATTGAATTTGCCTAACTATCAGTTTCTGTTTCCTAATGCTCCCTTTCCCTATCCGGGTGAGTCTGGGGGACGCCAGTGGTACAACCTGGAAAGCCAGGATTATCAAGGCTTAAGCTCAAGTCGCCAACGGTTGATAGACTGGCTGAAGTCCCTGGAAAGTACCACTGGTGTTCCGTTGTCACGCACAATTTTGAGTGGATTTTCTCAAGGTGGGGCGATGACTTTGGATGTGGGTTTGACGTTGCCACTAGCTGGCTTGGTGTCTTTGAGTGGTTATTTACATTCAACGCCAAAGCCAATTGCTGGGCAATCTTTGCCACCTGTGTTGATTGTTCATGGTAGACAAGATCGAGTCGTGCCTCTGAGTGAGGCTCAACGTGCCAGGAATACCCTAACAGCTCTTGGCGTAGCAGTGAAGTATCAAGAGTTTGATATGGGGCATGAGATTCCACCAGCGGTTTTGGCTGTGATGCGAAATTTTGTGGTAGGTGCGATTAAGTAGTGCAGGGTGAAAGAAATCACTGCCCTCAGTCTAGAAGACTGGGGCTACACAAACTCTCGCTGGTCTGCACAGGCTACTTCTCGTGCATCTTTAAAGGTGCGGCTTATATCAATTCGCTGGCATGTCTGCTACAAATCACTCCCCCCACTTCCCCTGCCCTCCATCTGTAGCTGTCCTTAAAGGAATTTGATATTACCTTACTGACTTGTTTATTTGCTCTCGCCTCTCTTGCAGTGCAGTTGAGGATGAATGCATGGGAAAGCTAGTTTTTACTTCAGATGCCTGGAGGATGCGAGCCAAGGTAGCACGCAGAGTCGGCTCGTTACGACCAAAATCTCCGTGATGCTGTGTACTCAAGTAGTTGGGTGAGTTTTTTGGCTCTGTGTTGGGTGAGAGTACCCAGTTCTGATTGGGCTTAAATAGTTGCTTGAGGGTGGGGTCAGTGTTAATGAATTTTGCCATTCCCAGGATTGGCTCACCGTCTCTGAACCCAGGAATACGCATTTTTTCCTCAAAGGCGTTAGATACTAGGTAGAGAATCGACTTGTGATAAATATTTGCACAATTATCGTCTTGCTCTGCTTGATCGGTGAGGGTGAACAGCTTAAATTGCTCAATTTTGCCCGTTTGAATTGCTGGTAAGTAAGCTTGATTGAACAGTTTAACCGTACAAGCTGGTGCCCATAGCGTGCAGGTTGCAACCTTAAGACCGTATCCTGTTTCTCCTTGCATTGGGCCTGATGCTATTCTTCCAGAGGTCGTCAGCAGTTGAATTAGAGGTGCCTGAAATATAGCTCCTGCACTATAGCCTACGACATGAATTTCTATAGAAGGATCGCGGGCTACTTGTTCTGCTATGTGCTTGAGTGCAAGGCGAACGCCTCCTTGGGTGCTTTTGGTGGCTAATATGGCATTTTCCTTGAGTTCATCCCAAAACGTTTTACCAGGCAGGCGAGTCAGAGGCTCTAAGGTGTCATCCAATCGATCTAGCATGAAGTCTTTGGAGTTATCTAAAAGCCCTTCGGAACGACGAGCAGATATGGCATCTTTGAGCATATTTTCTACTGTCGTCCAAATATCGGTCTTCCAGATGAAAGAGATGGGATAAACTTGGGCTTTTAGCAACGCTGCTCGATAATCTGCTACCTGCTGTATCGCTGAATCTTCGCTCGTTAGTCCGCCATGAGCATATAGAAGCAGACGCTTTTTACCCCAGCCTTGTGTCAAGTCTGGGAAGTATTTGGTGAGGATGGTTTTGACATCAGCAGCTGATGTGCCGTAGTTGCCACCTACTCTGAGGACACCATTGTTACCAATGCTGATAATGTGGGGTCGGAGGTCGAAGAAGGTATAGGCGTCAGTTTTGTTGGCTACTCCTGATTGGCTAATTGCTACTGCTTCAGCTGTCCTCAGGATAACTGGGGCACCAAGACGAGCAACCCATACATCTGTGCCATTACGTAGCCAGTCATCATAGGTAACCAGAGCAAATCCTTCTTTACCCCATTCTTTGCCCCAAGAGTTTTGAATCCAAAAACCCCGCTCATCATAGGCCACGATCGCAAAAGCGTGCCCTCCTATGACTTTAGATTTCAGAGGAATTACCCCATCGTTCCCTATGGATTCTGTGTACCATCCTTCATGTACCGTGGCTGTAGCATAAAGAATGCCTACCTCTGCGATCGCACTATGCATGGCAATCAAGTCTTTATGATTGACTCGCGAATAAGCCCCTAGTGGCCGCCGAACCGCGTCTTTGAGACGTTCTTGAGTTAATTGTCTATCTTCGCGTTCCACGCTGTAAGGCCAAAGCACTTCACTGGCGACACCGTGCTTGTACCAACCCTTCATCGCACCACGGGCGCTAGATCCTTGGTAATCTTCACCAGGCCATTCGTCGTAGCGTTTAGCCATCTCATAGATCATGCGTGCGCTAACCGGCACTAAGTCAGGCGGCAGCTTGCGCCGGAGTAATAGGTAATTTACGACTGTTGCTAGTCCAAAACCAGTACATGCCCCTTCTTGCCCTTGATTCAGAATTGGCACTCCTACAGCTTTGTATTTAGCGAGGTCAATCTGTGCTGGTACTTCTACCAATGTTGGTTCATATATTTTGTCACGAAAATCTATGGTGTCGGGTCGAGCATCTAGAATGGGCATTTGGTTCATCTTTGGTCTTTATCTATGTCAAGTCCGAACGCCATCTATCCTAGTGCATAGACACGACCAATTTTGAACCCTAAAGCGTTTCTTAGGGCTATAAAGTCGAGATTATGGCGATTTTGATTCAATTTTAAGAACCGTTAAAAAAAGTCACGGGGAAGGATGAAGGATGAAGGATGAAGGATAAATAGCCCCATAAATAAATAATGGTGCTTTAAATCTCGAATATTTCTTTTGTTCTACCTATTTAAATAATGGTGCTTTACCCAAAGTTTTTCATCCCGACGCTACGCACCGTCGAAAAGAGCAACGCTCGTCATCCCTCATCCCTCATCCCTCATCCCTCATCCTCTATCGAGAGTAAAGTTGGGTTAGGTCTAAAAGGCGATCGCTTATTTCTTTAGTGAGAAGTTTAGAGCTATCGTAGCGCCAGCGCCAGTTACCAGCATTTACACTAGGGTCGTTCATTCTCCCACTATTATCTAAGCCGAAAAGGTCTTGTAAGGGAATAATTGCTAAATTAGCCACTGAAGCTAAAGCTACACGGATGAGAACCCAATTAATTTCCTTAATCTCTTCATCAGTCTGATAACCCAAGTATTTGGCAAGTAGTTGCTTCTCGTGGGTACTGGCTCCCTTCCACCAACCTAATGTTGTATCGTTATCGTGGGTGCCAGTGTAGACTACAGAGTTTCTGACATAATGATGCGGTAAGTAAGCATTGTCATAGCTCTCACTGAAAGCAAACAATAAGATACGCATACCAGGAAACTCGAAGCGATCGCGTAATTCTTCAACTTCCGGCGTGATAATACCCAAATCCTCTGCTAAAACTGGCAGACTTCCTAAAGTTGTACCTAAAGTTTCAAAGAACTCTACACCAGGAGCTTTAATCCACTCCCCATTTATCGCATTTTCTTCACCTGCTGGAACTTGCCAGTAGGCTTCAAACCCTCGAAAGTGGTCAACGCGAACGATATCTACATATTGCAGTGTGGCATTAAATCGCTCGATCCACCAAGCAAAATTAGTTTCTTGTAATTTCTCCCAGTTATAGACAGGATTGCCCCATAGTTGTCCTGTTGCACTGAAGTAGTCAGGGGGAACACCTGCTATATATGCAGGTTCAAAGGTTTTTGGATCTAACTTAAAGATTTCTGGGTTTGCCCACACATCGGCGCTATTATGGCAAACATAAATAGAGACATCACCGATTATTTTTATATGTTTTTCATTAGCATATTTTCGTAATTTTGACCACTGCTCAAAGAATTTAAACTGCAAGAACTTGTGGTACATGATGCTGTCTTGTAAAGCCTCAGCTTGGGCTTTCAGGGCAGCTGGTTCTCTGGTGGCGATCGCTTTTTCCCAATGATTCCAACTTTGAAAAGAATTGGCTTCCAGTAACGCCATAAACAGCACATAGTCATCGAGCCAACTAGACTGCTCTTGACAAAACTGTTCAAATTCAGTCTGCGGTTTCCCGGTTAAAGATTGCTGGAAACGTTCGTATGCTAGTTGCAGGAACTTTGTCTTGTGAGGAATGACTTGATCAAAGTCAACTCGATTAGGATTGACTTGTGCACTTGACGGTAGTGGTGCTAACTCATCCGACTTTAATAATCCTTCCTCTGCCAATAGATCGAGACTAATTAGCAAAGGATTTCCAGCAAAGGCGCTAAAGTTCATAGTGTAGGGGGAATGCTCATACCCAGTTGGCCCCAAGGGTAGAACCTGCCACAAGGTTTGACCACTTCTCTCTAAGAAATCCACGAACTCGTAAGCATCTTTCCCTAGGTCACCAATGCCAAATCGGCTCGGAAGACAAGTTGGATGTAATAGTATTCCACTAGCGCGTTGAAATGCCATAGTAGTATTTTTGACAAATTAAAGACCAGAATACCTCTAACCTAAAATCCTCTCAATAATCCTCCAGATAGATTTCAAGAACACTTCAGGTATAGGATAAGAGAATAGGTTAATTAGTAACTAGCTAAAGTTAGTACTATACCAAGGGAATTTCCAAGTATATTTTGTTGTCGGTATTGAAAATAGGGAGTCGGGAGTCGGGAGTCGGGAGTCGGGGAAGAAAGATTTTCATTTTGTCAGTTGTGAGCATAGCTCAGGGTGCCTAACTTTAAAATAGGAGTTAAAAGTCAGAATACAGAAGTTAAAAAAGTAATTTCAATATTTGAAAATGGAATCAAAATGAAGTAAAGGAATTGAACTGTGGATAGAATGCAAAATTCGATAGTAAACAATGACCCACTTTGGTTTAAGAATGCCATTATTTACGAAGTGCCTGTTCGTGCATTTGCTGATAGTAATGGTGACGGGATTGGCGACTTTCGAGGACTGACAGAAAAACTGGATTACTTACAAGATTTAGGAGTTACTGCACTTTGGGTGCTGCCTTTCTTTCCCTCTCCACTGCGGGATGATGGCTATGATATTGCTGATTATACGAGTGTCAATCCGATCTATGGCACGTTAGAAGATTTTAAAGAGTTTTTGGAAGCCGCTCATCAACGGGGTATCCGTGTAATTATTGAGTTAATTATCAACCATACCTCTGACCAGCATCCTTGGTTTCAGAGGGCGCGCAGGGCACCGAAGGGTAGTATTGAGCGAGATTTTTATGTCTGGAGTGATACTCCTGAAAAATACCAGGAAGCTCGCATTATTTTCCAAGATTTTGAAACCTCTAACTGGGCTTGGGACCCGGTGGCAAAGGCTTATTACTGGCATCGCTTTTACTCTCATCAACCGGATTTAAACTACGATAATTCAGCGGTGCGTGAAGCGGTCTTCGAGGTTCTCGATTTTTGGTTAGAGATGGGGGTTGATGGGTTACGTATGGATGCAGTGCCTTATCTGTATGAACGAGAGGGGACTAACTGCGAGAACTTGCTGGAAACTCATGCTTTTCTGAAGCAGTTGCGATCGCACGTTGACGCAAAATACCCAAATCGAATGCTTCTGGCCGAGGCAAATCAATGGCCTGAGGATGCAGCCCAATATTACGGCGCTGGGGATGAGTGCCACATGAATTTTCATTTCCCCCTGATGCCTCGCTTGTTCATGTCGCTGCGGATGGAAGATAGTTTTCCCATCAACGATATTCTCCAGCAGACTCCAGCTATTCCTGATAACTGTCAGTGGGCATTGTTCCTCCGGAACCACGATGAACTTACCCTAGAAATGGTCACGGATGAAGACCGAGATTACATGTATCGGGTTTATGCTCAAGACCCGGAAATGCGAGTTAATTTAGGTATCCGCCGACGTTTAGCCCCTTTACTGGGAAATGACCGCCGTCAGATTGAGTTGCTCACGAGTCTGCTGCTTTCTCTGCCAGGAACTCCCGTTCTCTATTATGGGGATGAAATTGGCATGGGAGATAATGTTTATGTTGGCGATCGCAACGGCGTTCGTACCCCCATGCACTGGAGTTCTGACCGAAACGCAGGTTTTAGTCGTGCCAACCCCCATCGGCTGTATTTACCCGTCGTTGTTGAGTCGGAATATCACTATGAGGCACTCAACGTAGAGGCGCAACGGGCTAACCCTAATTCCCTCTGGTATGCGATGAAACGCCTGATTGCTACCCGTAAGCGTTTTCAGGCATTAGGTCGAGGAACTTTTGAATTACTGCACCCGGAGAACCGCAAAGTTCTTGCCTTTACGCGCACCTACGATGGAGAACACATTTTAGTAGTCGCGAATTTGTCCCGCTTTGTCCAAACCGTAGAATTAGACTTGTCAATCTTCAAGGGTATGGTGCCTGTTGAGATTTTTGGTCGGACTGAGTTTCCACCTATTGAGGAGTCATCCTACTTCCTCAGCATCAGTCCTTACTCGTTTTACTGGTTTACTTTACAGCCTCAGCTAAGTTCGCTTCAGTCGCCTAAACGCCAAAGTGAGTTACCGACTTTAGTTGTCAATGGTAACTGGCAGAGGGTTGTTTCTCAATCAGAGGCAAAAGTTTCTCTGGAGTCGATTCTGCCCTCTTATCTGTATACCTGTCCTTGGTTTGAGGGCAAAGCTAGGACTGTTCAATCGGCACAGATTGTCGAGGTGATTCCGATATCTGCGGGGGAATCAGGCGGTGGAAAAACGTCTGCATCGTCCTCAACAGCGCAGATGATTTGGTTGCGGGTGGAGTACACTCAGGGCGAACCGGAAACGTATCTTCTGCTATTAGCCTATGCTGAGGGTGAGCAAGCAAGGCATGTCTTAGCCGAGATGTCTGCATCGGTGATTGCTCATCTCCAACTTCAAGGGAATGACGAAACTGGGATTTTGTTCGAGGCGACGGCGGACAAGCACTTTTTAAGTTTCCCCTTAGATGCGATTGCTCACAATCATCGCTATCAGGGAATGGCAGGAGAATTAGTGGGTACCGCTACTGATGTATTCTCACAACTGCTAGCAGATGCTTCTAACCTTGAACCCTCTCTAGTTAGGGGCGAACAGAGTAATACCTCTATTGTTTATGGCGTTAGCGCAGCGGGACACGATAGTGTCCATCGCTTTATCCTCAAACTCTTCCGTAAACTTGAGGAAGGCATTAACCCTGATTTAGAGATTCGGCACTTCCTAGCCGAGAAAAAGCTGCTAGAACACGTTGCTTCCATTACTGGGGCTTTAGAATACCGCCGCATCGGGTCATATGGTTCTGCGCCTCAATCCATGACTGTAGGTATATTGCAAGAGTATGTCCTCGATACCGTAAGTAGCTGGGATTATACCCTTGATAGCCTACGCAACTACTTCGAGCATGTGATGGTACAGCATGGAGATATTACCGAAGTGCCTGTCCCATCAGGTTCCTTGTTAGAGTTACAAGCGCTGGATATTCCGGACTTGGCTTTTCAAACTACAGACTCTTACCTGCCTAACATTCAATTATTAGGTCAGCGCACTGCACAACTGCACATTGCTTTAGCGTCTGATTACGATAATCCCAACTTTGCGCCAGAACCTTTTTCCTCGTTTTATCAGCGATCAATTTACCAGTACGCCCGCAACCTAACCGGGCAAGTGTTTCTGTTGTTGCAACAGAAGCTAACACAACTGCCACCCGATACCCAAAAGCTAGCCCATGCCGTCCTCAGTCGCAAAGAGCAGATTATGGGGCGCTTTCAGTTAGTTATAGACCAAAAAATCACCGCGATGCGTTGCCGTTATCATGGGGACTACGGTTTAGAGGAAGTACTCTACACAGGGAAAGATTTTATCATCATTGATTTTGAGGGAGAACCGGGGCGTAGTTTGAGTGAACGGCGCATGAAGCGATCGCCTTTACGAGATGTGGCAGGAATGTTACAGTCGTTCCACCACGCTGCCACTCAAGCCCTCAATAATGAAGTCGAAAGCGGGATGATTCGCCCTGAGAATCTCCCTGTGATGGAACAATGGGCGCAGTTTTGGTATTGCTGGGTAAGTGCGGCTTTCCTCAATAGCTATTTAGAAGTTGCCAGCAAGGACTCTTTCTTGCCTAAAACAACAGCCGAGTTGCAGGTACTTCTGGATGCCTATCTTTTGGAGAAAGCTATCTACGAATTAGGTTACGAACTCAACCATCGCCCAGATTGGGTAGAAGTCTCACTCAGGCGGATTCTCAATCACAAACTGTAGGCAATTGATGCAGTTTTTCATTCTTCATACTTTCCTCCTATGGAAATAGGGAGTAGTGAGTAGGGAGTAGTGAGTAGGGGAATAAAGGCTAATTTCATAGGAAGTGCCGACATTCTAGGCCATAAGGCCTGTCAGGAATTACGCACAGACACGACATATAGTATGGGGCGTATAGCTATCATTGGTGTCAACTTAAGCCCTAACGACTGGAAGTCGCGGCTACACAAACTCTCGTCCGCCTGCGCGGACTGAATTTTTAGCCTGCGTAGGCAGGCTTTGTTTGTCCTCACTAAAGCTCCGGCGGCAGGCTTTGTTTGTGTAGCCCCAGGCTTACAGCCTGCGGGCATCGATGAGAAATGTTTACCACGCTTGGGTTTCACGTTAAGTTGACACCAATGTATAGCTATACGCCCCTACAAATGGCGGTTCAAAGGTCAATTTGCGTAATATCAAATAGAAAAAAGAATACGACAAATTGTAGATCTCACTCGCATCAGAGTTAAAAAGGCGGACTTTATTGATGTGCAATCAGATTTTATTGAAAATTCAACCTTCGTTCTGAAAAGGATTGTCACTAATACCCAGTTGCTTTTTGGTACGCTTGAGTTGTTTCCAGAGATCCTTGATTTGATTATAGGCTTCTTCTGGGGTGAGCTTGCTGTTAGTTTCTAGGTTGCAGATGTAGTTCACCCGTTGAGAAAATTCTTGTAAGTTAGCATTAAAAACCAAGTTTTCTGGTTGCACTTGACCATAGTATCTACTACGTGGATATAAAAAATTGTCTTTGTCTAATTGATTAGGATCTACCATCATTTCTTCCTGGCTTAAGATACTATTGAAATGCTTCTAAATTATGGATATTTTCTTGAATTGAATTCTAAATAACAGACGATTTGAATACTTTTTGATTGCAGTGGTTTCTGAAGAAAAACCCCAGTTTTTCACTGACTGGGGTACCCAGGCTTTTTTACTACTCGTCCTCATTAGTCATAAATTTACCATCAAGAAAAGCTGCCTTCTGCCTACCTGAAGATGAGTATTGATGTTAAGTCAAGCTGTATCTACGAATACAATGCCACGGCTGGGGATGAGCAGTTTCAAAGTTCTAGCTAAAGAAGCTTTAACGTTGAAGGCTAAAGCTGGTGACACCTTAGATGCAATTTCTAGCTGTGGGGAGCATTCAAGAGCAATGCTACGGGGAAGTGTTGCAAGATTTGAGCGATCGCACCACTGTCAGAAATTGTCTGATTAGTGATAGCATCTCGCCAGGTATGCGAACCTTGGGGGATTTCTAGGTGAGTATCTGCCCAAACCTCTTCGCCATGGGGATATTCTCCTGGTTTAACTAGCGTTGTGAAGAATCGGGGTGCAATTGCGATCGCTGTTGTATCTCCAAACCTTCTCGCAAAAGCTACAACATGATCCTTAAACTTTCCATCTACCTCTAGAGGTATATACTCTCCTTCCTGAAAAACCTTTAGATTCTCTTTTCTTGCCTGAAGAACCTTGTAAGTCAGAAAAAGCTTAATCTTGCCGTCTTCCTTACTAGCAAATAGCTCATCAATCAGCTTCAGAACCTTGGTTTTTTCTTTCTTTTTAATGTCCTTTAAAAACGAAATCCTCTGTTCATAATCCACGGGACGACGGTTATCGGGATCTACCATACTTAAATCCCATAACTCTGTTCCCTGATAGGTATCAGGTACACCAGGAGCAGTATATTTCAGCAAGGTTTGTGAAAGAGAGTTCAAGATTCCATAGCCAGCTACCCACTTCTGGAAAGGTAAAAACTCCTTTAAGAATTGATTTGATTTAGAAGGCTTTAAAACTCTCTCCACGAAAGAAAGAAAACCCTCTTCATAAGCTGTATCTGGGCGTAGCCAAGCCGTCTGAAGTTTCGCTTCTCTTACAGACTTAAGCATGTAGTCTTTAATCCGCTCAACAAACGCAGTATTCTCACTTTCATTAAACGGATAAGCACCTACTAAACTCTGATAAAAGAAATATTCATCATTGGCAGCAGGAACCGCTTTCCCCCTAATATCGCTTTTCTGAGCAAGATTTATTTCACTCCAATTTTTTACCTGTTTTTCCCATTCTTCCGGAATTTCTGAAAGTACATTCAACCTAGCTCGCACATCCTCACCTCGTTTAGTATCGTGGGTTGCTGTAGCGTTCATCTTGTGAGGCCAAGCAGTACTTTGTGTTTGATTGAATTCATGAAAATCAGCAATACTTATGCCAAAATGTCCAGGATGACCTCCCACTTCATTTAAGGCTAGAAGTCGGTTGTACACATAAAATAGTGTATCTTCAATCCCTTTCGCCATCAGAGGTCCCGTCAACTGTTGCAGCCTCATGACAAAGTGAAGCCGTAAAGCTTTTTGTTCTTCTGTTAACGACTCCTCCCATTCAAGCAAGAGCAACTTTTCAATAAAATTAAGTTCGTTTAAAAGTAGAGGAATTCGCCCTCTCGCTTCTTCGATAACTTCCTGGATATAGGCGCGATCCGCTTCACTTAAACCATCCCCATTGACGTAGGTTCGATAAACTGGGAAAAGCGCTAGCACTTCTGCAAGCGTTCTTTTCAAACCATTCATAGTAAAGTCAATTCCTAGTCTGGACTGACCCGCTATTTTTTTCAGGATTTGAGCTAGATTATCTACATCGCCTGCCAAGTTCTTTTCAACAATTAGCTGTTTCTTTTCAAAAGACAGTTGATCGTAAGGAGTTTTAATACCCGTGAATTTCTTATAGAGTTTAGTAAACTGTTTTTCACTTTCCTTTCGGCAGAAGATACCATTTACATAATTCAAGAAATCATAACCACTTGTCCCTTCAATTTCCCAACTCTCAGGTAGTTTTTCTTTAAACTCAAGAATTTTTTCAACAGTGATGTAAACATCTCCTGTTTTTTCCCTGAGGCGTTTTAGATATTCGGTTGGGTCATAAAGTCCATCTATATGGTCTATTCTTAAGCCCGTTACTGTTCCTTCTTCAACCAACTGACTAACCAGAGCATGAGCTTTGTGAAAAACTTTTATCTCTTGTATTTTTACAGAAATCAGTTCATTAACAGTAAAAAATCTTCGATAATTAATTTCTTCTGCACCAACTTTCCAGAAAGACAGACGGTAGAACTGTTCGTTTAACAAACTATCTAGAAGGTTAAAACTCTCTGGATTTCCCTTTTCTCCATTGAAAAACTTTATATTGCTATCAAGAAATTCTTTAACTTCAGAATTTTCAGTGTAAAGTTCCCATAATAGTCCTTTAACAAAAGTTATCTGATCGTATCGTTCCTTACCTTTAGTTTCACTGGGTACGCTTTTAATCAGATAAAGAAGACCTAGCAATTTAATAAAATCTGGATGGCGTCTTCCTAGTTCTCTCGCCAATTGTCCTAAATTTTGGCTAATAAATCTAGCATAAGATTCTATACGTACCGGCAATCTCAAGCTATAGTAATTGACGCTTAAACCAGTCTCGTCATAGTTGAGCTGAATTTCACCATTCTCTAAACATTCTCCATAAAAATTACCCAGCATTGGAGCCAGCACTCGCCCTTTAAAGTCTTCATAGGGATGCTCCCATTCAATATCGAAATAATCGGAAGCTTCAGAATCAAGCCCATTTTCTAGAACATCCATCAACCAAGCATTTTGGCTATCATAAGCCATATGGTTAGGAACAATATCTTGCACCCATCCCATGTCATAATGCTTAATTTCTTTTACCAGTGCTTGGAAATCTTCTGGTGTACCTAATTCAGGATTAATTTGAGTAGGGTCAACAACATCATATCCATGAGTACTACCTGCTCTAGCTTTAAATATTGGCGAAGCATAGAGTTCAGATATTCCTAAGTCAGAAAGATAAGCAATAATATTTTTCGCGGCCTCAAATTTAAATCCTGAATGAAATTGAATTCGGTAAGTGGCTCTGGGAATCCGCATGATTTACTTCTCACTATTAAGGGAATTTATGTCTACTTAATTAATACAGGAGGCGTTATTAAGCCCCTACTACTGTTGATACAGTGCAAAACTATGCGGTCTAATTGTCAACATTTTTTCGGGTATCAATTCATCTGGCATTGTGGAACCCAAACCCATCCATTTAGGTTCAGAAGAGTCAAGAATCTTTTGCCAGTTGCTGCTTGGAAGTGTTGTCTTAAAAGTGACATCTTTATCATTAAAGTTCATGATGCAAAAGATTTTGCTATTTTGAATCCACCGATGCAAAAATATAACTTTATCTTCTTCAATAAAAGAAGCTTCTAGATTTTGCTTATTGAATTCCTTCAACGCCGGAATTGTGCGCCGCAACTGAATTAAATGCTGATAAAGCTCTAGCATTATCTTGTATTTACCTTCTTGCCGCTTATTCCAGTTCAGCTGACACTTGTCGAAGGTATCAGGACTGAAAGGATCGATGAACTCTCCTTTCAAATGAAAGTCGGCAAAGTCTTTTTTTCTTCCCTCTCTTACGGCTGTGACTAAATCCGGGTCACTGTGACTAACAAAGTATAAGAACGGTGCATCTTCTGCATATTCTTCTCCCATAAATAGTAGTGGAACATTGGGGGCAAGTAGAAGTACACCAGCCGCTAGTTTTAACGCTTCAAAAGACACTAAATGCGTTAAACGTTCACCTAGCATTCGATTGCCCACTTGGTCATGATTTTGAGTAAAAACGACAAATTGATGACCAGGGATATCGCTTGAATCACCGCCATGAAACTTTTTTCTGAAAGGCGAATATTGCCCTGAGTATACAAACCCTTCTTTAAAAGCCTTCGCCATCTGTTGGCATGTACCGTAATCTTTGTAATATCCAGCTTGTTCACCTATTAGTAAAGTATGCAAGCAATGATGAAAAGCATCGTTCCATTGAGCATCTATACCATAGCCGCCTGATTTAATTGAACGAACTATCTTAGGATCGCTGAGATCGTTCTCTGCTGTTAAATAAAGTTTTCGACCTTGTTTTCTGGAAAGAATCTCAACGTTTTCTGCTAATTCTTGTAAAAAGTGTTTGACACCAATGTCATATATATGGTCGCTGGCATCTAAGCGTAGAGCATCAATGTGAAAGTTTTCCAACCAATATAAAGCGTTTTCTAGAAAGTAATTACGCACACCATAACTGTATGCATTATCAAAATTAATTGCATTCCCCCATGCTGTTTTGTAGTGGGCTGTGAAGTAAGGCCCATAGTCACTCATGTAGTTTCCTTCTGGGCCAAAGTGATTGTAAATTACGTCTAAAATGATTGATATTCCTTGTTGATGAGCTGCATCAACAAGTTTTTTTAAGCCTTCAGAACCCCCGTAGGAATGCTGCGGTGCATAGGGGAAAACACCATCATAGCCCCAGTTTCGGTTACCGGGAAATTGTCCTATGGGCATAAGTTCGATCGCATTCACCCCAAACTGATATAACTCCTCTAAGCGAGGAATAATCGCTTCAAACGTTCCTTCGGGGGTAAAAGTGCCGACATGCAATTCATAGATGATCATTTCCTCTAGTGGAATACCCGCCCAATCGGCATCAGTCCAAATCATCTCACTGTGATCAACTACCTCAGAAGGCCCATGAACATCCTTGGGTTGTGAGTGGGAAGCGGGATCAGGTTTGTCTTCCTTTCCAGAGAGTTTGTAGAAGTAAAGTGTTCCTGGCTCAATATCTTCAGCTAGTATTTTAAAGTATCCCCATTCATCTTTTTGCATGGGCAGCAAACGATGAGTAGGAGAGACTATTTGTAAAGCTACCTCTTCGTGAGCAGGTGCCCAAACCGTAAAGTCACAACGACCGTTACCAAGATAATTAGAGCCTATTTTCATCTTGACATTTCACTCACTCGGAATCAGGGAAGTTGGTTTCGATTTTCTTTCTTTTGAAGCAGTAAAGCATCTTTCTATCGGAAGAGGTTGAGTATCAAAATATTCCCTAGATGGGTTTGAGTGCTTCAGGCAGTTTACATCTAAATTTACAGGACTTACGCATTGACACCACTTATACTAGGGGTGAACGGCCGTTCACCCCTACAAATGATCGTTCATCATGAGAAATTTGCGTAAGTCCTGACTTAATTTCACACAAAGGCGGCGCGTGAGCTACCGATTGTCTTTTAGACTGGGGAGGATAGCTGCCGCCTCTCACGGTTAATGGTTAACGGTTAACTGTTAGCCGTTTCATTGTGCTAATGTTTCAAGTTCGTAGAGAGCAAAACTTTGAGGTTGAATTGTTACTTTTGTATCACTTATTAATTTCTCTGGCATGGTAGAGCCTGAACCCATCCATCTAGAATCAGAAGAATCTAGAATCTTTTTCCAAATACCATTTGCAGATTTTGCTTGACAAGTAACTTCTTTGTCATTGAAGTTCATCAGGCATAAGATTTGACTTTCATTACTTCCACGACGCAGGAACAGAATTTTTTGTTCTTCAATGACAGATGCTTCTAAATTCTGCTTATCGAGGCTTTTCAGTGCAGTCAGAGTACGACGTAACTGAATTAAATGCTGATAAAGTTCTAGCAGGACTTTGTGTTTACCTTCTTGCCGCTTCTCCCATTTCAACTGAGATTGATAGAAAGCATCAAGACTGAAAGGATCGATGAACTCTCCTTCTGCATGAAATGCAGCAAACTCTCTTTTTCTGCCCTGTCTGACTGCCTCAACTAAATCCGCATCTGTGTGACTTACAAAGTATAGAAAAGGAGCATCTTCTCCGTATTCCTCACCCATAAATATCATGGGAATATTGGGAGAAAGCATCAGCGCCCCAGCTGCAAGTTTTAAGGCTTCAAAAGATACTAGATGAGTTAATCGCTCACCTAGCATTCGATTGCCAACTTGGTCGTGATTTTGGGTACAAACAACAAATTGATAACCGAGGCGATCGCTGGCATCACTGCCATGGTATCTTCGACGATGTGGAGAGTATTGCCAGGAGTAAACAAAGCCTTCTTTGTAAGCTTTCGCTAGCTGTTCAACTTTACCAAAATCCTGGTAGTATCCTCTCTGTTCTCCTGTAAGTAATACATGAAGGATGTGATGAAAATCGTCACTCCACTGGGCATCTATGCCATATCCTCCCAATTCCTTTTCACGAATTACCCGAACATCATTTAAATCGCTTTCTGCAATTAGATAAAGCTTTCTGCCCATAGACTCAGAAAGGGCTTCAACTTTCTCTACCATTTCTTGCAAGACATGTTTTGCTCCTAAGTCATAGATAGCATGGATTGCATATAATCTTAGGGCATCAAAATGATACTCTTGGAACCAGTACAGGGCATTTTCAATGAAGTAATTCCGCACCCCATCACTGTAAATATCATCAAAATTCATCGCCCTGCCCCAAGGCGTTTTGTACGTCTCTGTACAGTAGGGGCCAAATTGACTGGTGTAGTTTCCTTCCGGGCCAAAGTGGTTGTAAACCACATCAAGAATGATTGATATACCTTGCTGGTGACAAGCATCAACCAGTTTCTTTAATCCTTCAGGACTACCGTAGGAATTCTGCACTGCATAAGTATAGGCACCATCATAGCCCCAGTTGCGATTCCCAGGAAATTGAGCAACTGGCATAATTTCAATCGCATTGATCCCAAACTCGCGCAACTCACCTAACCGAGGAATAATCGCTTCAAAAGTTCCTTGCTCAGTGAATGTGCCGACGTGCAGTTCATAGATAATCATTTCTTCTAAAGGAATACCAGACCAACCAGCATCAGTCCAGTTCATCTTACTATGATCGACTACTTCAGAAGGTCCATGGACATCCTTGGGTTGATAGTGGGAAGCGGGATCAGGTCTATCATCTCCTGCTATGTCGTAAAAATAAAGGGTTCCTGGTTCAATGCCTTCAGCGAGTACTTTAAAATATCCCTGCTCATCCTTTTCCATCGGGATCGAACGACTTTCAGGATAGACGATTTGCAAAGCTACCTTTTCATGAGCAGGTGCCCAAACCGTAAAGTCACAACGATTATTACCTAGATAATTAGAGCCAATTTTCACTTTGAATTTCCTTTACTTTAAAAATTGAGCTAGGTTCTCTTATGTTCAAATGACCAAAGGCTTGTATATGACCAGGACTTACGCAAATGGCTGATTTAAACCTACTGCTAGTAGTAGGGTGGGCACTGCCCACCCTACATGTAGAGGTTCTGCGTAAGTTCTGATGGCTTTAAGGTCATCAACGATGTGGCATTGACTGGTGTTCCAACCAAAGAGTAGCCGCACTGAAGAAAGTGCTGCTAACCTCAGGTAAAAACTTCTGCTAATACTCAAATAGTTCTCAGGTTGAACCTTTTTTTCTTACACAGAGGGAAGTTGAGGTAAATTTGGTTTTGATTGTCTATCCTCTGAGGAGGTCAAAGCATCTTTCTTTAGGAAGAAAGTACAGAGATTGTACGGGCTAAGGCTCTGCCTTAGCCCCTACCCCGTACTGTAAGACGAGCTTTAGTAATGTTTCAAAAAGGTACCCGTAAGGGTACTGTCAATCATCAATAAGTTTGGCACCCTATTAATATGCTCATTAGTAAAAGGACTAAAATTTATGGCTACTTATTCAGACTATGACCACTATCCTGATGCCTGTGACATCATTGTCCCTATTAATCTCAAAGTGCCTATTTGTCTGGAAACAGTTGTAATTACCAAGAAGCCCATCTGTATTGATAAAAATGGTCACAAGTCAACTGTAAGTTCTGACAATGCAGAAACCATGATGCAGACAGAGTCACAGGTGTAATCTAGATCGGAAATTTTTTATTAATACCGATTTATGAACCCCTTTAAACCTCTCATGCTTAAAAAGGTATGGGAGGTTTTAACTGTAGATTACTGGGTTGATTGCTCAGTAATCTTTTCGGCTCATCTGCCATTTGTTTTGATAAAACTTCAAGAAAATACCATCGAAACCTATGTCTACTTCTATTGAATCGATGTACCATCCTTACGAATGCGAAATTATCATTCCTGTCACTTTAAAAATAGTGATTTTACTCCAGCCAGAAGTATTGGAGATGCCGTCAGTGTGTCATCCACAGGTACTAGAGTTAGAGTCGGATGCCATATCTACGTCTACTCAGGGCGATGAAGAGAGATTTCAAGCCAGTGTGAATGCAGACGCCAAGCAAAATTCCTACATCGTTGCCACTACCGAGTCTAAAGCAGTGATGGAGGTGGAGAAGACTCTTAAGGAGGCTGATTGGTTAGTCGTGGCTAAAGAACAAATTTGGCGGTATCTGCCGGAAGGCTTGAAACTTTTTATCTCCCAGACTTTTCCTGATACTAGGGAGGCATCATAAATAATTTGACCCAGTGCAAGGTTTAGATGCTTTTGGCTCCTCCGACTCTGGTAAAATCAAGAGTTCGCAGTCTACTCATAACGCTTGCCCCAAGGAGATGCTTCTATGGCCCGGATGTACTACGACACTGATGCCAACTTAGACTTACTCGCCGATAAAACAATTGCCATCATCGGTTATGGTTCTCAAGGTCACGCCCATGCCCTTAATCTGAAAGATAGTGGCATGAAAGTTATTGTTGGGCTGTATCCGGGTAGTAAGTCTACGGCTAAAGCTAAAGAAGCTGGCTTAAATGTCCACTCGGTTGCTGATGCTGCCAAAGCCGCTGACTTGATCATGATTTTGCTGCCCGATGAAGTGCAAAAAACAGTTTATAAGAATGAAATTGAGCCAAATTTAAAAGAGGGTAATGTTCTCGCCTTTGCTCATGGCTTTAATATTCACTTTGGTCAAGTTGTCCCTCCAGCTGATGTGGATGTAGTGATGGTTGCGCCAAAAGGGCCAGGGCATTTGGTGCGGCGGACTTATGAACAGGGAGAAGGGGTTCCGGCTTTATTTGCGGTGTATCAAGATGCTACGGGTCAGGCACGCGATCGCGCGATGGCCTACGCTAAAGGTATCGGTGGCACTCGCGCTGGTGTCCTAGAAACCACCTTCCGCGAAGAAACTGAAACAGACTTATTCGGTGAACAAGCCGTATTGTGCGGCGGCTTGAGTGCTTTGATTAAAGCTGGGTTTGAAACTCTAGTCGCTGCCGGATATCAGCCAGAGTTGGCTTATTTTGAATGTCTCCATGAAGTCAAATTGATTGTTGACTTGGTTGTAGAAGGCGGACTAGCAAAGATGCGCGACAGCATCTCCAACACCGCTGAGTATGGCGACTATACCCGTGGCCCTCGGATTGTCACCGACGAAACCCGCGCTGAGATGCGTAAAATTCTCCTAGAAATTCAATCGGGTCAATTTGCCCGTGAATTTGTATTAGAAAATCAGGCTGGCAAACCCGGCTTTACTTCCATGCGGCGTCAGGAAGCCGAACATCCGATTGAGGAAGTTGGCAAAGATTTACGAGCAATGTTCAGCTGGTTGAAGAAAAGTTAAGCTGTCGCGCTTTTAAATTACATAGTTACCTTTTGGCTTTTGATCAGGAGTCAGGAGTTAGGAGTCAGGAGTCAGTGGTTGGTTGCAACAGACAACTTACCACTGACAGAAAACCCAAATGTCGATTGTGCAGTTGATCGCGGTTGTCGATTGAGTCCAAAT
>DALYIW010000030.1:14852-23569 GCA_031970155.1 Coleofasciculaceae cyanobacterium CTOTU46601 | reverse complement strand
GTAGCAGCTTCTTTCTACTAGCCTGAACTAGCCTCTCTGAAATTTATCTCTCGGAGAAATTTCAGCTTAAAGTCGGTGTAAAAGTTGCACAAATTTTGTGTGAATTAGTATTGAAATCCTTGCCATCTTCTGACAATCCAACAGACATTAGGATATACAGAGGCGAGCCAATACGCAAGGAAGTTTAATCATGTCAGGTCTGACTTTTCTGGGGCTGTCAACATTTAGCTCAACTACAACATTTGCAGGAACTACAGTAGGCGGCTTATCAGGTATTACCTACGATGCTGCTAACAATCGCTACTATGCTATCTCTGATAGCCGCAACAATGGTACAGGTGCTGTCCGTTTCTACACGCTGACAATCGATCTAGCTTCTTTGAGTACTAGTACTGCGGGAGCAGTTAACTTCACAGGAGTGACAACCCTAAAAAACGCGAACAATACCCCCTTTGCCTCCAATATTTCTGATACAGAGGGTATTGCCCTCACGAACAACGGGAATGTATTTATCTCTTCAGAAGGCGTTTTCAGTCCTACAATTGTCCAGCCCTTTGTTAATAGGTTCAACCTAGCAACAGGTCAACAAAACCTAGTAGAACCAATTCCAGCAAAATTTGTAGCATCAGCAGACTCAACGTTTGGTATTCGTGACAATCGAGGTTTTGAAAGTCTGAGTATCACCCCTGACCAACAGTTTCTATTTACAGCAACTGAAAATGCCCTCGAACAGGATGGTGCTGCTGCAACAAATACCACTGGCAGTCCTTGCCGAATCTTGACCTATAACCTGACGACAAATTCAGCTGGCGCAGAATATCTCTACAACACTGATCCACGCAATGGTATCTCTGAAATCTTGGCTGTAGATAACAACACTCTTCTAGTTTTAGAGCGCTCTGTAATCAACACAGCACCTAGCTTAAAGCTGTATCAGGTTTCTTTGACAGGAGCGACTAATATTAGTGCTTACAACTCCATTAGTTCTGCTCCCGGCACTGTCGTACCTCTTCAGAAAACTTTAGTTGCTAATTTAATTTCGCAGCCATTCATTTCTTTGGGCTTTAAGCCCGACAATTATGAAGGTATGACCTTCGGTCCGACTCTCCCCAATGGCAACCGAACGCTAATTCTCGTCAGCGATAACAATTTCGGTCAGAATGGAGCGCTTAACTCTACTCGCGTCGTTGCCTTTGAACTCAATACAAATCCTTTACAGTCTGCCGTTTCCACCACTTTGTCAGCCACTCAAAATAACCTGACTTTAACTGGGACAAGCAACATCAGTGGTAAAGGCAACAACCACAACAATATTATCGCTGGGAATAACGCCAATAATCTTCTGTATGGCAAACAGGGGAGTGATGTACTTCTTGGTAATGGTGGTAACGACACCCTGATCGGCGGTTTGGATGACGACACCCTTACAGGTGGAGCTGGATTTGACAAGTTCGTCCGCCACTACAGTACAGGTGGCATAGACACCATTACTGATTTCACTCCAGCAGATGATACTTTCTATGTCTGTGCCAGCGGTTTTGGCGGTGGACTGGTGCGTAACGCGACGATTACCTCAGCGCAATTCACCATCGGTGCAGCAGCGACTAATACTAGCACTCGTTTTATCTACAACAGCACGACGGGTGGTTTGTTCTTTGATGCCGATGGTACAGGTTTAACTCAACAAGTGCAGATAGCTACCCTATCTACAGGACTGGCTTTAACCAACGCTGATATTTTTGTCTACAGTTGACACTCCTCGCTTTCTCATAGGACGGGGATTCTTGGTTCACAGACTCGCCGTTAGACGACTCGACTTCATCCCTCATCCTTCATCCTTAAGAGTGACAAAATGTCGAAATCATGTGCTGATCGATGGACGGTATTGGCTCCAGGGTTTGGCGGCTTCTAACTGAGCGGCTAAGGCAATCAGGGTAGGTTCAGCGGCTGGGCGTCCCACTAACTGGACACCTAGGGGTAAACCTGTGGAGTCAAAACCTGTGGGAAGTGCGATCGCAGGTAATCCCGATGCATTAAACGGCGGACAGGGTGCAATCCAACCAATAATCTTCTGCAACGTCTCTTCAGGACTCAAATGGGCCCATTCACCAATGCGGATTTGTGGATGCAGATAAGTTGGCAGCACTAAGACATCAAAAGTGTCAAAGAACTCCACAATCTGCCGCGAAATGATTTGCATTTGGTGAACCGCTTGCAAGTATTCTCCAGCAGAACCCGATTGTTCGGCAATCCAGCGATTCATCGGACTCATGGCTTGTAGCGGAATCCCTGAGGCAACAACACCCGCTTGCCAAACCTTCTTAAAGGGTTCAATCAGACCTGTGAAATCCGGACAACCAGGCTCGACAAGGTGTCCCATTGCTTCCAGCAATTTTACTGTCTCTTGAACGCTCTGTTGACAAGCTGTTGCAGCTTCGCCGATGGGTGGAACTGAGGTGGAAAAAGCAATCCGTAACTGACTTGGCTGTTCGTCAACGGCTTCTATAAACAGCATATCTGGGTCAGGTAACCAGTAGGGGTCGCCAGTGATATAACCTGACATCACATCTAGCAGTGCAGCAGCATCAGCAACTGTTCGTGCGATCGGGCCATTGGTTGCAATGCCGCTTTGATAATCACCCACTGGTGCATAAGATATCCTACCCCGTGTTGGTTTAATGGCAACCAATCCACAGCAGAACGCTGGACCTCGCAGAGAACCACCGCCATCAGAACCTTGAGCAATGGGCGCTAAACCTGCTGCTACAGCTGCTGCTGCGCCACCACTCGACCCTCCTGCTGTATAGTCCAGATTCCAGGGATTGCGAGTGGGTGGAAATCCAAGTGGTTCAGTGTAGGGCAATGAACCCAGTTCGGATGTTGCGGTTTTGCCGAGAATTGTAAAGCCTGCTTGCTGAATTCGCATCACCACGCCATCACTGTGGGCGGCGATTTTATCCATCAGCACAGGTGTTCCGTAGGTGCAACGGATGCCTTCAACCGCATTGAGGTCTTTGATGGCAATGGGGACGCCAAAAAATGGTGGCAATTCTGAAGTGTCGTTGGTTTGTGCTAGTTGCTCAGTTTTGGCTTTGGCATCTGCGATCGCTTGTTCTGCTGCCACGGTAAAATAGCTACCCAATTGAGAATCTAACCGCTGAATGCGCTCCAGGTATAGCTCCACCAATTCCAACGGTGACACTTCGCGTTGGCGGATGAGCTGCGCCTGTTCTAGTGCTGGTGCAAAGGCTAAATCAATCGGATTCATTACTATTACCTAACTTGAAAATAGGGAGTCGGGAGTTGGGAGTCGGGAGTCGGGGAGAAGATAAATTTTCCTTCTTTGTTTGTGAGCTTTTACTCATGGTGTCTGTCTGGAAAATAGGGAGTGGGAAGTTGGGAGTCGGGAGTCGGGAGTCGGGGAAGAGAATTTTCATTCTTTCGTGGTGAGATAAGAACTCATGGAGTCTAGCTTGAAAATGCTTATGTTCAGTTTGCTTAGCAAAGGAACGTTTCATTGTAATCTTAAGGTTACTTTTAGTCCCTTGGAATTAGCAATTCTTGTCATAGCCGCTACCGATGCGTCCTAATCTCAACCAACGGTAACAACAATGTCTCCTCAATTTTCCTTCGCACAGTAGGAGTCACATTACAACCACTATTGAGGCAATCTACCAGCAACCTGTTTGTATCGTAATACTTCCTCAGCAATGTCTTTTGCTGTTCGCTGAAGTGCCAATCATGACCAATATTGCGATACTCAATCATTACAGTTCTTAATTGCTCAGTCCAATCTAGACCGTTAACTTGCCACCATTTTCTAAATCTCTCCTCGTCACTCTCTGAAGTGGGGAGTTGCTCTTTAAGGTCTTGCAATGCTTGTCTAAGTTTAGGATCGACGGTACGAACGAAGGCACGGTTAAGAGAACGGACAAGGGCATGGTTTAGATTAAGCACAAGCACTGGATTCAAAGCAACAAAAAGAGCAAGGTTAAGGGCAATATCAAGAGCCGGTACAAGAGCAGGGTCTAGAGCAATGTTCAGGGCAATATCTAGGGCTGTTTCCAGGGCAGGGACAATAGCAGTATCTAGGGGAATATCCAGAGCAGGAACAATGGTAGTACCAATGCCGCGTTCGAGGGCAAGGTCAAGGGCAAGGTCAACAGAAAGGTCAAGACTACGTTTCAGGGAAAGGTTAAGAGCAAAGTAGAAAGCTCTTGCTGCCGCTGGTTTGTAGGGAAGATCCACGCAAAGAGATTTCTCGCTTAACCACGCCAAAAACTGCTGCAAATTTTCATCAGCTGCTACCAGTTGATCAACCTGCTGTTTCATTAACTGCAACAAACTGTCTGCACTGGGCAACATCCCAAGCGCTAGCAACAAGACTTCTCGCCAGCGTTTCTCTGCGATTTGAAATCCCAGCTGAGTTAAAGCTTTTGGTTCCAAGCTAGCAATAATTTTTCTGGCTGTGAAATACTCTTGAAACGTCAGATGGGAGAAAGAGTATATTCCGCGTGCCCGTTCTACCAGTAATCCATGTTGAGCCTCAATCGATTTGAGCACTGCCTCACTATCTGAAAATTGGTCTAAATAGAGAGGTTCAGCCAAAACCTCTTTACTGGCATTGGGTAAGGTAGCCAAATAGTCAGCAATCAGTTGCTGGATTTTATCTTGTTCAAAGAAATAATCACCTTGCTCAAAGGTGACTGCTGCCAGCTCAGAAAGTAACTGCTTCTTGCGTGGCAACGTTAAATTTCGATAGACTTCATCTCGCTGAATACCTCTAGTTTCATCCCATTTTCTGAGCAAAATATTTAGTCCTTGCTCATACAGTTTGGCTCGGTTGGATGGGAATTCAGCTTTGGTTTGGAAGACTAAACAAGTTAGATGCAGCAAGATGGGTGTAACGGCAAGTTCTCTGATTTGGTTATTTTCTGAGCGATTCAGCTTCTGAATAAACTGCCCTGCTAAGGCTTTTCCTGTCTCCTGGTCATTCTTAGCAACGGCTACAAACCACTTCTCGGCAAAGGATTGAATTTGCTCCGAGTTAAAATCTGCAACCTCGACCTCAGTGAATCCAAAAAACCTATATTTAGAGGCAGCAATCCGACAGGTGATAATCAACTGATTTTCAAAATATTCTTCAGAAATCTGTCTAATTTGTTCGGCAACTTCATATTCGTCCTCATCAGGTACTTCATCTAAACCATCTAACAAAATCAGCCCTTTGCCGTGCTTGAGTACTTTTTCAGCCACGTCTTGCTCTGACATGCCACAACTAGGAAATTCTCGGCTGATGTAGTTCAATAATTTAAAATTTCCCTTATCCCTAGAATACTTAGCAAAAGATTTTAGCCGGATAAAAATTGGGATTTTGTCAGCTTGAAACTTGCCTTCACTGCACTGAATGGCCAGATGTTGCAAAAACGTGGTTTTGCCCGATCCAGGTTTGCCCAGCACCATTAGTTGGTTATACGTTTCGACTACCGAAATTCCTGTTACTCGTTGCTGACGTATTTTGCTCAAGTCTAAGCGGTCAAAATTATCAGCAGCTGGGTTGAAACCTTGCAACAAGTCAGAAATCTTCAGCCATTGCTGGCTGGTAATCTGTTCCAGAATGTTGACTTCGACGTAGAAGTTATTTATGTCAACAGGTTGAGAAATATCTAACAGCTGCATCTTGCTGCATAGAGAACGGATTTTGTCGTAGCAGTGCTGCCGTACTTTTTGCACTAAGGTGTCTAGTTCTATCTCCTCTCGATAAGCGATCGCTTCCCAGTCTTGGTCTATTCTGTAGCAAATTTCAATAAAGTTCTCATGGCTAACAGGTTTACCATTTAAAAAGCCGTGGACAGTGGAAAGAGCGAGTGGTATGTCCTCAGCCAGACGCTTTTGAGTCCGATAGCGACGTCTGACAGCTTGTCTAACTTGGGGGATGAACTGTGGAGCCACTCTAATTCCCATAGTACAATTAGCAGAAATTTTCTCAACTCATAAGTAGGTGGACAACAATAAATTCAACTGATGTTGATTGTCATTGGTTATTGGTCTGCTCTTACCAAAGACTAATGACAGCCTCAACCGATGTTGAAATACGTCCACCTATTTATTATCGCCCTTTACTTTTGTGCTCAGCAGAAGTCACGCAAAAGTCAGTCAAAAGTCAAGCAATTTCAAGCATTTGTCATACTAACTGACAGTCAAAGACACTCCATACTTGTTTAGTAGAGGGTAAAGTTATGGAGATTTAGGACATGAAAAGAATTACTCTTGTGACTTCTCCCTACTCTATATCAAAAGAGGTACTACATATTTCTACACCCAACTATTGGAGAAATTAACGTTTCTATATCTGGAATGGAACCCTATGACTACTGTTCTGATTGTGGAAGATGACCCGCTTAATGTTCGCGTATTCTCTAAAATATTGACTAAGCTAGGAGGTGTAGCCGTCATCCACACAGAGAATGTTGAGGAAGTCATGACTATTGCCCAAACTGGAGTGATAGACATTATTTTGATGGATGTCTCTCTAGCTCACAGCACTTATCAGGGTAAATTTGTGGACGGTATCAAAATTACTCAGCTACTCAAAGCCAATCCTAGAAGTGCACAACTGCCCGTTATCCTAGTAACTGCCCATAACACGCCAGGCGATCGCGAAAAGTTTCTCAAAGCCAGTGGTGCCGATGAATATATCACAAAACCTGTGGTCGATCAGCAGCAGTTTGTGGAGAAAGTCCTCTCATTTTTACCTTGAGTACTCAGATTGTCGGCTCTTTTTTTTCTGGGAGAGGGTGTTTGTCAGAAAACTATGGTAGAAAAATTATAGGAGTATATCCGTCGCCTTAATCTTCATGCTCTACTTGACCAACTGAGCGACCGTTGACTCTGATAGCTTCACGCGAAGCGATCGCTTCACGCACAGCTTTGCTTTGCCACCAAGTCAACTCAGCGAACAACGCGATCGCGTTCTTCAACTCTCACACATTTACTATTCGTACAAATCTGAGAGTTGATCTAAGTACTTCAGGCTTTTTTTGCATCACTCAAATCCCGCTCAAGGTTGATTTATCAACTAACTTTACTGAACTGATACTCTAGGAGAGCTAAGATGACCGACAACATAGATGAACTTCCTGATGGTGGAAGAGGATTACAACTCATGTGGCTGTTAACTGATGAGCTAAATTACATTCACACTTGTACTCATCAAAACTGCCTATTGCTTGTGAAGAATTATCAACAAAAAAATCTGGCTCAATCACAAAAACTTAATAAAATTAGCAATTTAAAACCAGTGACAGATTTTTTAAGCCGCTTTAATAAGTTTAATAACTCTCAAGAAAATTTACAAAAATCTAGAGGTGACCTACTTCTCAAAAAAATTGACCTTACAGTTAATACAGACCTCAATGCTCTACCCCAAGTTTTGCAGTGGTATGAACAGTTGGAGCAGCTGCCAATTCCCCAAAAAACTTTGGATGAATGTAAACTTGCTCACGTCGAAGGGTTTACTAATGCTGTGCGCCATGCCCACAAAGGTATGCCCACAGAAACTCCGATTAAACTTGAAGTCATAGTGTTCAATAAACGTTTAGAGATGAAAGTTGTGGATTATGGACAGCCGTTTGATTTCAAGGCAAAACTTAGAGAAATTTTGACCTCAAAGAGTACATTGAGCAGGAAAATATCTTAAAAGGAAGTTAAAGTCCAATGAAGGGTAAGCAAGTTTTGTTAACGGGTGGTACTGGTGGCTTAGGCATGGGTGTTACTCCGGCAGTTCTCGCCCAGGGGGCACAGGTTACTATTCCCTATTTCGTTGACTCAGAAATAGAACGCCTTAAGGGAATTCTTTCTCCCGCTGATTTCGCCAAAATTTGCTTAGTCTCAACTGATCTCTCTCACGAGCAAGCTGTGGAACAATTGGTCAATGATATGGAACGGGTGGATGTTCTGATTCATCTCGTCGGTGGTTTCTCGATGGGCAAAACCCACGAATACAGCTACCAGGCGTGGAAAAAAGACTTTGACTTAAATCTGAATACTACCTTTTTAGTCTGCAAGCACAGCCTGAGGAGAATGCTAGAGCAGGGCTATGGGCGTATTGTAACGGTAGGCTCAAGAGGAGCAGTGCAACCCGGAGGGCAACTTGCGTCTTACTGTGCATCTAAGGCGGGGGTAGTAGCGCTGACACAAGCGATCGCAGATGAAACCAAAGGTACTAACATCACAGCTAATGTCGTACTTCCCAGCATTATTGACACCCCCGCTAACCGAGACGCTATGGGCACACAAGAGGCAGATAAGTGGGTGAAACCGGAATCTTTAGCCCAGGTTATCTGTTTCCTGGCGTCGGAAGCCGCTAAGGATGTGCGAGGGGCAGCAGTTCCTGTCTATGGAAGTGCTTAATTACCTCTGTTAGGAAAATAGGGAGTCGGGAGTCGGGAGTCGGAAGCCCTTGAGTCGGGAGTCGGAAGCCCTTGAGTCGGGAGTCGGAAGCCCTTGAGTCGGGAGTCGGGAGTCGGGAGTCGGGGAAGAAAGATTTTTATTTAGGACTTACGCACAACCTCTATAACTGGTAGGGGCGTATGGTTCTTCATTTTCTTGTTTAGGCGGCTTGACTTAGGTAATTGAAGATTTGGGGTAACGGATAGGAACTCAGGGCATTTTAAATAAGTTTATAGTGTAACTAAGCTCTTCAAAAATTACAACCT
>DALYIW010000030.1:377-14799 GCA_031970155.1 Coleofasciculaceae cyanobacterium CTOTU46601 | reverse complement strand
GTCTTAACCACGCGGCGTCGGCAATACATGGTTGTGGATCAGGACTTCAATATCGTAGAAGCATCTTTAGGTGTACAACGATTTGCAGATAGCGAAGCCTTAGCTACATTCGGAGATTCTGGTTCTCAGGATGTTATGAAGGGAAAAGATGTTCGCGTCTGTTTTCCTGAACTATTCGGGCTTGAAGATATCCTAATTGATATTCTTCAAGGACGGCAGACTAATTTTGAATTACAAGGTATTGGACGTTTTCTACCGGATGGTACTTCTATATATATTGACCTCTGTATTATTAAAAATCAATATGAAAATAATTCTACAAATCGGTTGGTTGTTTTATTTGAAGATGTCACAGAAAGAATGATTTTAGAGCAAAACTTAGTACAGGCAGCCAATGAAAAGAGCCTGTTGCTAAGTACTTTAGAGGCTTCTAAAGCGTATATAGAAAGAATTATTACGTCAATAGCAGATGCTTTATTAGAAACAACGCCATTAGGAATTATAAAAACGGTAAACCAAGCCACGCAAGATTTGTTTGGCTATAGTGAAGAAGAATTAATCGGTAAGCCAATTTCTCTCATCCTGGGTGAGGGAAATTTATTAGCCGAAACCAGTCAAACGAATCTTTTGTTAAATGAAGCGTTAAAGAATATAGAAGTCGTTTGTCAGACTAAAACTAGAGAGAAACTGGCGATCGCATTTTCCTGCTCAGCCATCAATACCGACATCGCCAAGTTACAAAATTTTATCTACATTGGTCGGGATATCACCGAGCGTCAGCGTGCCCAAAAGCGTCTAGCAGCGCAGTATGCCACTACTCACATTTTGTCAGAGTCGGTCACCCTTACAGAGGCACCGCTAAAAATCCTACAGGCGATTTGTGAAAATCTGGGATGGGATTTGGGAGAGTTGTGGACGCCTGAGAAAGAGGAGGAAGAGGGACAAGGGGGATTTTTAAGTAATCCTGAGGAGTGTTTTGATACTTCTTTGACTTGTGTGTTTCCCCAATCTTCAATCCCTAATCCTCGATTACGATGTGTGGAGATGTGGGTACAACCATCGGTTGATGCTCAAGAGTATACGAATGTAATCCAGGCAATTACTTTAGCTCTAGGTGAGGGGTTGCCTGGTTGTATTTGGGCGAACTGTTATCCTTATTGGATTCAAAATGTTGCAGATGATGCAAACTTTGTGTATTCAGAAATTGCCTCTCAAACTGGACTGCATGGAGCTTTTGGATTCCCCATTCATGGAGATAGCGAACTTCTTGGTGTCATGACTTTTTATAGCCGCGAAGTTCAAAGACTTGATGAAGACTTACTCAAAACGATGGCGGCAATTGGTAACCAATTGGGTCAGTTTATTAAGAGAAAACAAGCGGAAGCAGCGCTAGCGGAAAGCGAAGAACGCTATCGAGACTTGTTTGAAAATGCTAGCGATTTGATTCAATCTTGCGCTCTCAATGGTCAGTTTGTATACGTTAATCGAGCTTGGCGAGACACTCTGGGATATAGCGCAGAGCAAGTAGAACAGATGAATTTGTTGGATGTTATTCATCCCGATAATAAAAGGGAGTGGTTGGAAATTTTCTCTCGCGTAATATCTGGAGAAAAGCTCGACCAAGTTACAGCGGCGTTTATTAGCAATGATGGTCAAAAAATCTCGGTGGAAGGAAATATTAACTGTAGATTTGTAGCCGGAAAGCCCGTGGCTACTCGCGCTATTCTCAGAGATATCACTAAGCGCCTACAAACAGAAGAAGCACTGCGTCAGCAACAGGAGCAAACTGAACGTCTACTGCTCAATATCTTGCCGGAACCGATCGCAGATTTGTTGAAACAAGATACAAGTACAATTGCAGAAAACTTTGCAGAAGTCAGCGTTATGTTTGCAGATATCGTTGGCTTTACCCAGATGGCTTCCTCTTTGAGTCCGAATGACTTGATCAGTGTGCTCAACCAAGTCTTCTCCGCTTTTGATCGCCTCAGTGAGAAGCATGGCTTAGAAAAAATCAAGACAGTGGGCGATGCTTATATGGTAGTCGGTGGGTTGCCTACGCGACGAGCCGATCATGCTGAGGCGATCGCAGAAATGGCACTCGATATCCAAAGTGCGATCGCTCAATTTCGAGAAGAAACTGGAAAAGACTTCAACATCCGTATTGGCATCAATACTGGCCCTGTGGTCGCGGGAGTGATTGGCATTAAAAAATTCAGTTACGATCTATGGGGGGATACAGTAAACATTGCTAGTCGGATGGAATCACACGGTATCCCCGGACAAATTCATGTAACTACCGCAACTTACGAACGTTTACGAGAGCTATATTTGTTTACCGAACGAGGTGAAATCCACGTTAAAGGCAAGGGAGAAATGACTACTTATTTACTCACAGGTAGAAAAATCATTAATCATGATTAATTTGTGAGGTGCATGTCTCAATGGAGGAAATTTTTTATTAAGTAGTTTAGGGAATTATAGACTTAGCATGACTACTTTTCTTACAGAACTCTTCTCCCCAAACCGAATAGAGTACCTGACAGTGGATCGGAACTTCCACATCCTAGAAAAATCTTCTGAGGTGCAACAGTTTGCTGATTGTCCTGATGAGGTGATGCCCGGTAATGATGTCCGCGTCTGCTTTCCTGAACTCTTCGGGCTTGAAGATGTCCTAATTGACATCATTGAAAGACGACAGGTGAATTTTGAGTTAGAAGGAGTTTCTAGGTTGGGTGGTAATAACTTACCTGTCTACTTTGATATAAATATTAGTAAAAATCCCACTAAAGAGCCAGTTGATGAATTGATTATTCTTATCAAAGACGTAAGTGAAAAAATCCTATGGGAACAAAAAAGACTCCAACTCATCAATGAAAAAAATTTACTTACAAGTTCCTTGGAGGCGGCAAAAGATTACCTTTCAGAAATTGTAAGATCTATGCCATCTGCTTTGTTTGTTACTAATAAAAATGGATTTATAAAAACAGTTAATAGAGCAGCAAGAGAATTATTTGGCTACCAAAAAGAAGAATTAATTAATCAGCCAATCACAAAAATAATCGAAGATTCAGCTTTTTTATACCAAATTAATCAACAACATCCTTTATTTAATAAAACTCTCAAGAATATAGAAGTGGTTTGTAGCACCAAAAGAGGAGAAAAAATTTTTGTAGCCTTTTCCTGTTCAGCGATTCAGACCAACAAAAAGAAAATAGAAAACTATATATATATTGGTAGGGATATCACTCAACAACAGCGTTTCCAAAAGCGTCAGGCAGCGCAATATGTGACAACCCGAATTCTGTCAGAGTCAACAACTCTGAAGCAGGCGATCGCAAAAATCCTACAAGCCATCTGTGAAAACCTGGGATGGGTTCTAGGCGAAATCTGGACACCCGATCAGTACCTGGGAACACCCGCACCAGGCAAGGCTATTTCTCACCCCACAGAACTTCGGTGTGTGGAAACTTGGGTACAACCATCGATAGCGATCTCAGAGTTTACGAGCATTACCTCGCAAATTACCTTAGCATCAGGTGAGGGATTGCCGGGTCGTGTTTGGGAAACACGTTCTCCTCACTGGATTACGGATGTTCTCCATGATGCAAATTTTGTGCGATCGCAAGCGGCATCAATTGCCGGACTGCACAGTGCCTTTGGGTTCCCCATCCAAGACAATAAAGAAATCTTGGGAGTTATGACTTTCTTTAGCTGTGAGGTTCACCCAATCGATGAAGACTTGCTTCAGGTAATGGCGGGTATTGGTAGCCAACTGGTTCAGTTTATTAAGCGTAAACAAGCAGAATCTGTCGTCTTGGAGAGCGAAGAACGCTATCGAGAATTGTTTGAAAACGCTAGTGACTTGATTCAGTGTATTACTCCTGAGGGTCGTTTTGTATATGTGAATCGCGCTTGGCGAAAAACCTTAGGATATAGCGAAACGGAAATTGCCAAGATAACAGCCTTTGACGTGATTCATCCCAAGCATCAAGCACACTGTATGGAAATGTTTGGGAGATTAATGTCTGGAGAAAAGATCGATAGCGTAGAAACAGAATTTCTGACGAAAGATGGCAAAACAATCTCAGTTGAAGGGAATATCAACTGCAAATTTACAGAAGGGAAGCCAGTTTTTACCCGTGGGATTTTCCGAAACATTACTGAACGAAAAGAAGCAGAAGCAGCACTGCGAGCCAGCGAAGCTAGCCTTGCAGAAGCACAAAAAATAGCCCATGTTGGCAGCTGGGAATTGGATATCGTTACACAAAAAATTACTTGGTCAGATGAACTGTTCCGAATTTTTGGTCTGGAATCGCAGCAACAGGCACCAACGTACTCAGAACTCGTACAACAGGTTCATCCAGATGATCGGGAACTCTGGCAAACAATTGTAGAACAAGCGATCGCAGATGGGAAGCCTTATGAATTTGACTATCGGATTGTACGACCGGATAATTCTATCCGGCATATTAACGCCAGAGGATACACAGTTACCAACGATCAAGGAGAAGTCATTCGACAATTTGGGACGGCAATGGACATCACACAGCGCAAGGAGGCAGAAATAGCACTGTTGCATCAACAAGAACAAACTGAACGTCTGTTGCGTAATATATTGCCAGGCGCGATCGCAAACCGCTTAAAACAGCAACCCAGCACCATTGCGGACAACTTTGCTGAGGTGACGGTTTTGTTTGCTGATATAGTTGGCTTTACTGAGCTTTCGACACAAACCTCTCCGACAGAACTAGTGGAAATACTCAATGTAATTTTCTCAGAGTTTGACCAGTTGGCGGAACGGCACGGTTTGGAGAAAATCAAGACGATTGGAGATGCCTATATGGTGGTGGGAGGCTTGCCTGTGCCGCAGATCAACCACGCCAGCGCCATCGCCGAAATGGCACTGGATATGCAAGATGCGATCGCACGCTTTCATACAGAGACAGGAACACCGTTAAATATCCGTATTGGGATTAATACAGGTCCTGTAGTCGCGGGAGTAATTGGCATCAAAAAGTTTAGTTACGATCTATGGGGAGACACCGTAAACATTGCCAGCCGCATGGAATCACACGGTTTAGCTGGCAAAATTCAGGTAACAGCTGCAACCTACGAATGTTTGCGCCAGCAATACTGGTTTGAAAAGCGTGGTGTCATCTCGGTGAAAGGAAAGGGAGAAATGATCACTTACTTTCTCATCGGTAGAAACAAACGATGAGGATTGAGGCAAGTTGTGGTACAAAGGTTGGATTGTCTCAAGTTCTCTTTTCATAGCAATGCTGCGTCAAGCCTCCCGAACTGATTTTCAACGTCGTTGGAAAGGTTTTTGCTTATTTTCAGTCTCGTTTGCTGCGCTTACCCTGTGCTTGCTCACTTCAGAGGGATTGGCAACTCTCTTCAGAACTTCTAAACGCCTTTCAGGTTTCTCTACAGATAGCCGTCACTATATCTATCTAGAAAGTTCTCGAAACTCTGTAACGGAAGTGCCAACTGCACAAATACAAATCGTTAATATAATAACTAATTCCTGTGTGCAGGATGGTTGCCTCAAAACTGAGTACGATCGCTCATCCTCAAACCTCAGCAATCAAGCCGCTGAAAATGACCTACTCAAAAGAACATTACCAATCAGGCAAGCGTTAAATCTCACTCAACTTAAAGTCGGAGTACAACTGCCCATTATTTCTCGTTCAATTAAGCCCGATAAAACTGAGACAGTTCAATACCGTTTGAATAATCAAAAACAGCCTCTACAGATTCGTCTACAGCAAAAGTATCTGCCACCTGTTTCGCCAGGAGGCTATTTAGGTGTAGAGCGTGCAGCTATGCGGCTTGTGATTACTTATAATTATCGTCAACTGACCCTTGGCGATCTAAATAATTACCGCGAAGCCGTCCAGAAATATTCTATTAGAGATGTCCGTCTATCCCCAAATCGCAAGCATGTCGTTGTTCTTATTAATATGGATCAACCAACTTATGAAGGATTGTTACAGACAACGTTGGTACAAAGCTTCCCTCTTTAACTTGATTTATCCTCTATGCTGATAGCAAAGAATTTTTGCACCTGCTCATGGGAATCTCCAGATGAAACGAGCAACCATCACTGCCATAACCTTTCTTCTCACCACTGGCTTATCTACACCACTATTGGCACTTCCACCAGTTCCAAGTCTCCTCGATAGTAAGACTGCTACATCTAGCAAGATTACCATCAGCTCCGATGGTAGGACGATCTCCACCCCTAACGGGAGAATCACTAGCAGCATAGGCTTTATCACTAACTCAGATGGTTCCTTCACTACTCCGAATGGGACTACCATCACTGCCGACGGTACAATCATCAACCCTACTGGTAGAGTACGCAATGTCCCTTTCGGCACGGGTACTAACAGCGGAGGTTTTATCACCAACCCCGATGGTTCTATGACTACTCCGACTGGCAATACTATTACTCGTCGCGGTATCGTCAGCCCGAATAACGACAGCAGCACCACCTCTAACAGTACAGGAACTCGCAGCAGAGGCTTGTCCACTGACCAAAATGCTACAAACAATCCCTCTCGTGGCAATACTCCTAGAGGAATTGTTGTCAGTCCTAGTGGTACGACGATTATCACTCCTAACGGGTCGATAACGAGTACTGGAGGCTTTATCAGCAACCCAGATGGTTCTTATAGCACCCCTAGTGGCACTACCATTACCCCTGACGGTACAATCATCAGACCTAATGCAAGTGCTGCCCCTGCTAATCAGACAAACGTTGGCCCTAGCGATCGCGTCAATCCCACTAATCGTAGAACCAGGATACTTGAGGAAAAGGATACCTCTAGGAGTCGGTAACTAAACAAGCCCTAAACACAACAGTTCAGGACTTACGTATGGACACTACATAGAGTAGGGGTGAACGGCCTCACGTAGAGTAGGGGTTAACGGCCGTTAACCCCTACAAGTGGCGGTTTGTAATGAGAAATTTGCGTATTCTATGTGTTTTTGATAAGAACGTTGCTACCACTTTTTGTAGGGGAGAAATTTTCCCGACATGATGACTTTTACGCGATCGCCTTTTGGATCTTCTTCTTTCTCGATATCCAAAGTAAAATCAATGGCGCTCATAATGCCATCACCAAACTTTTCATGAATCACCGCTTTCATCGGCATTCCATACACCTGCATAATTTCATAGAACCGATAAATCAGCGGGTCAGTTGGAATAACTGGATCTAAAGACCCTTTTACTGAAAACTCTGTTAGTTCTACCGCCATCTCTGGTTCTAATCCCAATGCTGAGATGATTTTATTTGCCTCATCTTCAGAAGCACTGGCTTGACGGTAAAACAATGCGGCAATCCATACCTCGTCACGTCCAAGTATTTTTTCTAAGTCAGCAAAAGTTAACCCTTTTGCTTTTTTTGCCGCTAAAAGTTTCTGAGTGATTTCTGGCAGTGTCATTCAAAACTCCTCGTCTTTGCTTTGATTGCTAACAGCTGGGTAAGCCTAATGAACTACCCCGCCCATGAAGGATCGCATGGACGAAGTTTCTATTTCTCGATTACCGCTGTCTCCACCCACGGGTGCCATGAAAATCAAGGCTCCTTTTGCACTACGTTCAATGTTGAGATCTCGATTGTTGATGCAGAGTTGGTAAAACTGCTCATCCGTTAGATGAACATGCTTGAGATCCACTTTGATTGGTAGTGTGAATGCTGTCATCGCCTTGACCATCGTCAATTCATTGTTGATCGTAGCGCTACTTTCCATGGGCGATCGCTTTACGAAAGGTGCGAATCGCTTCAATTACATCGGTTTCGGCAATCAAAATACAGCGTTTCAACAGTTCAATGTCCAGTTCTTCGAGTCCAGATAGCTGACTGCGCTCAATACGTTGATAGCCATCTGCGCTCAGACGATAGAGTGTAAGAGTACCATCCTGCCAGAACCACACTTCTGGAACTCCTAGTGCTTGATAGCGCGTTAATTTACTGATTCTACCGCTGGTAAACACCACCTCAATCGATAAATCAGGAATTGGTTTCGATTGCCCCAAACAATAAGACTCGTCGGCCTGGACAGAGGCAATTCCTTCACGTTGCTGGTCTTTTTGTCGAGTTGGAATAAATGGGATACCCTTTTCTACCAAGAAGGTTGTAACTAAATAGCCAATGATATGGGCAAAAACCTCATGTAGTTCTCCCGGCATCAGGATTTCGATTACTCCGTCGTAGAACGCTAACCTTGCCCCAGGAGAGTCTTTTAATCCCTGTTGGACAAGTTTAAATCCTTCCCATGTGCCAGGAAGGGTAATCAATTGGTCACGGGTTCTATCTAGCAGTTGAACCATCGCGTCCTCCTACTGTTCATCTGCGCCTAGGCTAATTGGATTCTACCGCGCCCAACGCCCACAAGGTTGCCTTTTGAGCCTCCGTCAGTCTAGTGACTCCGGTGATGTTCATGCCTTCGTAAGGCGATCGCTTACAAGCTAGAAATTGAATTTAGGGGCTATGAAGCTAGAAGCCCACACCGACTCGTTAAAGCGGTGTGGGTAGTTCACGAAGTTATCTTTTGCTTTTTTCCTTTTAGCGGTCAACTGACCCCATGATGATGTCAATACTGCCGAGAATCGCCATGATATCGGCAACCTTCACACCCCGCAGAATATGAGGCAAAATCTGCAAGTTGTTGAAATCGGCGGCACGAATCTTGAAACGCCAAGGGAAGACGTTATCATCTCCAACGATGAAAACTCCCAGTTCCCCTTTGCCACTTTCTAAACGGACGTAGTGTTCGCCCTTAGGTATCTTGAAAGTGGGGGCAATTTTCTTGCCGATAAACTGGTAGTCAAATTCATTCCACTGGGATTTCTTGCCTTCTGCCATTCGCTTGGCTTCCAAGTTCTCATAAGGGCCACCCGGTAGTCCTTTCAAGGCTTGGCGGATAATCTTGACTGACTCGCGCATCTCGCGAACCCGCACTAGATATCGGGCAAAGCAATCACCAGCCGTTTCCCACTGCACTTCCCAATCAAAGTCGTCGTAACACTCGTAGTGGTCAACTTTCCGTAAATCCCACTTGACGCCAGAACCTCGCAGCATTGGGCCAGAAAGTCCCCAGTTAATCGCTTCGTCGCGGCCGATGGTGCCAACACCCTCAACCCGGCGGCGGAAGATCGGGTTATTTGTGATTAAGCGTTCGTACTCGTCTACTTTGGGGTCAAAGTAGTCACAGAAGTCTTCGCACTTATCAACCCAGCCGTAGGGTAAGTCAACAGCAATACCACCAATGCGGAAGTAGTTGTTGTTAATCAGTCGCTGTCCTGAAGCCGCTTCCCACAAGTCATAAATCATCTCCCGTTCCCGGAAGATGTAGAAGAAGGGCGTTTGGGCACCTACGTCAGCCATGAATGGGCCTAACCACAGCAGGTGATTGGCAATTCGATTTAACTCCAGCATGATGACGCGGATGTAGCTGGCGCGTTTGGGAACTGGAATATCCGCTAATTTTTCTGGGGCATTGACGGTAATTGCCTCATTGAACATTCCCTCTGCATAGTCCCACCGACTGACGTAGGGGACGAACATGATGTTGGTGCGGTTCTCAGCAATTTTTTCCATGCCTCGATGCAGGTAGCCGATTACTGGTTCGCAATCGATCACATCCTCGCCGTCTAAGGTGACGATTAATCGCAACACCCCATGCATGGAGGGATGGTGCGGACCCATGTTGAGAACCATGGGTTCTGTTCTAGTTTCAATTTTTGCCATAAGTAAGCAATTTTCCCTTTCCGCAGGTTGGACAATGGCAACAAGAGACAGTTAGCTTCCCAGTCGTCAATGAGTTGAAGGTTGGAAGGTGACGCTCCTAGCGTCGCTACCGCTTCGCTAAGGAAGGTTGGAAGGTTGTAAATGTTAAAACTTATAACCTTGTAACCTGTAACTTGTTCACCTGCAACCCTTAACGGACAATGCACGCGATCGCGCCAAACACAGTGCCAAGAGCGATCGCTTATCGTTGATATTTGATAGCTTTATGGCGGTAGGTCTTGTCCAATATGTTTATTTTTGTTGCATCTCTTCAATTATTATATGGAGACTGAGGCTCACAAAGCGAACACAGCAGCGTTTTCACATGTTCCGGTGCTGAGTCGAGAGTTAATTGACGGTTTAAATATCCATGCGGGTGGGCATTACCTAGATGCCACAGTGGGTGGAGGAGGACATAGTGAGTTGATTTTGGCAGCAGCGCCTGACGTTCAGGTGACGGCGATTGATCGAGATGCCTGTGCGCTCGCCGCCGCGAAGGTAAAGTTAGAACAATATGGCGATCGCATCCACTTCTGGCATGGTAATTTTGCTGAATATAAGCCAAATAACCTAGTATTCGATGGAATTATCGCAGATTTAGGCGTTAGTTCTGCTCAATTCGATATTCCAGAACGAGGTTTTAGTTTTCGCCATACTGCTGATTTAGATATGCGGATGGATCAGCGCCAGTCTCTCACAGCAGCAGAGGTGATCAATCACTGGCAGGAAGCGCAACTAGCAGATACGTTCTACAAGTATGGGGAAGAACGATTATCTAGGCAGATTGCGCGGCGGATTGTGGAACAACGTCCGTTTCAGACAACGACTCAATTGGCAGATGCGATCGCCCATAGTGTTCCTCGCAAATACCGCTATGGCAGAATTCATCCTGCCACTCGTGTCTTTCAAGCATTACGAATAGTAGTTAACCAGGAAATTTCTTCTCTAGAAACCTTCCTCAATCGTGCTCCTAACTGGCTCAAGCTAGAAGGCAGAATCGGTATTATCAGTTTTCATAGCCTGGAAGACCGCATTGTTAAGCACACGTTGCGAGATTCACCACTATTGCAGGTTTTGACGAAAAAGCCAATAACGGCGCAAGAAAAGGAACTAGAGGAAAACCCCCGTTCTCGTTCGGCCAAGCTGAGATTTGCACAACGGGTTTGTCAATAAATAGTTTCGCTCAAGTACGTTGTTGGTTGTTAGTTGTTGGTTGTTTGTTGTTAAAGACAGGGGCTATGAGCGATCGCACGAGAAGCATTAGATCGACAGTCCGACAGTCCCTCAAATCCCCAACTTTAGGGGGGAGGGGTTTGACCCCTCGTTGATTCGCCAACAGCTTCATTTAAATTGCCAATTGGTGTTTAGCTTTTTCTTGTGGGATGGGCATCTTGCCCGTCCAAATTATGCTGCATTAGATGCAAATCAGCTTAATCGTGCCTCTACATCTTGTGTTAATATACCGCTGGTCATACGTAAATCACGAATAAAAATGTACGCGGTTCTTCCTGGTTGTCGAAGAAAGAGGCATCATAGGGTTGATGAGATTAGAGTACTTCCCTTGGAGCCGAACGAATTCTGTAGACGATGGGTAGATATGCCACCTGACGAGCGAGGATATTACAAGGCATGTGTGAAGGCTTTAGCTCAAGCTACAGGACTTTCAGAGCGAACTGTTGAAGGATGGGGTAAGGACTTTACTAAACGCCCTGAATATGTTCTGAATATCCTCAGAAAGGAAGACATCATCAATCAGATCAGACAGTTGGTGCTACCACCCGACGCCATAAAGGAGTAATTTACGTAATTTAATACTCGCAATTTACGTATAAAACTATTGCGACTCACAGGCAGAGAGTCGTATTTTTTTGTCTATCAGGTTGAAATAGAAAAGATTTTTACCCAAATGGCTCAAGAATTTGTACCCAATCCCAGCGACGCACTTAAAGCGCCTGTTTCCGGCAAAACTTCCGACACAGCACCCCATAATCGAGAAAAGCTCAGACATATCCTAATTGGTACTCCCAAAGTTGTCAGGAGTGCAATACACCTGCTGCATGTGCTTGGCTATGCTGAAGCTACGGCGTGGAGTCCTCTTCAGCCCACTGCTAACCCTGGTGAGGTGATCAGTATTCTGGTGCGATATGTTCTTCGGGACTAGGAGTAGGTTTGGGGAATGGGGGGTGGATTTATTTATTCGTGGGGTATCGCCCTTTACCTACTACTATCCGGACACTGGGGATGACGCCCACCGTAATTACAAATAAATTTAATTTGCTTACTATCTAAATTTTTGGCCTTATCAAAAATCACGCCCTTGATGCGGGCAGCTGATGCCGCAGCAGGTGGTGTCTCTAGAAATTGATTGGACTGAGTAGGTGTTGCGGTGGCAAAAATCACTCCCTGAAAATCAGTTCCTGCCAAATTCGCCCCCCGTAAGTCAGCACCACTCAAGTTAGCGTTGCGTAGCTTGGCATTTTGCAAATTAGCATGGCTAAGATTTGCTCCAACAAGTTTAGTTGAAGTGAGGTCAGCATCTTTGAGATTAGCATTGCTCAATTTAGCTCTTGAAAGGTCTGCACCTTGCCAATTCGATTGAGTCAAATTCGCAAACGGAAACTCACTTCCCCTAGCTTTTACTTGTCCCAGACGAGCACCCTGCAAATTGGCTAGGGCTAATTTTGCCTCTCCTAAATCTGCACCTGTCAGGCTGGCATTTGCTAAGCTGGCTTGACGCAAATTAGCTCCAATTAGCTGGGCACTGCTGAGGTTTATGCCTTCCATGCGGCTGTTAGAGAAGTTGGCCTTATTCAGAGTTGCTCGAACTAAATTGGTACGATTCATTATGATATTGTTCAGACCTGCACCAGTGAGGTCAGCACTTCTAAGGTCAGCACCACTTAAGTCAGTTACCCAATCATCGAAGGTGCCGAAGCGTCCATCTTCACCGACTCCGTAAAAGCGGCTGTTGCGTAAGCTGGCGTTGGCTAGATTTGCAGAGCGCAAGTTGATACCTGATAAGTTAAGGTTGTCCAGGATTAAAGTAAATTGAGCGGCACCATTGCTAACTTGACTTAGGTTAGTGCGGCTCAAGTCAGTGTTATGGATTTTATTGGTGTCAATGGTTAGGATTTTGGCGATCGCTCTTTTGGTTGCTCTCAGCCGCAAATCAATCAACTGCTGCTCAGGGGCAGTACCCCGACGCCTCAACATCTCTTGGTCACTTTGCAACGCTTGATTCAATCGTTGCAGAGCAGGTAATGCATCTGAACCTTTACTCACTAAAGCTTGCTGAATTGAATCAATCAAACTGGGCGTCTTTTCTTGACCTAGCAAATCTACCAGAAAAGGAACAGCACGAGCATCATCAAGTCTTGCTAGTGCTATGATTGCTCCTTGTCGTTCTTCTACAGCTGTCGCTGACTTAGTGCTTAATTGCTTAACTAGTTCCAGAAATACCTGGTTATCCTGCTTTTTAAACTCTCGTCGATTGGCCTGACTTTGAATATAAATTTGTGTACCAACAAAAGTTCCTAGTATAGACGCCATACTCGCAAACGCAATAATTAGTAGGGTCAAACCAGGATGTCGGCGCATCCAAAACCAAAGATTCAGAGGTTGCCAGCGCGGTTGTTGTGAGGTGAGAACAATCGTCGTTACTGTTCGTTCGCGCCGTTCACCTGTTGATGCTTCTTCTTCAGACGACTCCCAACCGTTTTCTACTTCTAGTGTGACTGAGTGGTTACCTGAGCGAGAGTGCCTTGTCTGAAAACCATCGGAGTACGAGGAGAAACTACTATTAGCATCTACGACATAAGTTCCTGCTAGTTTGTCGTGCCAGGTGCGGCGTCGAGAGTTCCATAGGGCGCTTCCACTCTCTGCCAGTAGCATCAATCCTGCTAGTCCTAGCAAAATCGTGATATCTGGAAAGGCACCTGTGTAACGCCACAGCAGATAAGCGCTTCCAACTGGCAAGCCCCAACGTCCTACTGCCTCGCGCCACACGGCACGAATCAAACCCGGATTTTCTCCTAATACTGTGACAACCTTGACCCCCAGCCATTTTTTGGGAGTTGTTTTCCCAGTTTTTCCCAGAAGATATAGCTGCCAGCCTGTCACTACTACTGGCATCACTAGCGTCCCACACCAGAATAAATTGGTTAGGGGCGGTACCTCCTGGGTCAGCTGTTCTCGTGGTTGTGCTAGTGTTTTTGCGATCGCTTCCTCAGTAGACGCTACTACTGGGTTCAGGGGAACAGGTTCTGCTTTTGAGTACTCTTTTGCATAAAACCCAATGCTGTAAGGAACTAGCGCACTCGCCGCAACTAGCGAGACTTCTAAAAGGACTGCCGCGCAACGTCTGGTCACCAGTGGCAATGCCAGGTGCAGTCGCAGCGAAAATGACCGACCACCCTCTTGATTTTCGCCAGTTTTTATGGTAGGGCTAGCCATGCTTAAATCTCACGCCACGAGTTAGGGTTTGCACTTATTTGGAAGATTGGGGTGTAACGAAGAATTTATACACCAAGTACAGTATCCCTCCGACGATGGCAAGACTGATCAGTGCGCCAACTAGTTGTAGGACGCTTTTCAAAACTGAAAAACCAACGAGAGTTGCGATC